>CAYVBE010000111.1:0-13594 GCA_964448935.1 uncultured candidatus Brocadiaceae bacterium
CCGTTTCGCCTGAAAGGCGCAAAACATAACAGCCCGGGGCAGAGCCCGCAGGGCGTCGCCCCGGGAACCGTGGCCGCTCCAATTCTGAGCCCTGAAGGGGCGGAACCCGCCTCGGTGGCCCTCCTCGTAGCCGTGGTGAACACGCGGCATGGGGACACTCGCGTACAATGAATGACGCGTGTCCTACTGCTGGTATTCCGCCCCTTCAGGGCTCAATTTTCTTTCTGCGTTCTTACCCAGGGCGACGCCCTTTGGGCTTTGCCCTGGGCTCTTATGTCTCGCCCTTGCAGGGCGAAATTCGTGCTTCGCACGTATCAAGTTCAGATGCGGCAGGTGGGGCAGTCTGCGAACCTTCTCGCCTGCCCACGCTAAAGCGCAGAAACGGGTGTCTCCCCGGCGGGGAAAACGGGTGCATTCGGGAGCCGCGGTTCGGGCCGTTTCGCCTGAAAGGCGCAGAGTATGGTTGTCACAAGCTTTGCCTGCGGGCGCCGTTTCAGCCGGGGTTACCGGCCTCGATGATCTGTTCCAGGCGCTCGACGCGGGATTCGAGGCGGCTGACTTTTTTGCGCAGGCCGGCTATGAAGATGCCGGCCGCCAGCGCCACCACGATGAGGGCGACGCCGAGGACGAAGCCGGTGGATATCTCCCGCTCGGAGGGGGTGCCGGCGCCCGGCTTCTTGCCGCCCTGCTCGTCGGATTCGGGCGGCGGCGGGGCGTGGGTGGCGTAGGGGTAGCGGCCTTCGAGGGGTGGGATGACGACTTTGGCGGATTTCTCTTTTGCTTCCTTCTCGCCCTCCCCGGTCTCGGCGGCGTCCGAGGAGTCGCTCTCCGGCTGAAACAGCGCCCCGGCCCGGACGCGGGGTTTTTTGACCTTCAGGGCCGGCTGGTCGGCCGCGTCCTCGGCCCTGCCGTCGGACTCTCTGGCGTCTGGCTGGTTCACCTGCTGTGGTCTCGCTTCCTATCGCATCGGTAGCATACGCGGGTCATCCGGCCTTTGCGGCGGGTCGGGCGCCCACCTTTTCCATGGCCACCACCTCGCGGGCGAGGGCGCGGTAGTCCTTCGCACCGTGGCACTCGGGGTCGTATTCCGTGATGGGCAGGCCGAAACCCGGCGCCTCGGCCAGGCGCACGTTCTGCCGCACGATGGTCTCGAACACCCGCCTGCCGAAGTGGCTGTGGATGTCATCCAGTATCTCCTTGCCCAGGCAGGTGCGCGCGTCGTGCTTGCAGGCCACCACACCGGTCACGCGCAGGGACCTGTTGGCCGCGCGCTTGACCCGGCCCAGGGTGCGCAGCAGCTTGCCCAGCCCCTGAAGGGCGAAGAATTCGGTCTGCAGCGGGATGAAGACCTCCTCGACCGCGCAGACGGCGTTCAGCGTGAGGATACCGAGCGAGGGCGGGGAGTCTATGAGCATGTAATCGTAGGAATCCGGCAGGTCTTGCAGGGAGCGGCGCATGGCCAGCAGCCGGTCGGGCGTGTCCGACAGCTCGACGCCCAGCCCGGCCAGGTCAATGCTGGCCGGAATCAGCTTGAGCCCCGGCACGGCGGTGTGGCGGATGACGTCCTCCGGCCCGTCCTCGGCCCGCACCAGGGTATAGAGCGAGGGCTCTCCCTCGGCCAGTTCGGCCCCGAAGTGGAGCGACAGATTGGCCTGGGGGTCGGCGTCCACCAGCAGCACCTGGCGCTCCAGCTCGGCCAGAGCGGCGCCCAGGTTGGCCACGGTGGTCGTTTTGCCCACGCCGCCCTTCTGGTTGATAACGATTATCTTCCTCAACGATGGACCGCCTTTCTTCCGCGATGGCACGCGAGCACGGAGACCCACCTCGCCGGGTCGGCTCCATGTACATCAAAGGCGAATCGGCACGCTTGATTCAAGGCGGAGAGATTGAAATCACCCGACCCCTTCGGGTATCCTGTGCGTGGGGCCGGAACGGCCTTCCGGGAGCCCGGAACCGGCCCGTCCGGTGCCCGGTCCGTATCTGCCGCGAGGCAAACGGGTTGAGACATTAACAGCAACGATCGGCAGCCGCCGGCCGCGCCGCACGGGCCGGTACGATGGGCCGATCAATATGCAAGGCACGAGGAACGAGGAAATATGGCCAAAAAAGATTCCGACACTTCGCGTAAAGGTCTGAGCGCCGCCGAGCTGGCCCTGCAGCAGCGGGAGATCAGCATCAGCGAGTTCTTCACCAAGAACCGGCACCTGCTGGGGTTCGACAACCCGAAGCGCGCCCTGCTGACAACCGTCAAGGAGGGGGTGGACAATGCGCTGGATGCCTGCGAGGACACCGGGGTGTTGCCGGAGATATGGGTCGAGATAGCCCAGAACGGCAGCGAAGACCGCTTCCGGGTGCAGGTGCGGGACAACGGGCCCGGCATCGTCAAGAAGCAGATTCCGCGCATCTTCGGCAAACTCCTCTACGGCAGCAAGTTCCACCGCCTGAAGATGAGCCGCGGCCAGCAGGGAATCGGCATCAGCGCGGCCGGCATGTACGGCCACCTCACCACGGGCAAGCCCGTAACGATCACCAGCAGGACGGACCCCGACGCCCCGGCGCAGTACTACCAGGTGATCGTCAACACCAAGGACAACGAGCCGAAGATCGTGCGCGAGCGCGAGGTCGAATGGGAAGGCGGGCGCGGGACCCAGGTGGAGATCGAGCTGGAGGGGACCTTCCAGCGGGGCAAGTGGAGCGTGGACGAATACCTGGAGGAGACCGCCACGGCCAACCCCCACGCCACGCTGCACTACGTGGCGCCGGACGGCGTCGAGCAGCACTTCGAGCGCGTGACCGAGGAGCTGCCCCCGGAGCCCGAGGAGATCAAGCCGCACCCCTACGGGATCGAGTTGGGCACGCTGATCAAGATGCTGCACGAGACGAAGAGCTACAAGCTGCAGACCTTCCTGCGCAACGACTTCTGCCGCGTCAGCAAGCGCGCCTCCCTGGAGATCTGTGAGCGGGCCGGCATCTACGAGAACGCCCGCCCCAAGCGCGTGGCCCAGAAAGAGGCCGAGGAACTGCTGAAGGCCATGCGCGAGACCAAGCTGCGGCGGCCGCCCATGGACTGCATCTGCCCCATCGGCCAGGAGTTGATCGAGGCCGGCATGCGCAAGGAGCACGAGGCGAAATTCTACACCTCCGTCACCCGCAAGCCGGCCGTCTATCGCGGCATACCCTTCGTGGTGGAAGCGGGCGTGGCCTACGGCGGCGAGATCAAGCCGGACACCTCGGCGAAGGTCATGCGCTTCGCCAACCGCGTGCCCCTGCTCTACAGCAGCGGCGCCTGCGTGATGACCCGCGCCGTCGCGGAGACCAACTGGCGGCAGTACGGCCTGGACCAGTCCGGCGGCAACGTGCCGACCGGGCCGGTGCTGTTCTTCATCCACGTGGCCAGCCCCTGGGTGCCGTTCACCAGCGAGAGCAAGGAAGCGGTGGCCGATTACCCGGAGATCAAGAAAGAGGTCACCCTGGCGCTGCAGGAGTGCGCGCGGGAGCTGCGGCGTTTCCTGCGACGCAAGAAACGGCGCGCCGAGGAAAAGCGCAAGAGGGAGTACATCGAGAAATACATCCCGCACATCGGCGAAGCGCTGCAGGAGATACTGACCTTCTCCGACGACGAGCGGGACAGGATCGTCACCGACCTGACCGAAGTGCTCGAGCGAAGCCGCGCCGGGTGAGGCGGCCAGAAAGGGCCGATCGTTCTGCCGGTAGAGCCCGCTACCGGGCGGGCGAATCAAGGTTAGCCCAAGGCGACCCGGCGAAGCGGGTGAGCCCTGGGAAGCGTTGGCCCAACCATCCAGGAGCCCGCCGACAGGCGGGCAATTCAGACGTTGCGCCCGTGCTTTTGCGCCTCGGCGTTGAATCGCCCCCATGGGGCTCTGTGTTCTCTTTTGGCTCTGAACCCAGGGCTTGCGCGCCTGTCGGCACGCGGCGCCCTGGGCTAACAGTGAGGCGCCCGCTCAGCGGGCTAACGGCACGGGCCTTGGAGTGTTGCAGGCATCAGGTCGTTAGGCCCGCAGGGCCGTGGGTCAACAGCCAGAAACCAGAACAGAGCCCCGCGAGGGGCGATTCAAACGGAGGAAGCAAACAGAGCATACGGCACCCAAATCACTCACACAGGCGGGTCCCGGAGAGACTGCCCCCCGTTCTTCAAGTGCCCGTGCTCGCGCTGCCCCAGACCGGCACACACCTACTGCGTCAGCCCTGCCAGAGCTTCGCTAACCGCCCCGGCTCCCGGTTCGCAACGGCGGAAACACGACGGCCGGCCCAGCGCCTCGTAAAGTGCCGCCGTCCACTCCCAACCGCCCATTTCTTCCCGTATGAGGGTCGCGGGGCGCGGATAGACCACTCCCCCTGCCTGCGGGAGGTCGGCGTGGACGCGGATCTGCAGGAGGCCCGTCTGGGCGGCCTCGTCCTTCGCGTGAGTGTCAGGCGCCTCTTCCAGCAGCACGCCGGCCGTCCGCTCGTCCACCGCCGCGGCATAAAGCGCAGGCACGGCGAGCGGGCCTTTGCCCCAAACGTAGATGCGGTCCGGGTCCACCGATTCCTGCGCCCTCAACGCCTCGACCGCCGCCAGGGCGTCCTGGATGCGCATGGAGCAGAGCGTGTGCCCTGCGACGGCCGCCATGCGGTGCGTGTTGGGATAGTTCCAGATGTCCTCGTAGACCCGGCCCTCGCGCGAGGCCCATTTCTCCGCATACCTCTGCCGCACGTGAGCGGGACTGCCCCCGCCGGCGGGCTCCAGGACGGCCAGGGCGCAACCCGCCTCCGCCGCTGCGGCCCTTGCGGCCTGGACTCCGGGTCCGGGAAAGGTATCCCCCTGGGGCAGTTGCAGCATCAGGACCACGGGCGCGCGACCGGAAGCGTGCGGGTAGAAGGCCATCCGCCGCTGAAGCGCGCCGTTCATCAGCGTCAGGACGCCGCTCTCGGCGTCGAGATTCGCATTCCGCTCTCTCTGGTAGACCTGCCGTAACACCTTCGTCCGCAACGCATCCGTCAGCGATGCCTTGAACTCCTTGAAATCCTCCTCATCCTGCACGCGCCACCCGGGAGTCGGGCGCGCGAACGCCGCCTCGTAATCTATGCGGGAGAACTTCCGGCCCTTCTCCGCATCCCAGCCGCGTATGGACGGCAGGTTGAGGTCCACGCCGTCCAGCAGGGCCTTGGCCTCCTCCGGCGTGACGTCCTCGAAGTCCGGCCCCGCGCCACCGCGCAGTTCGCGGTTGAAGAACTCGTAGCTGTGCCGACGGAGCAGGACGGTGTCGTCGTGCCCCTGCACGAACTCCTGATAGGCCACGTTCTCCTCGGCATCATAGAGGGCGTAGGCGCCGGTGATGTACTCCATGATCGTCGGCGCGTCGCGGTTCATCCCGTCGTGTCGGCCGTGCTGGTGCAGCAGTTCGCGCGGGGCGCGCAGGCCCCAGTATTCCTGGTAATCGCGGAGGTAGCTGTTGGCAAACACGGTGTGATCGCCCTTGATGTTGTGGCGGAGGGAGCTGACCATTCCGGCGGCGGTGTTGGCGCCCTGGGACGGCAGAGCGGCCATGATGCGCGGCTCGACGGCGCCCGCCCACCAGCTTTTGTAGGAGCCGGAAGAGCGTCCGGTGATCCCGATCCGGTCGGCGTCAATGACCTCCGGCATGGTCTCCAGGAAGTCCACCGCCCGCACCGCGTCCCAGGTCATCACACCGCAGGGGTGGTAGCCGGTGCTGTACCAGTGATATTTCTCACCGAAGATGGGGCCGTTCTGCGGGCGCTGGGGCAGTGCCAGCGAGGCGATGCCCGAGGATGCATACATGATCGAGTGGTGCAGGTAGGCCCGCTGCCCGGCGCTGCCGCAGACGTAGAGGATGACCGGCACCGGCCCGTCGGCCTCGGCGGGCAGGAACAGGTAGCACGGCGTGATGACTTCGGGGGCGCTGTAGAACGTCAGCTTGCGCAGGGTACACGGCCCCAGGTCAACCGGTTCCCCGAGCCATTCGACCTGCAGAGGCGTCTTCTCCGGCAGGGGCTTAAGGCCCAGGATGTCCAGACACTGCTCGCGCAGCTCCGGCCGGAGCGCCTTATAGGCATCCAGCGTCTCCGGCGGCTGGGCGTTCTCGGTGATCTGCTGCGCCAGGGACTCCAGGTAATCGTAATCCTGCCCGTAGACCGAGACTCTCCCCTGCGCCACGGCGGGCGCAAAGAACACCACGAGCACTATGACAACGAACCAGACAGCGCGAACGAACACAAAAGACATCCCCTTCTCCCGCTAACCGGTCACAGAATTGTATCTACACTCATGGTAACGGCAGGCGCCCTCACTTGCGCGCGTGGGCCTCCGGGCGTAGTCTTTCCTCCCGTGAACACAAACTCCCCGACGCCGAGGACGAGAATCATGGAACCATCGGTGGCGTGTCTGAGCATCCTGCTGGTCTCCCTTGCCCTGTCGCTTGCCGTCGTCCCCGCCTTCGCAGCAAGCCGGAACTCGGAGGGTCCGCTCTGCATCAGCGGCGTGTATCCGCACCTGACCGCCTTCAACGCCGTCGAGGGGCCGGACGGCGTCCGCGCGCACGACGAGTGCGGCATAGGCGCCGTGGTGCCGTGGGCAGGCAGGCTGTGGTTAGTCACCTACTCCGCGCACGAACCGCGCGGCGGCAACGACAAGCTCTACTCCGTTGACGACGACCTGAACCTGACCATCCACCCCGAGAGCATCGGCGGCACGCCGGCCGGCAGGTTGATCCACCGCGAGTCGGAGCAACTCTTCATCGGCCCTTACGCCATAGACGCGGCGGGTAGCGTCCGCGTCGTCCCCTACAGCCGGATGCCGGGCCGCCATACAGCCGTCGCCCGTCACATGGAGCACCCCGCGGACAAGGTGTATTACTTCGACATGGAGGGTGCGATCTTCGAGGTGGACGTCCACAGCCTGGAGGTCGAGAAGCTCTTCAAAAGCCCGGTGCCCGGCAATCACGGCAAGGGCGGCTACACGGGGCAGGGGCGGTTCATCATCGCCAACAACGGCGCGGGCGGCGCGCTGGCCGAGTGGGACGGCGGTGAGTGGCGGGTGATCGAGCGGAAGCAGTTCACCGACGTCACCGGCCCCGGCGGAATCTACGGCGCGCCCGATGAGGAAAGCCCCGTCTGGTCCATCGGCTGGGACGAACGCTCGGTCATCCTCAAACTCCTGGACGACGGCAAATGGCACACCTTCCGCCTGCCGAAGGCCACGCACACCTACGACCACGAGGGCGGGTGGTACACCGAGTGGCCCCGCATCCGCGAGATCGCCCCGGACATGCTGATGATGGACATGCACGGGATGTTCTGGGACTTCCCGAAGGGGTTCGATTCGTCCGACGCGGGTGGCATCCGGCCCATCTCCACGCACCTGCGCTACATACCGGATTTCTGCCACTGGAACGGCCGCGTGGTGCTGGCAACCGACGAGACCTCGATGCAGGGCAACCCGTTCGTCGGGCAACCGCAGTCCAACCTGTGGTTCGGCACGGTGGAGGACCTGTATGAGTGCGGCCCGCCCGTCGGCTGGGGTGGTCCGTGGCTCGAGGACCGGGTCGAGGCCGGCCAGCCCTCCGTGCCTTACCTCATTAACGGATTTGCCAGGAGTTGCGTCCATTTGACCGCCGACCGCGAGGTCACCTTCACCCTGGAAACCGACGCGGAAGGCCGCGGCGAATGGCGGCAGCACGCGACCGTACAGGTCCCCGCCGGCGGCTATCGCTACCACCTCATCCCGCCCGAACTCGAGGCCACGTGGATGCGGGTCAAGGCGGACGCCGACTGCCGGGCCACGGCGTTCTTCCACGCCGGCTCGCCCGGCGACCGACGGGACGAACGCCTCTTCGCCGCACTGGCGAGAGCGGAGGAGGAAGGCATCGTGGGCGGCTCGCTCAGGCCCGCCCGCCACAACCGCAATCTCCAGTTCCTCGCGCGCCGGGCCGGACCCGACGGCGACGTGGAGGAGACCTACTACGAGGTGGATGAAGACCTCCGCTTCCGCCGACCCGACGAGGACCGCTCGGAGGAGGTGCGCCGTATCTGCCGCGTCAAGAAGGAGTTCGAGGTGGACCGTGCATCGGTCATCATGGCCCACAAGGGCCGCCGCTACCGGCTGCCGAAGGGCCATCCGCGCTTTGACCGGCCCTTCGCCGCGGGCCGCCCGCGCTGCATCCGCGAGTGCGAATCCGAGCGCTACATGATGAACGTCCACGGCACCTTCTACGAGCTGCCCCGCGAGGCCGGGCTCCCGCGCATGCGCCCACTGGCCACGCACAACCGGCGGATCATGGACTTCTGCACCTGGCGCGGCCTGCTGGTGCTCAGCGGCACCCGCGAGGACGCCGAGTCGGACGGCCATTACTTCCAGGCCGAGGACGGCCCCGGGCTCTGGTTCGGCGCCATTGATGACGTCTGGAAGCTGGGCAAGCCGGTCGGACACGGCGGCCCGTGGCTGGAGGCACCCGTCGAGCCGGGCGAGGCGTCCGATCCCTACCTGATGACGGGCTACGACCGGAAGACGCTGGAACTGTCGCACGACGCCCCGGAGGAGGTCGCCTTTACGATCGAGGTGGACGTGGACCACCACGGCTGGCACACCTACGGAACGATCCCCGTTCCGGCCGGAGAGACGGTGCCGCACCGCTTCCCGGAGGGCTACGGCGCCCACTGGGTGCGCTTCCGAGCGGACAAGGCCTGCGCCGCCACCGCCCTGCTGACCTACGAGTGAGGTGAAGTCGCCGTACGTTTTGCCCCTGCCACCGCAGAATCTGGCACGCAGGATTGCGCACCGCTTTCACACCCCACTGGATGGAAGGCCAATCGCCCTGAAAGGGCCAGACATAATAGCCCAGGGCAAGCCCGCAGGGCGCAGCCCTGGGTACAGGCGCAACGCAAAAGATCAAGCCCTGTAGGGGCGGCACATAGGTTCCACAACCCGCAGGCGACCCGTGTTCCGCCCTTACAGGGCTCATTCTCTGGGCCCGATGGTTCCCAGGGCGGCGCCCTTCGGGCTTGCCCTGGGCTTATATGTGCTGCTCTTTCAGAGCAACGACACGTCAGCCAGCCAAGTGCGTCTTGCTCCGGATTCAGCTGAAAGTCCCGGCCGCCAAAACAGCCGGGCGCCGTCACTCGGCCTCATCGAGCTTAAGCTCCCCCGACTGGACCATTGTCAGGAGCGCGGAAGGGCCGGCTTCCAGAGGGAGATCTATGCGGGCGCGGCGGCGGCTGGACTCGTAGGCGCTGAAGATGATCTCCGTCGCCCGTATGGCGTTATTGCTGGAGAGCAGCGGCGTCTCGCCGCTTTCCAGACAATCCAGCAGGTCGGCGATCCCGCGGTTGATGGCCGCGTTGTCGTGGATTGTCTCCCCCGGGTCCAGGTCCTGCCAGCCGGGCTCGCCGAGCTGGTGCATGCGCAGCCACGGCGGCCCGGACAAAATCTCGATGATCCCATCTTGCCCGATCACGCGGATCATGCAGCCCAAGTCCTCGTAGTCCTGCCCGGCGAACATGGTGGCGCGCACGCCGTTTTCGAAGCGGAACGTCACGATGCCCTGTCCCTCCACAAGGGCGCCGAAGATGCGCTTCTCCCGTCGGATGTCAATCTGCCCCAGCGCCCACTCGGCGGGGAGGTCGTTGTTGAAATAGAACAGCATGTCCAGCCAGTGGGTGCCCGAGTCGAACAGGTTGCCCCAGGCGGCCTCCATGCGGGCGATGTCGCCGATCGCGCCCTCGTCGAGCAGGCTCTTGGCCTTCAGCAGGGGCTTGTTGAAGCGTCGCTGGTGGTTGATGGTCAACTGCACGCCGTGTTCCTTGCAGGCCTCGTGCATCGCCACGGCCGCGTCCCAGTGGACGTCCATGGGTTTCTCGCAGTGGATGGCCTTCGGCCCGAGCGGCGCGATGTCGCAGACCACCTTGCCGTGCAGGTGCGGCCAGAGGCAGACACTGACGATGTCCGGCGCGGCCTGGCGCATCATGTCCATATAGTCGGTGAAGACTTCCGCGTCCGGGTTATGGTCCTCGACGAACGCCTCGGCGTTCTCCGGCTTGATGTCCGCCACGGCCACCAACTCGCAGCGGCCGGAGGCGGCGAAGCCGGCCATGTGCCGGTGCGCCATACCGAATCCGGTTGCGTCCTCGGTGCCGCGGGGCCGTCCCGCCCCGATGATACCTACGCTGTATTGCGCCATCTCGTCCGATCCTCTCAGTACGAAGGAAGACTTCCAGGAATGCCCGCTACAACCCGCACAAGCTAACGTCCCCCGCCGCCATGTCAAGGGAACGCCGCGTTCGGCCCGACAGATCTGCGGCGTCTGCACGGCGATTCCGGCCGCGAATTCGGCGTGTTCACACTCGTGAAGGCCTGATTTTACTTTGACAGAAGCGCCGTCGCAAAATAACCTGCATGCTCGGGGGCTCGGACCATTTCCGGGCCCCGTGCCTTTCGAGACCGCGTCCACCGATCAAGTCACCCACGTCTGCCAGCATAGAGAATGACCCATGTCTGAGCAATACAGGGTCGGAATCATCGGCTGCGGGCGTATCGCCGATATGCACGCCCGCGGCTACAACGCCGAGCCGCGCACGACCGTCGTGGCTCTCTCCGAGATCGAGGAGGGCAAGGCGGAGGAGTTCGCCGAGGAGCACGGCTTCGACGCGCGCATCTACGCCGACTACCGCGAGATGCTGGCGGGCGAGGACCTGGACCTGGTCAGCATCTGCCTCTGGACCGTGATGCACCCCGAGGCCGTCGCCGAGTGCGTCGAGGCCGGCGTGCCCTGCATTCACTGCGAGAAGCCCATGGCGCCCACCTGGGGCGAGGCGCTCCAGATCGCCGAGGCCGTGGAGGGCACGGAGACGCAGCTGACCTTCAACCACCAGCGCCGCTTCGTAAGGGGATTCCGCCGGGCGAAGGAGCTGCTGGACGGCGGCGATTTCGGCCCTCTGCGCATGATCGAAGCATACATCCCCGCCAACCTGCTGGACTGGGGCACGCACCTGCTGGACCTCTGCGCGATGTACAACGACGAGAGCCCGGCCGCCTGGGTCATCGGGCAGATAGACGCCCGCGAGCCGGGCAAGTGGTTCGGCGTGCCCTACGAGTTCATGGCCGCCGGCCTGGTGCGCTACCAGAACGGGGTGCGCGCGATGCTGCACTGCGGAGACGATAAGGAGCTGCGGGTCGGCGTCCGCCTGCACGCGGCGGACGGCACCGTTGAGATCACCGGCGACGGCTTCCCGCTCAGGGCACGGCAGTTCGGTGGACCGGACCGCGATTTCCCCGAGATCGAGGAGGAATCCCATGAGACCGGGGGCATCAGCCGCGTGATCGGCCATATCCTGGACTGCCACGAGGCCGGCCGGGAGCCGGAGCTGTCCGTCAACGGTGCGCTGCGCGCGACGGAGACCATCTTCAGCCTCTACGAATCCAGCCGCAGCCGGGCACGCATTAACCTGCCCCTCGAATCGCGCGATTCGGCCTTCATCAGCATGCTGGAGGAAGGCGTCATCGGTCCGTCGGACTGAGCCGGATCCGAATCCGAACCAATCCACTCGAGAACATCATGCAGCCACCGCGCGACAGCCAGAAGCCCGGACCCAATGTGATTGTGATCGTCATAGACGCCCTCCGTGCGGGCAATCTGGGCTGCTACGGCGCCGAGGACGATGCCAGCCCCGTTCTGGACCGCCTGGCGCGGGACGGCACGCTGTTCGAGGACACCTTCTGCACCTGGAACACCACCGACCAGTCGCTGACCACCATCCTGACCGGCTGCTACCCGCTCTCCCACGGCATCGTCCACCACGGAGACGCCGTCACCGACGAAGACATCAAGACACTGGAGGGCAGCGGCGCCCGGCTGCTGGCCGAGAGCCTGAAGGAGGCCGGCTACCGCACGCTGGCCGTGGACTGGATGGGCCGGTGGTTCCGCTGGGGATTCGATCGCTACGGCTATCCCCCGCCCTCCGACATGCTGACCCGGCTGCGCCTCTACGCCAAGTACATGCTGGACCACCTCTCCATCTTCCGGTGCTACGCGCAAAGCGGCGTGGAAAGCGACGGTGAGCACAAGGGCTCCCTGCTGGAGGACATCCGCGGGGTCATCAGCACGTTCATGTTCACCCGCCATCTGGCGGAGATACAGGACGCCGCACGCGTGACCGACGCCGGGCTGGACCTTCTGGACGAGGAGCCGGGCAAGCCGTTCTTCCTGTTCCTGCACTACTGGGACGTTCACACCCCCTACCACGCGCCCCGGAAGTTCCGGCGGTACAGGGGCACCGACCCCGTGCGGGTGCTTCGGGACCGCTACGAGGGGGCGGTGCGCTACGTGGACGAGCAGATCGGCCGTCTGCTGGGCGGTCTGCACCGACGCGGCTGCCTGGACGACACGCTGCTGGTCATCACCTCCGACCACGGCGAGAGCCACACCGAGCACGGCATCTTCTTCGACCACCACGGGCTCTACGAGCCGAGCATCCACGTGCCCCTGATCATGCGGCTGCCGGGCGCGCTGCCGAGTGGGCGGCGGGTGGGGGGCTTCGTCCAGCACCCGGACCTGGTGCCCACCATCATGGAACTCGTGGGGCACCAAAGCCCGGACGGGCACGTGGACGGCGCCAGCCTGCTCCCGCTCGCCCGGGGCGAGAAAGACGCTCTGCGGCCGCACGTGTACTCCGAGGAATCCTACGTCCAGCCCAAACGGGCGCTCCGCGACGGACGCTATAAGTTCATAACGGCCGTTGACGGCGAGGGCTATTGCCGGTACTGTCATAAGGTACACGTAGGCGTGGAGGAGCTGTACGATCTGCGCCGCGATCCGGGGGAGACCCGCGACCGTGCCGATGCCCGTCCGGAGATAGCGGAACGGATGCGCGCAGAACTGGAGGAGACCGTGCGCCGGCTGACGACCGACAGAGAGCGTCGAGAGAGGGAACAGGGGAAAGGCCCCGACCGCACGCCCCTGTCGGACCAGGAGCAGGGCGAGTTGCACGACCGTTTCCGAAGCCTGGGGTACCACGGGTGAGATGGCGGTAAACTGGTCGGTCAAACTGCTCAAAACGGTGAGTTCTCTGCCCTCCGCGTGGGTGCAGGGGACGGTGGTGGGACTGTGCGACAACGCGCCGCTGCGCCGCCACCTGGAGCGCCGGGAGACCCGCCTGCTGGCCGGCATGGGCGAGCCGAAGGGTATCCTGCTGGTGGCGGACGTGAACCTGGGGGATTCGATCAACATCCAGGCCGTCGCGCGGATGCTCAGGCGGCACTTCCCGGATGCCCGCCTGGACTACGTGCACAGCATCGTCGCGGCGCCCCTGATACGCCACAACCCGCACATCTCCCGTTCCGTTCCGCTGTTCAAGGGCGGCTTCTACCCGTCTCCGGAGCAGGTCGGTCAACTGGCCGACCGCGTGCACCGGCACGGCTACGACCTGGTGCTGAACTTCTGCCCCTTCCTGGACGAGCACAAGATCGCCGCTGACGGCGTCGTTCTCATCAGTCCCATGGCCCTGACGGCCCAGATCATCCACAGGGCCTGCAACGGCGCCGACCGGATGGCCCACCTCATACCCAACATGACCTCCTACGTGC
>CAYVBE010000112.1:0-13352 GCA_964448935.1 uncultured candidatus Brocadiaceae bacterium
ATATTCGTGGGTGCCTTGCCGGATAACGACCGCAGGCGAGGGCGCCTGCGCCACACCGGCAACGGGGGCCGCCCGGTGGGCGGCTGGGGACAATGCCGGCGACGGCCCATCATTCTTCATGGCGGCGGTAGCGGAGGATGTGCATATTGCAACGCTTTGACCGCGTAGACCGAACAGACCTTCAACGGAAGGGGCTCTGACAAAACAAATGCGAACGGCGGACGACCGACTATGCACGGTGAACGCTACGACCGCAGGCGAGGCGCCTGCGCCGCACCGGCTACGGCAACGGCCGGCGCACGGCGTACGTTTGCCGTTTAACCTATGCGACGTTGTTGTTCTCTGTGCTCTCTGTGCTCTCTGTGGCAAACATGGCGTTCCGCCGGGCAGTACCGCCGCCTTGCGCGTCCGGGCGCAGTGGTGTACATTTTAGTGCGTCTCGATTACACGAATTTTCTGCCGAATGTTGTGAGTCACAGGGCATGAGCACGTCGCAGCAAACACCAGCCGGCTTCGAGGTGGAGATACGGGGCCGGGAGAATGACGGCCGACGCTTTCCCCTGGGGGAGGACGGCCTGCTGGTGGGACGGTCGGATAGCTGTGACGTGAGCTTCAACAGCCGGGAGGTCTCCCGCCGGCACGCGTACTTCTACCCGGACGGACGCGCCTGCTACGTGGAGGACCTGGGGGCGAAGAACGGCGTGCTGGTCAACGGCAAACGCGTGAAGAAGTCGCCGCTGCACGACGGCGATATCGTGGGCATCGGGCCGAACCGGTTCATCGTCCACGCACTGGACACGCGCGGGCTGCTGGCCCGCTGGCTGCTGCCGGGCGTAAAGGAGGAACCGGGCCCGGAGGGCGCCGACGAGCCTCCGGAGGTGCTGGCGGGGCAGACGCACGAGCCGCTGGCCCTGGCGGCGGTGGTGTTTGGCGTGTTTGCCTACCTGCACTGGGTGTTCGGGGTGTGCGGCGTGCTGCTGGTGCTGCTGTCCTGGCGGGAGACGCGGGGGGAGAGTTTTCCCCTGCAGCGCCCACTGCTGCTGGGCGCCCTGCTGGTGTCACTGATGGGAGCGGGGCTGAACGCATGGTTTGAGGAGGTGGCGCCCCGCAGGCAGGACGATCACGCGGCGGAGGCGCGCCTGGAGTGCATGCAGAACCTGGTGCGCGTCCGGCAGGCGCTGCGGACCTACGCCGAGGACCACGGGGGTAGGTACCCGAACCGCCTGGAGGAGCTATTCAACGAGGGGCTGATCGAGCAGGACGAGCTGAAGTGCCCCGCCGGAGGGGTGGGCCGCGGCGCACACTACCGTTACCGCCCGGCCGGGGCGGGAGGGGCGCTGAACGGTTACACGCCCGTGGTGTACGACGCCGCCACCTCTAACCACCGGGGACAGGGGGGCTGGGTGCTGCTGAGCAACGGGCGGATCGAATGGCTGGACGCGGCGCGGCTGGAGGAGTTGCTCCGCGCGCATCCGGCCGACACAGACCATCCATAGGAGCGGTATGGCACGGTATCGCGGCCCAATCAGCCTGCGGCTGGCAGTGGGGTTTGTGCTGGCCCTCGGCGCGCTGGCGTCCGCGCTGCTGCTGACGCTCAACCGGTTCGGCACCGTGCGGCTGGCCGCGCAGCGGGTCCGGCGCCAGCTCGAGATCCGGGAGCAGTCCGTCCGCGCGGAACACGCGGCGCGGGACCTGCTTGCAACGCACCGGGACATGCTGCCGCAGGCGGGGGTGAACCCGGAGGCGTGGACGGATTTCCACCACATGTTCGGCGAGATGGAGTATCTGGTGGAGTGGTTGCACTCCCGGCGCGACACCATGCCGGAGCGCCAGAGGAAGCTGCTGGCCAGGATGTACGGGGCGCTGGAGGAGTTCCGGCGGCTGCTGGAGGAGACGGGGGCGGGCAATCCGCCGGAGGTGGGGCCGGAAGCGCTGTCGCCGGAGAGCAGGAGGCGCCTGCGTGGCGAGGGGGCCGGGGCGCTGAGGCGCGTGGTGGAGGGGAGCCAGAACCTGACCCGGTTCGCCTACGTGCTGATGGCGCAGGCGGCCACGGACGCGGACGCGGCGTGGAACATCACCATCGCCATGGCCCAGGTGGCGCTGCCGCTGGCGCTGCTGGCGGCCGTGCTGGTGATCTACTACACGCACCGGGCCGTGGTGCGGCCGATCGAGGCCCTGGTTCGTGGGACGCAGAAGCTGGCCCGCGGGGATTTCAACGAGCGGATCGAGGTGCCCGGCGCGGCGGAGTTCAACGAGCTGGCCGACAGCTTCAACCAGATGGCCGAGGCCCTGGAGAGCAACCAGAAGAGGCTGGTGGAAGCCGAGAAGCTGGCGACGGTGGGCCGCCTGGCGGCGGGGGTGGCGCACGAGATCAACAACCCCATCACGGTCATCATCGGCTACGCCAAGATGCTGCAGGGGCAGCTCGACGCGGACGACCCGTCCCGGGAGCAGCTCCAGGACATCGCGCTGGAGGCCCAGCAGTGCAAGCGGATCGTGGAGAGCCTGCTGGACCTGTCGCGCCCCTCGAAGTCCGCCGCGGGCGAGGTGCTAAACCCGTCCGAGCTGATCGGCGAGGTGGTAAACATGACGCGGGCGCTGCAGTTCGGCGAGGTCGGGCAGATCGAGGAGTCGGTGCTCGACAAACCGCTGCCGCTGACCATCAACCGGCTGAGGCTGCGGCAACTGGCGCTGAACATCATCCGCAACGGGCTGGAGGCGTTGCACGAGGAGCCGAAGGGGCGGCTGCGGGTAGAGGGATACGTGCGGCCGCGCAGCAAGGTGGCGCCCGAGCACCTGCGGCAGAGCGGCTCGCGGAACTCCTCCTTCCTGGTCCTGATATTCACGGACAACGGGCCGGGCATATCGCGGGAGCACCTGGAGCACCTGTTCGAGCCGTTCTTCAGCACCAAGGCGGAGGGGATGGGGCTGGGGCTGGCGATCTGCCGGCACATCGTCAACTCGCACGGCGGCTTCATCCACGCCGAATCCGGCGACGGCGAAGGGACCACGTTCATGGTGGGCCTGCCCATAGAGGACGAAAGGGAGTGAAGACCCCGTCAGCGCGCCGCATCGCGGACGACGGCCCGGACATCGGACGGCGGCAAGGCGCCCTCCCTGAGGATTTCCACCTCATCCCCCCGTAGCCTGATGACCGTGGAGGCGCGGCCGAGCGCGGCCGGCCCGCCATCCACGACGGCGGCGATGCGCCCCTGGAAGGCGCGCAGGACCTCCTCGGCCGACAGCGCCGGCGGCTCCCCGCCGGGGTTGGCGCTCGGCGCCGCCACGGGGCAACCGGTCAGGGCAACCAGCCGCCGGGTGACCCGGCAATCGGGGCACCGCAGCCCCACTTCCCCGCCGGAGCCGCCCGGCAGGACGAGCGTGAG
Organism: uncultured candidatus Brocadiaceae bacterium; assembly: GCA_964448935.1. Classification (GTDB taxonomy): domain Bacteria; phylum Planctomycetota; class Brocadiia; order SM23-32; family SM23-32; genus CAYVBE01. The sequence continues at coordinate 3,387 of CAYVBE010000112.1, forward strand.
CGGCCCCGGCCAGAACCGCTCCGCCAGCGCGGCGGCCCCCGGCCCGAGCCGGGCGTATCGGGATGCATCCTCCGGCGATGCGATCAGCGCGGCGAACGGCTTTCCCTCCGGTCGGTCTTTCACCCGCCGCAGGCGTGCGACCGCGCCCTCATCATCCCAACGCGCGCCCAACCCGTAAACGGTCTCCGTGGGAAACGCCACCAGCCGCCCTGCCTTCAGCAGCGACGCGGCCCTGCACAGACCGTCCTCACTCGTGTCCAGAACTTCCGTCTCCATAATCTCCCCCGGCAGTCACCCTGTTTGGAGCATCCTAAAGCAAACATCGTCCCGCGCGCAAGTCGGCGTTTTGCCAGCGCGGGCTCGCGCTGTAGAATCTGGTTTCGGAGGCAACCCATTTCCCCGGATGCGGAGCGGCTTCATGGGCGAGAAGATACGGGTCACGGTGTGGAACGAGTTCCGGCACGAGAGGCAGCACGAGGCGGTCAGGGCCATTTATCCGGACGGCATCCACCGGATGATTGCCGGGTTCCTTGCGCGGGAGTGGGACATGGAGGTCCGCACGGCGACCCTGGATGAGCCGGAGCAGGGACTGAGCGAGGAGACGCTGGCCGGGACAGACGTGCTGATCTGGTGGGGGCACATGGCCCACGAGGAGGTGCGGGACGAGGTGGTGGACCGGGTGCAGACGCGGGTCCTGGGCGGCATGGGTCTGTTGCTCCTGCACTCCGCGCTGCAATCGAAGGTCTTCCGCAGGATGGCCGGCACCTCGGGGGCGGTCAAATGGCGCGAGCCGCGCGAGAAGGAGCGCCTGTGGGTGGTCCTGCCCGGCCACCCCATCGCGGAGGGTCTGGGAGAGTACATCGAGCTGTCGCACACGGAGATGTACGGCGAGTTCGCCGACGTGCCGCCGCCGGACGAACTGGTCTTCATCAGTTGGTTCGAGGGCGGGGAGGTCTTCCGCAGTGGCTTTTGCTACCATCGAGGGCGGGGCAAGATGTTCTATTTCCGACCCGGGCATGAAACTCTGCCCATCTACGAAAACGCGGAGGTGCAGCGGGTGATCATCAACGCGGTGCGCTGGGCGGCGCCCTGCCACGGCCCCCAGCCCAACTACGCCAACGTGAAGCCGCTGGAGGAGTTGAGGTAGCAAGCCGGACGGTCGGTCGGTTGACGGCGGGGCGGCGTGGCTTTATGCTCAATCCTGTGGGGCCGTCCGTGCCGGGCGGCTCCGGGCGGCCTGTTGCGTCATGGGGAGGGCCGCCGGGGTTCTGCACTTCTATCACGAAGGGGACGTACCATGGACAAAGTGGGAAGACGGGATTTCATCGGCGCCGTGGGCCTGGGGTCGCTCGCCGCGGCGATTGGCGCGGGACCGGTCAGTGCCCGGGCACACGAGCAGGAGCTTTTCTCGAAGGCCGTTGAAGGCGACCGGTATGCGCTGCCGCCGCTGCCCTACGGCTACGACGCTCTGGAACCATTCCTGGGGGCCGAGACGCTGAGACTGCACCACGACCGCCACCACCAGGGATACGTCAACGGGCTCAACTCCACCCTGGACGCGCTCGCCGAGGCGCAGGAGGCCGGCGACTTCGGCGCGGTCAAGAGCCTGAGCCGGGCTCTGGCCTTCCACGGCTCCGGCCACGTGCTGCACACGCTGTTCTGGAACAGCATGACCCCGGAGAGCACGCTGCTGGAGGCCGACCTGGCCGTGGCGGCGGACCGCGATTTCGGCTCCCTGAGGGCCTTCATGGAGCACTTTGAAGCGGCCACAAAAGCCGTCGAGGCCAGCGGCTGGGGCGTTCTGGCCTACGAGCCCCTGGGCGACAGACTTTTGGTCCTGCAGGCGGAGAAGCACCAGAACCTGACCGTCTGGGGCGTGGTGCCGCTGCTGGTCTGCGACGTCTGGGAGCACGCCTACTACCTGGACTACCAGAACCGGCGCGGGGATTACGTGAACGGCTTCATGGAAGTGGCCAACTGGGACTTCGCCAACCGGCTCTACCGGCTGGCCAGTGAATCCCGATAGGCTCGATCTGACAGAACCCGGTGACTGTGCACCTGCGAGTCTGTGAGCCTGGGGGGCCCGCCGCCCCCGTTGAGACCGACAGAATCACGGGAGAAGTCCGGGTGACATGCGGGGCGTCCCCGGATGGGAACCGCCACCGAGAAGGCACACCTGTCGAAATGTGCGTGTCAGAGGAACGGCACGCGGTCCTATAGACGCGCCTGCGCGTATACCGTGAGCAGCCCGAGCGTGGACGGAACCGGTTGCGTCGCCGACCCTCGGGATACCCGGCGGGAAACCGAGCGCCCTGCAAGGGCGAGACATAACAGCCCAGGGCAAGGCCAAAGGCCGCAGCCCTGGGTACAAGGGTGGAAAAGAGATTGAGCCCTGACAGGGCGGAACATCAGGAGCCGGCTTCCGCCTTTTGAGGGCTTGGGATTGGCTGCCCCGCGTGCGGCGGGGATAATGTGCGGCTCTCACAGAGCCGCCAGAGTTCACGCGTGGCTGAGGCGTCTCTCCAGGCGGCGCACAAGGCCGGCGATGTGGGAGTCTTCCTCGCAGAGGTCCTCTATCTTCTCGACCGCGTGCTTGACCGTGCTGTGGCTGTTGCGACCGAAGAAGCGGGCCACCTCGGTCAGGGACGCGCCCGTCAGGCGGCGGGCCAGCAGCATGCCAACCTGCCGCGCCAGCAGCACGGTCCGCCGCCTGCTCTTGCCGGTCAGTTGCGCTGGCTCCACGTCGAATACCTCCAGCACGGCCTCTTTGACCTGGTCCAGACCCACCTGTCGCGAACCGGTCGGCTGCACGGCGGCAAAGGCGTCCATGGCGCCGGGCAGGTCCAGTTTGCCGGATCCGTGGACTCCGGCGTACATGGCGAGGCAGCAGACGGCGGAGTCCACCGCTGCGAAGCTGTGCCCTTTCTGGCGCGCCACGTAACGACAGACCTCCTGCGTTGCCTTCAGGCCGTGCCTTTCGGCGAGGCGCCTGACGATCTCCATCCTCTCCTCGTCCGAGGGCGGGCGTATGACGGCGGGGAAGGCCCGCTTGATCAGGGCGCGGAACCCCGGGTCCAGGTCCCGCATCTCATCCGGATGCGGCTTGCTCGCCAGCGCCACGCGCCCCCCGTTGCCCAGGATGTGCTTCACGGTGTGTAGCAGCTCACGCTGGCCGCCCTCCTTGCCCTGCACGAACTGCACGTCGTCCACCAGCAGCATGTCGCAGTTGCGATAGCGGCGGCGGAACTGGCGAGTGGTTTTTTTCTGGATGGCGTGGTAGTACTCGTTGCACCAGTCCTCGGCCGAGACCAGCAGGGGGTCCAGACGTCTCTCGGGACCGGCGGCCAGCGCGTAGACCGCCCGCAGCATGGCGGTCTTGCCCAGGCCGTAATCCCCGCAGAAGAACACGAACGAGAAACGCGGGTTCTCCTGCCCGGCCAACTCCCTGGCGGCGGCGTACGGCAAGCGGTTGGAAGCCGTGACCACCAGATTCTCGAACCCCCAGTCGTCCGGCACCCGTGCCTCGCGTCGGACGCGGTCAAAGTCCACCGGCCGCGGGTCGGGCGCGGACTCCTCCTCTCGTCGGCTCTCCTCCCGGCGCGCCTCCATGCGGCGGAACAGCCGGGGCGCCACGTCGAACCGCACCTCCACCCGCTCCCCCAGCAGTTCCTCGACCGCCTCCTGCACCGCCTCCTTGTAGCGCTGCCCCAGGTACTGCCGGATCACGATGTTGGGCACGCCCACCACCAGCTCGCCGTCGCTGAAACTCATCAGCTCCGTCTGGTGGAACCACAGGCTGTACTTGCGGTGCCCGAGCCGCTCGTTGATGTTTTCCTGGACCGCACTCCAGAACTGGTCGGCCGCCTCGAAATCCCCCTTCTCTTCGAGCAGCCTCACAAGTTCCTTCAGCCCGTCCTCCCCGCGTTGTTCGAGAGGTGTGGTAGAACTATAATCCATCTCAGCGGACACGAACTCCCTCCGTTACGACCATGTTGGTCGCTTAAATATGAATACTTCGCCGTTAGCTGGTCAGGACTGGAATCGTGCAGCCCGGGGAAGATTGGGGGTGGGCCAACCGGCACTGATAGGCGAGCATGCGGCCGGTTTGTGCACGCGTCTGGACATGACCCCGCGAAAGAGCAGGAACCTCTTGTGCATCATTTCGAACCTGCCGTTCACCTGAAGCTCTTTCATGCAACCCGGTAAGTTCCGACTCCGGAACGTATGGTAGGGGCATAGCCCCCTTCGTGCAACATCGGGGGGCGCCGCACACGGCCGCGGTGGCCGGCCGGTCCCGTTGTAAGTTGGCGCTCGACGCGCGATTCCGAAGGCCAAAATGTTCTTGAAAATCCCCGGAGGTTTTTGACACGCGCAGTCTCTCGCAACTGTTGCAAAGGTCCGTGTTAGAATTCCGTTAGCGTTGGTCTTTGTGCATCAAAGACTTACGCGAGGCGGCATGGGTGCGTGAAGGTCGGCCTTCGTGGTGGCGCCTCAAAGGCCCGTATTTCGCCCTCTCTGGGCCTCTCAGCGCTTCGGCAAATCGTAACACCGGCGGCGAATCCTGTGCTACCATTTTGAGCGTGCTCACCCGCACTCCCCTCGCCCTTCTCTGCTCCCCTTCGCCGGCGTGGCGGCCCCCCCCGCGTGCCCCCTCGCCCTGGCATGACCGCCCCGCATCCCTTATGCTGCGGGCCCGGCCGTTGAACTCCACCAATCCATGAGACCGGAGAGCAGCAAGATGTCGGCGGATCCATTCACGCAAGACGGCAACTGGTACCGCGCCAATTTCCACAGCCACACCACCGAATCCGACGGCCAGACGCCCGTGGACCAGCGCATCCGGCAATACCGCGACGGCGGTTACGACATCCTGGCCGTCACCGACCACAACATGGTCGTGGACGTGGCGCCGCGGAGCACCGACGAGTTCTTGCTGATCAACGGTTCCGAGATCGGCAGCCCGGGTTTTCGCCCGGGGCACCGGTTCCATATCCTCTGTCTCAACCTGCCGGTGGATTTCGACTGCCAGTCACCTGACGAGCCAAACGGTCTCATCGCGCGCGTGAACGAAGTCGGCGGCGTCGCCTTCCTGGCCCACCCCTACTGGAGCGCGTGCAACGGGCAGGACATGCTGGCCCTGGAAGGCCACGCGGGCATCGAGGTCTGGTGCTCCTCCCAGTGGGGCGGCGGCCACGCCGTTGCTTCGGTCCACTGGGACATCGGCCTGGACGCCGGCCTGCGGTTCCCCGCCATCGCCACCGACGACACCCACAGCCCCCCCGGCGGCGGCTGGGACCTCTGCGCCGGCTGGACCATGCTCAAGATGCCCGAACTGACCGTGGAGGCCGTGATGGAGGCCCTCCGCACCGGCTGCTTCTACGCCTCCACCGGACCCGAGATACACGATTTCCGGGTCGAGGACGGCATGGCTTACGCCGAGTGCTCGCCCGCCCGGCAGGTGCGGTTCATGGGCTGGGGTCCGCGCGGGCTCCGGGTCTGGAACCGCGACGGCAGCCTGATGACCGAGGCGCGGGCTGAGGTCAACGAGCACTGGTGCTGGGTCCGCCTCGAAGTCGAAGGGCCCGACGGCCGATGCGCCTGGGCCAACCCCATCTATCTCTCGGACAAGGTCGGCCTGTTCTGAGGCCGGCCGGGAGCAGATCACATGGCCGCCGCAACCCGCAGGCCGAACTTCCTGTTCATCCTCTCCGACGACCACGCGCACGCGGACGTCTCGTTCCGCGACGGGCCCAACATCCGGACGCCCAACATTGACGGCATCGCGCGCCGGGGGATGCGCTTCTCGCACTTCTACGCCAACTGCTCCGTCTGCGCACCGAGTCGGGCATCGCTTATGACCGGCCGCTTCCCCGACCTGGTGGGCGTGCCGGGCGTCATCCGCACACATCCGGAAAACAACTGGGGCTACTTTAACCCGCAGGCCATCACCCTCCCCCAAATGCTCGGTCGCGCCGGCTACCGCAGCTCGCTGGTCGGCAAGTGGCACCTGGGGCTGGAGCCGGAGAACAGCCCCGTGCGGCGCGGGTTCGACTTCTTCCGCGGCTTCCTGGGCGACATGATGGACGACTACTACACGCACCTGCGCCACGGCATCAACTACATGCGCGAGGGAGAGCGGGAGATCGCGCCCGAGGGCCACGCCACCGACCTGTTCACGGACTGGGCGATAGAGGTCCTGGAGGACACGGCGGACCGGCCGGAGCCCTTCTTCCTCTACCTCGCCTACAACGCGCCCCACGCGCCCATCCAGCCGCCCGGAGAATGGGCTGAGCAGGTGCGGCGGCGCGAGCCGGAGGTCTCTGAACGGCGCGCCCGCTACATCGCTCTGATCGAGCACATGGACCACGGCATAGGCCGAGTGCTGAGGGCGCTGGAGGAAACCGGCCAGGCGCAGGACACGCTGGTTTTCTACAGCTCCGACAACGGCGGCCGGACAAGTCTGGGGGCGTACGTGGGCGACCTGCGCGGCAACAAGGGGGACGTCTACGAGGGCGGCATCCGCGTGCCCACCTGCGCCATGTGGCCCGGCCGGATAGAGCCCGGCTCCGGGTGCGACGAAACCATCATGCTCATGGACATCCTGCCCACCCTCTGCCAGGCCGCGGGGGTGGCGGTCGAGCACGAGATCGAAGGCCGCTCCGCCCTCCCCACGCTGTTGGGGGAGGAGCAGGACCTCTCCGACCGCCTGCTCTACTGGGTGCGGCGTGAAGGCGGAGAAGACTTCGCCGGCCTGGCCCAGCACGCGGTGAGGCGGGGCGACCTGAAACTCCTCCACAACCGCCCCTTCCAGCCCCTGGAGCTCTACAACATGTCGGATGACCCCGGGGAACAAACCGACCTCTCCGCCCAGGACCCCGACACCTACCAGAACCTCCTGAAAGACCTAAGTGAGCAGATCCGAAAAGCCGGCGGAGTCCCCTGGCAGAAAGCGGAGGCTCAGTGACACCCTGCCGGCGCCCGGACGTGGGAGCCCGCGACGATACCATGCGAGACGCTCGAAAGCCGCCGCGTTGCCGTACCTGCCGCCTCCAGCCTGCGGCCTGCCATTGTTTGGAGGGACGCGCTCCGTCGCGTCCGCCGTCCTGCAACCCAAAAGCGCGCGTGGCGAGGTACCACGCACGCCGTCCTTGCGAGCGCCGCCGTTCGGAGCCGAGCAACCTGGTCTTGGCCGCCCCGCGACCATAGGTCTTCATTTTTCCTTGCGCAGCGCATTCCGATCGAATATAAGATGCCCTACATACCATGGGCAATCCCTTCTTCCGAATTCCTGCAAAAGCGGCCTGTTGCCACTATGAGGACCCATCTGGTAACATGGATCGTAAGATACACAAATAAACTAGGCCTAGGGGGAAACGATGCCACCGAGCGAGTTGCAGCCTTACCGAGTAGACATAGTATTGGTCACATCGGGGCATAGTCCCTCGTTGCTCAACGCCGATTTCTTGCTTCGAAAGGACATCGTTAAGGAAGAGTGGAACTGGCAACTGGCCGATGATGTCGTAACGACCCCGGTCCATTCTCAAGTCAAGTACGCATCGGATTTCACGATCATTGCTCAGGGCAACCGGGTGATTTTCTCGGAATCGGATCCAGATAGGATTCCCAGCAGTTCGCGTGTCGGGGAGATTGCAGCGGCTTACGTGCAAACCGTTTCACCTCTAACATGTACGGCCGTAGGAATAAACCCCAAAGCATGTTTGCCATTTGACGAGCGCGAAGAGGCCCGGGCCTACATAGCACAACGGTTCCTGAAAGAAGGACCTTTGCTGGACCACTGGCCGGTTCAGTTGAATGCTGTAAAGGTCGCATACGACGTGGGTGAAGCCAGGCTCCTTATGAGCGTTGACACCGGCAAAGTTCGTACGGTTCAAGAAGAGGTTCTCTTCGGGGGCGTGCTTTTTCAAGGCAATTTTCATTACGATCTCAGTGATAGCCAAGAGGAGAATCAGGAACCGGTAACGCAGATAATCGGACAATGGCGTGAAGATTGTGAGACCTTTATCGCGTTTCTTCGTGACACTCTGTTGGGGTGATCCGATTGATGGAAGGCACAGCGTTACAACCGAAATTCGGAACATCTGGTTCTGAGACGGCAGATTCAGGCGGCCTCTTTCGGCAGGACGCTGAGAATCGACCCCACTTCTTGTACGAAATGCCTCAGGGCATAAGCCTAAAGGAATCAGATTCCGCAAATTCTGTGCCGTTCGAGGACACCGAAGAAGCCGACACTGCTGGTAGCGAAGACCAATTATGTGTCGAATCTTGGGTATGTTATCACAAGATAGCTTCCCAGGAAGATGAAACAAGTGCGTTTCACGTATGGTGGTACGCAGCGATTCGTCGCGTTTTTGCCTCCCATATCGCGTCGAACGAATCCCCATTCAGCATTTCACGTTTCTTAATGCCGCCGGAGATTGCCCCTGAAGTAGATGGGTTTATCCGTGAGCAAGCGATCGCCAGAGAATTCCGACAATCTGTCGAACTGGCAGAGGAGTGTTTTGAGATCACTTCCCGTTCTGCCTACGTTCAAGCGGAGCCAGAGCACCCCGAAGAACAGTGGCTCGTGCTGCGCGTAGACGCAACCGGAGATTACGAGAAGATACGTAGTCAATACAGGGCTTTTCGGCGGCGAGTGCGCGAGGAGTCTCCACGAGCCAGAGGTTTGGTAAGCTTAGCGTTGGCTATTGATCCCAGATGAAAGCACTGCAGTTCATAGAGCTGGCGAATATGCTGCTTCAGGAAGACTTTGACCTCACTTTGGCCGGCGACATACCCGAGGAATGGGCCCTGGCCAGGACGGCGATAAATCGTGCCTGGCTTGGCGCGGAACATTATGCGAAGCAGGTGCTTCGGGAATTCGAATGTCATGATATCGCAGATAGCGATAAGAGCCACACTGTGTGGCGTTATCTGACGTATTGTTGCGACCAGGAAGTCGGAGATGCTGGAAGCATGGGGAGTGATCTGTATTCTAGCCGTCTCGCGGCCGACTATCGCCTAGACGATGGTGGTTTTGACAGGAAGCAGACAGCCCACAGTAAGGTCAGCACTGCTGAGGAGATTGTGGATAAACTCAAAGGCGTCGTTGAAAGCTGCAAAACGGACCAGGAACGTGCCACGCAAATAAAGAAATCATTCAGAGATCAGTATGAGGCCCGATCCGGATAGTACCGCATCCGTTTGCCTCAACACCAGAGTTGCACACGCCCCCGCGACCGTCCCCTCAACCTGTCTTACCGTTCCCCTCAGTGCCTCTTTCGGCGTAGCCCTTCAACGATCACCTTGTTCTCGTCCCCCCTGCTTCTCGCCCGCGCGCGGCCACCTTACCAGCGGACGGACCGGGCGCCAGCGAAACGATCAGAAAGGCAAAACTACTAACGCGTCAAATCGGGAATGAAGGCGGCTGCGGCTATTCCTGACGGTCCCGCAGAGCATCCTCGATGCGCGCCAGCGCCTGCAGCAGCAGCCCGGTGAGCGACATCATCGCACCCATCTGGCACCACCACGACGCGTGCATGAAGCCGGCCAGGTCATGCAACAGCGCCAGCCCGCCCGGGTCATGCAACGGCTCCAGCCCGCCCAGGTTATCCAACACCGCCAGCCCGGCCGGCACCACGATGATAATCCCGCACACGATCAGTGCGACGGCCACAGAGGTCATGGTCTGTCCTTTCTTTTCTTCACTTTCTACCCCGCTCGCTATTTCACTCTGACGATGCTCCTCCAAAGCCTCTTGCCGCTCTCGGCGGCGGGCTGCTCTCTTCTTGTCTTTCTCTTTCTTTCTGGCAGTGCGTTGTTTTTCTCGCTCCTTCCGTTTGCGCTCCTTCTCTTCGCGCTTCCGTTGCTCCTCTGCACGTTTTGCACGGTATTCGGCACGCACACTCTGAGGAATCGGATTGGCATGGTTGCATTCGGGGCATGTGTATTGGCCAACCACAGCTTCTG
>CAYVBE010000113.1:0-13253 GCA_964448935.1 uncultured candidatus Brocadiaceae bacterium
GCCTCGCTCAAAGCCCGGACCGGACGGAAATTGGACCTTTTCGGAGAGGGTCCAGCTACGCGCTCGGGCGGCTGGGCGACCGGCACGGGCACAAGGCCGGCATCCTGACGGGCGCATTGGCCCAGGCCGCGTCGCTGCTGGTCGCCTGCCTGGGCTCCGGAGTGTGGGCCTGCTTGGTGTCCTTTTCGCTGCTGGGGGTGGCGTGGTCCTCGGCATGGGTCAGCCACGTAAACATGCTGTTCGAGACCTGCCCCCACGACAGCCGCGTGGCGCACATCACCGCCGCCAACATGCTGCTGAGCCCCTTTCTGCTGCTGGTGCCGCTGGGCACGGGGTGGCTGATGGAAAGCGTGGTGGGGGTGCGGGCCGGCATCGCCCTGGCGCTGGCGCCCACGGCGCTGGGCATCGCCTGGCTGGTCTTCCGGGTGAAGGAGCCGCGCACGCTGGAACTGCTGCCGGAAGGCGATCAGTCGGAACCCGCCGCCTCGTAATAGGTCTCGTAGAGCCGCTGCCGGCGGCGGACCTGCCCCTCGTCGAGAAGCGCACGGATGTACTTGACCGCCTCGTTGGGCGCGATGCCCAGCCCCGCGGCCACGTCCCGGAGCGTGCACGGCCGGCGCTGCAGCATGCCCAGCACCTCCTGCTTCCGCGCCCGCCCCGAGGCATCCATGGCGGTCTCGCCCAGCGGCGCGATGATCTCGGCGCGCGGCCCCAGAATGTCCCTGATCTGCTCCAGCCGCTCGGCGGACGGCGTCTCGACGCCCGGCTCGGCCGGGGGGCGCACGGCGGTGTTGATCTGGACCCGATGCGGCCGGATGCGCTCGACGTGCTCCTTGATGCGCCGGACCTGCTCGTCTCCCGAGTTGACGCCCTCGATGATGAACACCTCCAGCCACACCTGCCCGTCGAACTCCCGGCGCAGCCGCACCAGCCCCTCGACGACCGTCTCCAGCGTCAGGTCGGGATGCGGGCGGTTGATACGGCGGAAGGTCTCCTCGTCCCCGGCGTCCAGCGAGGGCAGCACCAGGTCCAGCGGCCCGCACTGCGCGCGCACCTCCGGCAGGTGCAGCAACGATCCGTTGGTCAGCAGCGCCAGCGGCACGTCGGTGACCTGCCCTATGCCGGCCGCCACCTGCCCGAAAGCGGCGTGCAGCGTGGGCTCCCCGGAGCCCGCAAGGGTGACGTAGTCGGGCCGCACGCACTCGTCCAACCGCACGCGGACTTCCTCGACCACCTCCTCCACGGGCACGTATTCCCGCCGCTCCATCGTTGTCCGCTCGCCGGCGCCGAGCTGGCAGTAGGTGCAGTCGAAGTCGCACGTCTTGGGCGGCACAAGGTCCACCCCCAGCGACCGCCCCAGCCGGCGGGACGGGACGGGTCCGTAAGTGTACTCTCCCATGCCGGTTCTCGCTCAGTTTTTGTGCGCGATCTTGATGTCCACCACGGGCGAGCCGTCGAAGGCGTCCAGCCCTTCCACCCCCACCCGGTCCTCACCCACCCGCAGCACCTCGACGACGCTGGAGCCGATGGGGTTGGGCCGCATGGGGCTGCGCAGGGCGAATACGCCGCGCTTCGGCCTGGACGGGTCGCCCATGGGGTGGCACTGCAGCACCTCTCGCTCCTCCTCGTCCAGCCGGTGCATCCACCACATCACCTGCAGCCGGTCCCCCGGCTCGATGCCGTGCAGCGCCGGCTCAAGGCCCGACCGCACCTCCAGCACGCACTCGCCCTCGGGGAATTCATCGTCGTCCCGATGCACTACGGCCACCGGCTTCACGGTCCAGGTATCCACGGCAGGTCCTCCAAAGCGGTCTCGGGAGCCACAAACCCGATTATAGGCCGCCGCGCGGCAACGCGTCAAAGCGGAGAATCGGTTTGATGCGTGCATTCACACATGCGACGCGCCGTATGGCCGGCGTTATGTTCCGCCTATCGGAGAACGTGCTCCCACTCAGGGCGCCCTGAAGGAGCGAGCCATAATAGCCCAGGGCAAGGCCAAAGGCCGCAGCCCTGGGTAAAGGTGCAAAGAAGAAAAACTGAGCCCTGAAGGGGCGGAACATCCGGACGTGCTTCGGCCAAGTCAGGCGCGGGTGGGGATCAGCATCTCCACGCTGTCGCCGCGGCTGCGGCGGTTTTGGGAACCGGGCGCTTCCGCCGTCGAAAAGCGCTGGCTCGTGCTGGAGGCCGCCCGGGAGGTGGGGCTGTAGACCGCGGTCATGTTCGGCCCGCTGCTGCCGGGGCTTTCGGACACGCCGGAATCGCTCGACGCCATGTTTGAGCGCGCCGCGGAGGTCGGTGCGCGTGCGGTGTGGGTGGATGCGATGAACCCCCGGCCACGCGTCTGGCCATCGGTGGGCCGGCTGCTCAGGAGGAAGGCCGCATGCCGGGCCGGCATCGAGGACCGACTGAGCGGCTGAGGAAATGCCTATTCCCGCCCGTTCCGGCATTCCCGGATGCTGGCCAGCAGCTTCTCGGGCGGGCCGTCTTTGGTAAGGTAAACGTCCGCGCCGGCCTTCAGCATTGTCTCGCGCGTGCCGTCCAGATCGTGCATGGACAGGCCGATTATGCGCACCTGCGGCATCTCGTCCTTGATGATGCGGGTGGCCTCCGTGCCGGACATCTCCGGCATGGAGACATCCATCAGGATGCAGTCCGGCCGGAATTTGCGGGCCAGCCCGACCGCCTCCCGGCCGTCGGCGGCCTGTGCAACCACTTTGATGTCCGCCTCCTCGCGCAGCAGTCTGGCCAGTCCCTCGCGCATCAGATGGTGGTCGTCCACCAGAAGAACCTGCACCGTCCCATCGGCTTCTTCTGCAATCATCAGGCCGTCGTCCCCCTTCTGCGCACACTTCGTGCCACGCCGGCGTTTCCGGACGCGCCCCTCAGACCCGGAACCTGACGGATCACCCCCGGCGCGCATCGAAAGCGGAAGTCAATGACAGTTCACCCCAACTCGCCTCAGCATAGCGCCCGCACGGACGCGTTGCAAGTACGCACCCTGAATAACGACTGACGCCATTCTCACACGGAGTCACGGCAACCAGAGATCGCATGCAATTCCGCCTGAACGGAACAGCCAAAGCCAGCGTTGCGAGCGGGGAGGCACGGAGAGAGCACGGGGAACGGACACCGGATAAAAGAGTTTCTGACGGGACCATCTTGCCGGCGGAAATACAGAGTCAGCAGTTGGGTGATGCCTCGTTGCCGTTCGCTGTCGTTCAGTCTTCGAGTTCGGTCAGGCCGTGGCGGATGGCGTATTTGGTGAGTTCGGCTACGCTGCGGATACCCAGCTTGTTCATCAGCCGGCTGCGGTGGGTTTCGATGGTCTTCTCGCTGACGCCCAGACGGGTGGCGATCTGCTTGCTGATCAAGCCTTCGGCCAGCAACTGCAGCACTTCCTGCTCCCTGGGGGACAGTGGGGTGCCGTCCGGGTCCTCGTCGTCCTCGACGCGGCGGAGGTAGTCCTCGACCAGCGGCCCGGCGATCGTGGGGCTCAAGTAGGTGTTGCCCCGACCCACTGCGGCCAGGGCGTCGGCCAGCTCGTCGAAGGCGCAGTCCTTCAGCACGTAGCCGGAGGCGCCGGCCTCCAACATGCGCGCAACGAACTGGGTGTCCGAGTGCATGGAGAGGGCGATGACGTGGATGGCGGGATGCTCCTCTTTGATCCGGCGTGTGGCGCCCACGCCGTTCAGGCCCGGCATGCCGATGTCCATCAGAACTACGTCGGGCACAAGCTCCTCGGTTAGCTTGAGGGCCTCCCGGCCGGATTTGGCCTCGCCGACGACGGTCATACCGTCCTGATCCTGGATCAACGATCGTAGTCCGTCGCGCACGATCGTATGGTCGTCGGCAAGCAAAATGCGCACTTCTCTGCTCGTCTCTTGCACGAATACCTCCAGCGGGGGATATTGTTTATGGCCTGCCCGCTCCAGCTTGCATTATAGTTTCCATGATATTCGAGCATGATTATGCCAAAACTGGGACGATTGTCAAGAGCTGAGCATTGCCAGGGCGAAATACCAGTGCGTGGCAGATGGAACAAGGCGCGGCGTTGTCAGAGGCGCGCCACGAGGCGCCCGGCGCCGTCGTGGAGGAAGAGCAGCGCGAAGACTATCAGGAGCACCGCGCAGACGCCGACCAGCCAGCGGTAGTGAGTGTCCGAGAGCACGCGTCGACCCCGGTGCACGGCCTCTGCGATGCCGGCATACCATGCCAGGTCGGCCAGCACGTGGCCCGTGTAGAATACCACGTATCCCGCCAGGGCGAACCGCGCGGCCCCTGCCAGGAAGCGCATGCCGATGGTTGCCCACCAGATGGTGAAATACGGGTTGGCCAGGGATGTTGCCGCTCCGGCCCCGATGACGCCCAGGGCGCCCGTTCCGTTCGAGTCTCCGGAGTCCTCTTTTTTGGGAAGTTCCAGCTCCGGCAGGGAGCGCAGCATGGAAACGCTCATCAGCCCCAGAAGAAGCCCCCCCGCCAGGCCCACCGCGCCGACGAAAGCGTCGCTCTCCAGCAGGGGTCTCAGGCCCAGGATGACGGCCGCCATCAGCGGCACCTCCACCACCGCATGGCCCAGCACCACCAGCGGGCCGGCCCTGCGCCCCGACGCGGCGCTGTGCCGCACGGTGACGAACAGCACGGGCCCGGGCATCAGCGCCCCCGAGAGCGCGGTTACAAACGCCGCGACGAAGAGCTGCGGGAGCGTCGAGAATGGGGAAGCCAGCAGAGATTCCATGGGACAACCAGCGACCAAAACTACGCGTCAAAAAACGCCATAAACCACTGACAGGAATGGTAACACGTTGAGCGTTGGCGCGCCACGGGCCACCCATCAGGCGGCGGTCGGCAGGCGGTACAGGTAGGCGTTGCCGCGTTTGCCGATGTGCTCTATAGCCCCCATCTTGCGCAGGCAGTAGCATGCCTTCTGGGCCAGATTGCGGCTGATGTCGGCCTTCTCGGAGAGATCGGCAGTGGTGAAGGGCTCCTCGATGTCTTCCGGCAGCAGCTCGGCCATCTGCAGAGGGCTCTCGAACAGGCGGGAGTTGACCACGCTGACCAGCCGCCGCTCCTCGATGACCCAGCCGTTGCGCCGCCAAGCGCGGCCGGGCTCTCGGTGGCGGACCTCCTCCATCTCCACCAGCGCCAGTTCCAGCGAGAAGTTGGGGTGTGACAGCAGGCAGGGCATGGTGACCAGTTCGCCGAAAACGTCCATCTCGCTGCAGTGCTTTGGCGAGCGGCGCTTCTTTACCTTGCCCTTCCCCTTGCCGTGCCGTTTGAGCAGCCACTTGTCCTTCGGCAGCGGAAACACCAACCGCACCGGGTGCCCCCGGCTCAACGCGCGCAGCTTGTCGCGGATGGGGTAGAGACCGGAAGTCTGTATCTCTATCAGCAGGTCGTCCCGCACGATGTCCACCACGTATCCGTCCACCGGCACCTCCAGCGCATCGCCGGGGCGGGCATACCACTCCTTCAGCCCCGCGTGGAGGGGGTTTTCGTTCAACGTCCCGATGCCGTTCTGGGCTTGTTCGGACATAGGAACATGGTGACGGATGCACGAAGGCGAAAGCAAACAATGAACTTACAGGCTGAGGGCGGTGCGCACGATGGACCACGTGCCCTGGCTCATGAAGCTCCCGAGCACCATACCGATGCAAAGACGCCGGCCGACGCGGTAGAGCCGGGCGCCGCCGAAGTAGACGACCAGGCCCTTGGCCAGCCACGAGATGAATATCGAGAACCAGAAAGTGGTCACAAGGAAAGCGCCGCTGGTGAGGAAGCCCACCGGGTGAAGCGGCCACCAGAAGAACATCCGCTGCGCCACCACCAGCACGCCCATCACCGCCGCGCCCGTGCCCGTCCAGAGAAGCCCCGCGTGGCTGGGGCCGGCGGAGGAGCCCGCCATGCTGGTTGTCCACATCCAGCTCAGGCGCGCGGAGCTGTTGATGTACCAGGCATGCAGCGTGCTGGCGCCGTGGGTGTAGCCCAGCCATATGGTGCAGAACGCCCCCACCAGATAGGTCACCACAAGGCCGGCGATCATGGCCCCGAAAAGGCCCCGGAAGCGTTTGCCGGTCAGGTACATTCCGTGCGCAGCTCCGGACATGGGTGAATTGCGCAGGTCGGCGTGCGATGCCAGATGGCAGCCCAGAGCGCTGATCTGCTGCGGGCCCAGGTTCCGCGGCCCCACCGCGCTGGTCAGCCATACCCCGGGGATGGCCGGCGAGTTGATGCCCGGCAGGCCGCACTGAGCTATCACACGTGCCAGTCCGTAATACACCACGAAGGTGATCAGCAGGAGGGCGACGGCGTAGTGCGGCCGCAGCCCGATCAGCCCGAACCAGACCACCACGATCAGCGCGCCGACCAGCACCACGCCGAAGGCGGCGGTGTACGAAGCCGGTTCGCCGCGATCGTAATCGGGCCGCCGTCCCAGGGCGCACTGCACCGCCCGCCACAGGTGGGTGCGCGCCATCCAGAGGCTGAAGCCGCTGAACACCAGCAGCGCGCCCATGGACAGGTGCTGAAACTCCGGGTGGCCCACCACGCCGTAGAGCATCCACTCGTTGAGCCCCAGCCCGTACTCACGGATAAAGGACCGGGCAATCCAGGACGCCAGGTTGAAGGTCCACAGGCTGAACGCCACCCGGTTGGGAATCAGGAACACCAGCCCTATGATGACCAGGTTCAGGCTGACCCTCAGCGGCATGGGGCCGAGCCCCGTGATGTTGTGCTGCACCCGGAAGGTCGGGAAAGCCGGCACGTAGCTGTTCAGACCGCGCGACAGTCCGATCAGCGCGGCAAAGCCCAGCCCGATCCAGAATTCCTTGCTCCGCGCGATGGACTTCACACCGGCCGCTTCTTCCGCCGTGCGGCACAGCTCCAGCGGAATCTGGGCGATGGGAAAGCTCAGGTGCTCGTGGTCCACCCACTGTTTGCGCATGATCACCATGAACGCGATAAGCGCGGCGAACAGCGACACGGCGAAGACGCCCCACATCACCACGGGGGTCAGCCACGGCTGCCAGGGGATCGGGTCCCCCGCCGGTATGCCGGCCCAGAACTTCTCGATAGCCACCGTGCCGCCGCCCGGGTCCAGGGCGAACAGCCAGGACTTCAGGTGTGGGTGGACGTGCTCCTCGATCCGGGCCGCCTCGGTGATGAAGTAGTAGGGCGCCGACATGGCCGGGACGACGTAAGCGACCAGCCCCGCCGTCACGATGGCGCCGGCCGTCAGCGTCATGGCGGTAATGGTGCGAAGCTCCCCGCCGCTCAGCCCCAGCCGCCGGTGTACCCGCGCAAGGCAGACGTTGAACACCAGGATCAGACCGACCAGCAGGAAGACCGGTCCGGCCGCGTCGTAGTCGCTGAACATCCCCTCCCGGGCCAGATAGAACGTCCAGTAGGGGGCCGCCACGCCGATGAAGGCGCAGACGAGCAGCCCCAGCATCACGGCGCGGAGAGTGATGCGGCCGCGCGGGCGTACCTGTGTCGTATGGGCGATGGTCTCTTCGGTCACAACATCTTTTCCACTCTGGCGGAGCGGAATTCTAGCACCGCGCCCACCGCCGGGTCAAACGCAGGCGCCGGGCAAAAGGCCTCGGGCGTTTGACTGCGCCGCCTGAGCCGCTACAATCCGGTTTGGGCCGATCCGTTCACTTCGCTTTTTCCATTCCAGACGAAGGAGGAGCAGCACGATGGCACAGGATAAGCCGGGTTACGACGACACGCCGCAGATTCCGGGCCAGCAGTGGAAAGTGCACGACAAGGAGCGGCCGCACCCCCGCGTGGTGGCACCGCCGACGCCCAGCACGCAGAAGGAAGCCGGTGTGCCGCCCTCCGACGGCGTGGTGCTGTTCGACGGTACCGGTCTGACCGGATGGACCGGACGCGACGGCGGGGCCGAGTGGCGGCTGGAGGAGGATTACATGGAGGTCGAGCCGGGTACGGGGGACATCCAGACCGAAGAGACGTTCGGCGACTGCCAGCTCCACGTCGAGTGGGCCGCCCCGGCCGAGGTCAAAGGCGAGGGCCAGGGACGCGGCAACAGTGGCGTGTTCCTGATGGGGCGCTATGAGGTGCAGGTGCTCGACTGCTACGAGAACCCCACGTACGCGGACGGCTCCACGGCGTCGGTCTACGGCGAGTATCCACCGCTCGTCAACGCCTGCCGCAGGCCCGGCGAGTGGCAGTTCTACGACATCGTCTGGTTCGCCCCGCGGTTCGATGGCGACGATCTGGTGCAGCCGGCCTATCTGACGATGTTCCACAACGGCATCCTGGTCCACCACAACACCGAACTGATCGGCCCCACCGGCCACCGCAACGTTTACGAATACGAGCCGCACCCTGCGGAAGGTCCGCTGCGCCTGCAGGACCACGGAGACAAAGTGCGGTATCGCAACATCTGGTACCGCCCCCTGACCGGCCGCGACTGACGAACGGCAGGGCCTTACATTGAGACAAGGAGAGACACGGGGACGATTAGCGGCGACTGTGGAAAAGCACTGACCGCGACGTGGTCAGGACGCTGAAGGTTGTCTTTGGACGCTCGGCAGGGAAGCCGGGCTGTCAAGACCTCTTCATCCGTTTTCCGTTCCCTTCGTGTCTCTTGGTGTCCGTGTGATACTGATGTTCGTCGTTTTGCATGTGGGTACTTTCCCCCGTGCAACGTGGGGGATTTCCCGACTACACAGCGCTCCGTGCGTACGATAGACTCCCTCTTCGATGACGAGGACGCTCTCTGGAAAAGCGAACTGACCCGACCTGAAGGTGGGAGCGCGTGGGGCAGCGGAAAGCGAGCTGCGCCGGTTCGGGGGCCGCCGGGGAACTCCGCCCTGGGGTAGCGGACGCCGAAAAGTAGCCGCGACGGATGTACGGAGCGGCACACGGGGGCGGCGAGCCGCAACGCGGAGAACCGAAGATTCCGGCGCGAACCGGCGAAGCTTTCTTCCATTCTCCGCTCTTGGGACGATAGTTCAAGAGCGGTGGCACAGAGCTTCCACCCGGAGGAGAACTCGGCCAGTTCCCCCCCGACCAACGCCTGCGCGAGAGAGGTTTCTCGGGAGTGTCTGAGCGGCAAGTCATGCTGCCTGCCAAACGGCGAAATAGTGGCAACCAGAAGTGCTGACAGGAACCGGAAAGAGGGGGAGCCCGAAAATGTTGAACATCACCGTATACTGCACGAGTTGTGGACGACGGCTGCGGAAGCTGGTGGACGATACCTGTCCGCCGTCACAATTGCGCTGCCGCTGCGGCGCGCGGTTCCCTTTGCGCATTGATCCGGAGGAGCCATCCCTGGCCGGGCTCAGCGCCGGTGGCAGTGACGGAGAGGCCGGCGAGACGGTCACCGGGCGGTCCCTCTCGCCCAGTTCAATATAGCAGCCGGCCGGACGAGGTGACGTTCCCGCCCGGCCGTTGACGCGCCGGGCGATAAGAATACAGGCGGGTTGCGGCCACAATTGGTCGCAGCCCGCCCCCTTTTGTACCGGTCGGGGCGGGCGGATCGGACGGGCAACTTGACACGGAACGCGGTCCGCACTACAGTGCTCTCAACAGGGGGAACGATACGTAGACCGCCAACCGGAGATTGCGTGCAATGGGCAGGGACGAAGCCGGGTACGTCTGGTGTGATTCGTCGGGAAAAGGCTTCAATCGTTACGTCAGCTTCCGCAGAACGTTTCAACTCGGCTCCGAGGGACTGGAGGGTGAACTCAACCTGTTCGCCGACACACGCTACCGGCTCACCTTGAACGGCGTGGTGCTCGGCCACGGGCCGGCGCGGTTCAAGGCCTACGCCCCGGAGTACGACACTTACGACCTGGCGCCCTTCCTGCGCGAGGGGACGAACAGCATCGCGGTCCTGGTCAACAGCTACGGCTGCGGCTCGTTCCACAGCGACGTGGGACCGGGGGCCCTGATCGCCTGGGGCGAGGCACGCGACGCCCAGAACACCGTGGACCTGGCAACCGGCCCCTCCTGGCGCGCACGCGAATGCTCAGGCCACGTCCGCCAGACGATCAAGCTCTCCTTCGCCCTCAACCCGGGCGAGCTTCTCGACGCACGTAGCGCCGACCCGGATTGGGAGCAGCCCGACTACGACGACGGCAACTGGGCCGAGGCCGTGCCGCTGGACGATATGGACCACTGGGGCGAGTTACGCCCGCGGTCCGTCCCTCCGCTGGACGAGCGGCCCATGCGACCGGTGCAGCGTCTCCGTACCTCCGTCGGACGACTTCCCCGCCCCGAAGAGCTGTACTCCGTGACGGTGGTCGTGGAGAACCCAGAGGCGGATACGGATGGCATGAAAGCGACCGCCCTCACCCGCATCAAGTCTCCCCGCGATCAGGACGTAATCCTGGCGCTCAGCGAGGACGACTGCTGGGTCAACGGCGAAAAGCCCGAACCGCAAGAGTACCACGGCACATGGCTGCGCAAGGAGTTTTGCGCGCACCTGCGCGAGGGGTGGAACTCGCTGCAGGTGATGGGCAGCATCTACCAGGATACCTTGCAGGTGATGCTGGGGCTGCCGAAAGAGGCGGGCCTCGAGGTAAGCGCCGAGGGAGGGGAGGACGCAGACAGCGTATTCCTGACCGCAGGGCCGTGGCCCGCCGAAATGGCCGAAAGGGCGGAGACCGAAGCCGCTGCGCTGGAGTCGCCCGACGACCTGCCGGGGGACTTCGGAGCCTGGACCGCCTGGCGTCGGCGGGACGGGGCTATGGCACCCTACCTGGCGCGGGCCTGGAGAACCAATACGGCCCTTGACGACGAGGATACATCCACAGCGGTTGACGGCGCCCGATACGCCGAACAGGTGGGCGAAGACGCCCTCGTGCTGCTCTACGACTTTGGTGTCGAGCGGCTGGGGCGACCGGCCATCGAGCTGACTGCCGCCGAGGGCACGCGCGTTGACCTGGCCTACTCCGAGAAGCTCCGGGACGGCCAGCCGGCCGCCCTGGACACCATGCACATCCGGATGGGCGAGGGCTACGTGGCGCGGGAGGGCCGCCAGAGGTGGCGCACTTTCCACCCCCGCGGCATGCGCTACCTGGAGGTGAACGTGCGGGGCGACCTGGAGCAGTTCCAACTCCACGACCTCCACCTGGAACGTGCCAACTACCCCGTCCGCCGCGTCGGACGCTTCGAGTGCTCCGATCCCGTCTTGAACCGGATATGGCAGGTCGGCGTGGACACGGAGCACGCGTGCATGGAGGATGCCTTCCTGGACTGCCCGTGGCGCGAGCGTGGGCTGTATGCCGGCGACATGCTGGTTCAGTTCTACACGACCCTCGCGGCCTTCGGCGACACCCAACTAATGAAGCGATGCATCCGGCTGTTCTTCCAGGGCCAGGCGGAGAACGGGTTCCTGCACGGCTGCTCGCACGGCTTCTCGCGCCCGCACCACTCCGACTACTCGGTGATCACCGCCATGGCCGCGTGGGCATACTATGAACGCACCGGGGACGTGGACTTCCTGCGCGAGATCCGTGACGGCGTCGCCGACCTCATGCAGGCGGTTCTGTCCCTGCAGGTGGAAGGCACCAACCTGCTGGGCGGAGAGGAACTGCGGCCCTACATTGACCGCCAGGTCATGGACCGGGGCGGCATCAACTGCGCAGTCAACTGTTTCTTTCAACACGGCTTCTCCGTCGCCGCCCACATCATGCGGGCCGTGGGCGATGCCGGGGCCGCCGCCGAGTACGCCGAGCACGCGGAGACGCTCGCGCGCGCCGTCCGCGCCGAGTTCTGGGACCCCGAGAACGAGGTCTTCACCGACCGCCGCCCGCAGGATGTCGAGCAGGCCACTCCCTCGGTGGCGTCCAACACGCTGCCCCTGCTGTTCGAGATAGCCTCGGACGAGCAGATCGGCGGCGCGCTGGACTACATCGTCGAGGCAATGCAGGACAATATCGGGCCGGAGGATGAGAACGGCCGCCCGCAGATCAAGGTCATGCCTTACTTCTCGTTCTATTCCCTGGAGGTGCTCTACCGCCACGGGCTGATGGAGGAGGCCGAGGAGTTCATGCGGCGCAACTGGAGCATGATGCTGGAGGGCGGCGCGCGGACCTGGTGGGAGTTCTTCTCCCCGCGCGCGAGCTGGTGCCACGCCTGGGCCAGCGCGCCGACGCACTACCTCTCCTCCCGCGTGCTGGGCGTGACCTTCCCCGAGCCGGGCAATCCGGACGTGATCGCCGTTGACCCGCACCCAGGCACGCTGACCTGGGCCTCCGGAGTTTACCCGCACCGCCGGGGGCAGATACAGGTTGAATGGGAATTGAAGGGCGAGCACTTGTTCCTGGAAGTCGGCGCGCCCGAAGGCGTCGAGGTCCGCGTGCCCAACCAGGTCTGACCCACCCGCAACACACGAGAGGAACCCGAGAATGTCCGACGCACAGATTACGCTGATCACCCGAGGGGACGACAGCGGGGCGTGCCACAGCGCCAACGTGGCCATCCGCGACGCCTGCACGGAGGGCATCCTGCGCAACACATCCATCATCGTGCCCGGCCCCGCCTTCGAGGAAGCCGCCGAGATGTACCGCGACATGGACGACCTCTGCGTGGGCCTGCACGCCACCGTCACCGCCGAGTGGGACGCCGTCCGCTGGGGACCCGTGCTGGGGCCGGACAAGGTGCCCTCGCTGGTGGACGAGGACGGACACTTCCCGACCGACACCCACAAACTGAACGACATGGAACCCGATCCGGACGAGATGATGCGCGAGATCCAGGCCCAACTCGAAATGGCCCGCGCGCACGGGCTCGACATCGCCTACATCGACACCCACATGGGCTTCGGCTGGGTCCGCGACATCGGCGACCGGGTCAAGGAATTCGCTGCCGAGCAGGGCCTCCTCACCTGGGACGCCGTGGACCGGCTGCCGCGCCCGGACGGCGAGTTCGAAAATGCCGTCCACCGCGTTATCGCCGGACTAAAGGCTGCCAGACCAGGCACTTACCTCATCGTCGGCCATCCAGTCTATCCCGAACAAGACGTGCTCGACCTCGTGACCGACCCCGAACGCGGACGCCAGGTCGCCGCCGACCGCGACTGGCAGCGCCGAATGTTCATGGACCCCGACATCCTCGACTTCTGCGAAGCCCACGGGGTCGAAGCCGCGCGGTTCACGGACATCGCCTCCCCGTAGCGGGTCACGCTCCACGCGAAAGTATGCTCCGGAGTCCGCCGAGGTAGTTGGACCGTAACCGTTCACGGATTTCCTGAGAAAAGTGGTGACTTTGGCCTCGGCGTTCGG
>CAYVBE010000114.1:0-13214 GCA_964448935.1 uncultured candidatus Brocadiaceae bacterium
CGGTGTTGCAGCAGCGGGGGCGGAAGTCGCCTTTTCCGGGCCTCAGCACCGTCACCTCGGCGCCGCAGACCGGGCAGAGGTAGAACTCCAGGCGGCCCGGCAGCAGCTCCATGTCCACGTTGCAGCAGCGGGGGCAAAAGGAGTCGCCCACCCGGCGGGCCAGGACGGCCACCTCCGCGCCGCAGACGGGGCAGCGATAGACCTGTCCCCTGGGGCCTGTGGGTTTCACTGGTCGGCCTCCTCGTCGAAGCCGGGGCTTATCTCCTCCATGGACTCGCCGCAGCAGCGCAGGTCCAGCACGCCCACTCCCCCGCGGGTCACCATCACCAGATTGTCGCACTTGCGGCAGACGTAGGCGGTGCCCGCGTGGATGGTCAGCGCGCCCTCCCACTCGCCCAGGTTCCATTCCGGCGGTGCCGTCTCCGGGAACTCGCTCATCGTCGCCCTCCGTCTGGGACTACAGGTTGTTCAGCGGCAGATGTCGTCATTCGACTGTAAAGGTCGCCGTGGTCTCTTCACTCTCCTCGTAGCCGATACGGATTGCTTTGGCGCGGACGGAGGTCTCGCCGGGCGGGAGCCGCAGTGGGTCGCGGTAGAGCAGCCACGAGGCGTCCTCGCCTTCCTCGAAGGTGTAGCCGACGCTGGCGCCCTGTGTGGCGCAGTAGAGTTGCAGCAGCATCGGCCCCTCGAACGCGCCGCCCTCCTGCGCGGCGTCCTGACCGGGGTTGTCCTCGGTGATGGGGATGAGGACGGGGGAGGCGGTGCGGGGCTGCTCGCCGCCGGGGTACCAGCGGCGGACCATCTCCGACTCCGGCGTCTCGCCCATGTCGCCCACCTCGGTGCGCCACGTGTCCAGCGCCTCGCGCATCCGCACCAGTTCCGGCTCGTAGGCGGGGTCGTCGGCCAGATTGTTGACCTCGTAAGGGTCCTCGACGGTGTCGTACAGCTCCTCGACGGGGCGGCCGGATTGGAACATCAGCCGCTGCGGCCCCTCCAGCTCGCCGGCCAGGTGCAGGCGCCACATCTCCTGCATGATGGGGTGGCGATTGCGGTAGGGTATCCACAGCAGGTAGGGCAGGTCGGGACGGTAGTTGCGGATGTATTTGAACCGCTTGTCGCGCGCCGCTCGCATCATGTCGTAGCTCTCGTCGTAGCGGTCGCGCGCGGCATACACGTAGTCCCGCGGGGCGGCCGCCTGCGGCCCCAGGAAGGCCCGCCCCTGCATGTGCCACGGTATCTCGACGCCCGCCAGGGACAGCAGCGTCGGACCCAGGTCAATCGTGCTCACCAGGTCGTCCCGCACGCTGCCCGCCGCCAGGCACTCCGGCCAGCGGACGATCATGGGTATGTGGATGCCGGAATCGTAGGGCCACCGCTTGCCGCGCGGCAGCGGCCCGTGGTCGCTCCAGTGGAACACGATGGTGTTTTCGGTCAGGTCGTCCTCTTCGAGCTGGTCCAGCAGCTCGCCCATGTACCGATCGTTCTTCTCGATGTTGGTGTACATCCGGGCCATGGCCTCGCGGACCTTCGGGGTGTCCGGGAAGTAGGGCGGCAGCTCCATGTCGTCCGGGTCGAAGGTCGGCTCGGGGCACTTCTCCGGCCACATGCCGCTCTCGTGGGTCGCGGTGGGGTTGAAGACGGCGAAGAACGGCTGGTCGGGGTCCGGCCGGTTGCGCCAGTGTGCCTCGGTGCTCAGCTCGTCCCACGCGGTGAAGGGCGGCTGGAACTGGTAGTCCGTCTTCACGTTGTTGGTGCAGTAGTAGCCCTCCGCGCGCAGGTATTCGGTGAAGCAGCGCACGTAGTGCGGCACCACGGCCGAGTAGGGCGTGGGCAGTTCGGGCGCGTGCTTGTTGGTGTGCGCGGTGCGCATGTGGTGTGTGCCCTGGGAGGTGGGATACATGCCGGTGATGACGGCCGAGCGCGCCGGCGCGCAGACGCCGGCCGTGGAGAAGGCGTTCGGCCATCGGCAGCCCCCCGCCGCCAGGCGGTCCACGTTCGGCGTGCGCGCTACCGGGTCGCCGTAGCAGCCGTAATAGGGATTGGTATCCTCGAAAGAGATCCACAGGAAGTTCGGTCGTCCGTCGCGTGCCATGGCCGCTCCTTCAGCGTTGAGAACCGTGAAATCGTTGCCGCGGTGAAAGTATGCACCCGGAGGGTAAGAACGTCAAGGGAGCCTTTCCGATAACCTGCACCGACGTCTCTGTACGGGTGAGTCACAAGGGGATACGTCGGGCTTCTGTCGAGCCATCCCCGCGCCCTCGATGGCAACTGGATAGGTCTCACAAGCGCGTCGCATCCCTCGGGCAGTGGCCGGTGGCGGACC
Source organism: uncultured candidatus Brocadiaceae bacterium (assembly GCA_964448935.1). GTDB lineage: Bacteria > Planctomycetota > Brocadiia > SM23-32 > SM23-32 > CAYVBE01. The sequence continues at coordinate 2,324 of CAYVBE010000114.1, forward strand.
GTGCCTCTGCAAAACCGGTTCGTTTCGTTCCGGCCCGATATCCCCCGCACAACGGCCCGCACCTTCGTATTTCCATTGCGAGAGATTGCAGGTCCTCGGAGATCTCGCCGTTGCCTTTTCGCAGACCGCAAACTCACCCGCCGCCTTCGGCCGCCACGGCGCTGACCCTCTCGCGATACTCCTCCCGCACGGTCTTGTATTGCTTGAGCTGGTTGTCCTGCTCGGGCAGCGGCTGTATGGCCCGTTCGACCAGTTCCCTCATGCGCCGGTAGCCGGGGGCGGTGGCGTCCGACCACCGGGGTTTCATCTGGCCCCAACCGCCGGCCTTCTCCGCCAGCGGCGCCTTCAGGATTCGGCTCTCGGAGGGCTCCGCGACGTTGACCAGGGCGTGGAACGGCTGCTCTGCGATCTCCGGCCCGAAGACCTGCTTGATGTGCGCACGGAGCGCCTTCTCGCCGTCCGGGTCGGGCTTTCGGTCCTCGACGCGCGCCTTCAGGTAGGTGCCGTAGTACTGCGCGTTGAGGTCCAGCCAGTTGACGATCCGCTCGAAGTCGGCCGGCGGCAGCTCTACGCCCTGGTGGCCCTCCAGCAGCATCCCGGCCAGCTTCCCCGCATGGGCGTAGTACTCTTTGGGCTTGCTGTAGTACGACTCGCGGTTGCGGTGCGCGAGGACCACCAGGCCCTTCCGTCCGACCAGCGTGCTGTAGGCCACGCTGGGCCTGCCGTGCCGACTCCCATCGCCAGGCGTGCCCAGCAGGCAGACGCCGCCCTTCTTCTCCTGCAGGCCGTGGCAGCGGATGCAGTGGCGGTCCAGCACGGGCTGCACCGTGCGGGGGAAGCTGAGGGGGCCGTCATGTTCCGGCCCGGCCGGCGGCGCCGGCTTGCGGAAGGCCAGGTCCTGGCCGTTCGCCCGGGGCGGGGGGCCGGACTCCCGCGGCTCGTGGCAGCCCACACAGCTCAGCGTCTCTCCGGGCTGCACGTAGATGCAGGACCGCATGGTCATCACCGCCATGCCGTGCCCGTCCAGCGCCTGGAGCTGCAGCGGCACCTCGGCGGGCACTTCGAGCGCCACGGACCCGTCGGGCTCGACCGGCACGGTGCCCTCGACCTCCTTCAGTATCTCGTTCTGCGCGTCGCTGAGCCACGGCTTCCACGCGACGCTCTGGACGTGGATGCGGTTGACCCGCAGCGCTTTCACGGACCCCGGCTCGAGGGGCTGCGTGCAGCGGTGGACGTCCTGCACGTAGAGTTGCCCGGTCTCCGGGGCCTCGTCCGGCAGCACGGTGGGCAGCGTGCGCGGACGCCGCCGGGGCCGGATCGGCATGGGCGAGAAACTGGATACGTCGGGGTCGCGATAGATCGGCTCCCGCCCGCCGAGGGTGTCCACCAGGTAGATGCCGTAGGCGTTCTCCCGCTGGACGCCGCCCTGACGGATGAGGCGGTCGGGCGTGTAGGCGCAGAGATACATCTCCTCGTTCAGCGGCCAGGGCGTGGCATAGGCACAGTCCGGCCAGCCCTCGGTCTCCGGGAAATTCGCTTCCGGCGTCACTCGGGTGATCGGCTCCTCACCGTCCAGCCCGCGGTGCGGATCCACCACGATGATCGAGCCGGAGGTATAGGAGTGATGCGCGCAGGCCGTGGAAACCACCTGCCGGGAGCCCGGTACGGCCATCGCCTCGGAGGTCATGCACGGGTTGCGCGTGTAGTTGCCGTAGAGGTGGGCGGTGCCGGTTCCGTCCGGCCGCATGGTCCAGAGGCTCTGGAAGATGGTGTCGTGGCGGTTGATATAATCCCACCGGGTGTAGACGATGCGGCCGTCGTGCAGCACGTCGGGCGACCACTCGTTGGCTTCGCCGAAGCTTAGCTGGCGGATGCCCGAGCCGTCGGCGTTCATCTTGTAGAGCAGGTAGGACGGCGTGTAGCGGCCGCCGTGGCAACGGCCGTAGTTCTGGCTGCGGGTGGAGGTGAAGACGATGCTCCCGTCCGGCAGGTAGCAGGGGTCGAAGTCCTCGATGATTACCGTGTAGCGCCCGCCGGCGCCCTCGAGCGGGTCCGAGGCGGTGCCGGTGAGCTGCCGCACCCAGGAGCCGTCCGTCGCCGCCTCGTAGATGAAAAACCGTCGCCGGTCCCGCCGCTCCTCGGTGTGGTCGCAGAAGGAGAAGACCACCCGCTGGCCGTTGTAAGAGAGCGACGGGTGGAGCACAGAACCCTCGGGCAGCCTGTCGGGTATCAGAGGCCTTTCTCGTAGTTCGTCCTTCCAGTTCTCCAGCACTGTCAGGCCGGGGCCGGGCAGGCTGTGGCGGCCCAGGTACTGGTCGCACATGTGGCTGTAGAGCGGCGGCGGCCGCTTGTTGACCAGCAGGCGGTCGAAGTCCAGGTCGGGATGGCTGAAGATAATGCGGCGGCGGAGCCGGCGGATTTCCTCGTAGAGGGCGGGGCCGTTGGCCCCGTCGGCGATGCGCGTGGATGCCTGCTCCAGGGCGCGCCGCAACTCGGGGCGAGGGCCGTGCCGCTCGACGAAAGCGAGGGTCTGCTCGGCCAGTTGCCGGCGGCGCTGCGTCCTGTCCAGGTAGTAGAGGCTCCGCACTCCGGCCAGGTCCGCCGGACCGGACGCCTCAGCGGCCAGCTTCTCCGCGCGCGGCTTGAGTTCATCACCACATGCCTCCGCGTAGCGACGGGCCAGTTCGGCGAAATCCCCCGGTTGCCAGTCCCGCGCGTCCAGCACCTCCGGCCGACCGCGGCGGTCGCGGCCGAGCTTCAGCCAGATGGCATCCTGCATCTCCAGACGCTGCTGTTCCCGAAGCGAGTCCCCGGGGAAGTCGCGGCATACCTGCTGCCAGATGGCCAGTCGCTTCGCCCGGCCTTCCCGCCGGGGTCGGAGGCGCGACTGGCAATCCACCCCGAAGGTCACCTCGCGGTAGTTGTTCGTCCATCGGGTGTCCAGCGTTGTCTCGAACCACTCGTAGCGGCCCTCGAGTCGGATGCAGAGCTCGGTGTCCCTGACTTCGAGCGCGCTGCGGAGTTCGCGTCCCTCGTGCCGCACCGGCCGGCGCCAGTTGTCCGGGTGCCAGTTGATGTGCCCGCCGCCGAGGTGCAATTCCTCGGTCAGCTTCTGGCGGGAGTCCCAGTCCACGAAGGCCGTCTTGCCCGCGCCGTCCGTGAGGCGCGGCTCCAGGAATCCGCCATCGTCCGGCCCGGTGACGTAGAGGTAGAGCCGATCGAGGCCCTTCACGGAGATGCGCACCGGCACCGGCTCGTGGTCGCCCTTCAGGGTGCGGCGAAGGGGCTGGAACTCCCGCATGGCGGGGTTGCTCTTCCGGGCCGCCTCCATGGCACGCCGCTTCTCCGCCTCCGCCCGCATCAACGCCTCGCGCGAGACCCGCAGGGTCTCCTGCCAGGTGTCTCGGCGCACATAGTGCTCGGGGGACTGCCCTTCCTCCCCGGCCGCGGCGGGCAGGGCTGCGATGGCGAAAAGGACGGCGGCACAGACCAGTTGCTCTCGGATTGAGGTTTTCATAGCACTGCGAGTATAGACGCCATGGTCGCTTTCTGCAATAGCTTCCGCCGAATCGCCTTGCAGGCGCCGCGCGGGGGTGGTACCTTCACGGGAACGGGCGTGAGGCGGGACACCGACGTTCGGAGGATAGCAATTGAAGGCTGAAGTGCTCCTGCAAGGGGCTTACGACATCCACGTCCACTGCGCGCCGGACGTGATGCCGCGCTCGCAGGACCTGCTGGAGCTGCGGCGGGCGGCGGCCGACGCGGGGCTTGCCGGGGTGGGGCTGAAGGACCACACCACCTCCACGGTGGCGGGGGCCTACGCTCTGAACCGGCTGCACCCGGACGCACCGCGCTTCTTCTCCTCCCTGGCGCTCAATCCCACCGTGGGCGGGCTGAATCCCACGGCCGTAGAGGCCGCGCTGCGCGAGGGCGCCGATATCATCTACTTCCCCACCTACGCGGCCGCGCATCACGTGAACACGCTCGGAAGATGGCCGGAGCTACCGCTGCCCGGGGACGATTTCCCCGGCATCACGGTCTTCGACTCCGCAGGGACCCTGAAGCCCGAGGTGCATGCCATACTGGAGCTGATCGCCGGGCACGATGCGGTGTTGGGCACCGGGCACATGACGCCGGCCGAGGTGCTGGCAGTGTTGCGGGCGGCGCGGCAGGCGGGAATCGAGCGCCGGCTGGTCACGCACGCGTCCGAACTGGTGCCCGGCATGACGGTGGACGAGCAGCGGGAGGCCATCGAGACCGGCGCGCTGATTGAGCACGCCCTGCTGGTGGTAACGGAAGCCTGCCCGGGCAAGGTGACGCTGGATGATGTCTCCGAGCAGATACGGGCGGTGGGGGTCGAGAGTGTGATCGTATCGTCGGACCTCGGGCAGGCCGACAACCCGCCGCCCACCGAGGGTTTCGCGCAGCTTCTGGGCGAACTGGCGCAGTGCGGCTTCACGGAAGACGAAATCCGGACGATGATCGTCGAGAACCCCCGCCGGCTGCTGGTCGAGGGGCGCTGAGCGGCGGACGAGTTTGCATCTAATGGAGAATGCAACCGATGAACCGACTGCTGGATTTCAAAATGTGCGGACGCCTGATCTTCGGGGCCGGCGCGATTGAGGAGCTACCGGACGCCGTCCGAGGGCTCGGCGCCCAGAGGGCGCTCATCGTTACCGACGAGGGCCTGGCCGAGGCCGGCATCTGCGGGCGCGTGGAGCGTGTGCTGGCCGACGCGGGCATCAAGGGCGAGACCTTCACGGGCGTGGAATCCGACCCGCGGATGGGCATCGTGGGCGAGTGCACGGCGGCGGCCGAGGAGTCCGGCCCGGATGTCTTGATCGGGCTGGGCGGCGGCAGCTCGCTGGACATCGCCAAGATGACCGCCGTTATGCTCGTGAACGGCGGCGAGGTAACGGATTATCTGGGGATAGACAACATCCCGTGCGGCGGCCTGCCGACCGTGATGATGCCCACCACGGCCGGCACCGGCAGCGAGGTGACGCCCATCGTGGTGCTCTCCGACGAGGCCGAGCACCTGAAGAAGGGCGTGGTCAGCGACCACCTCTACCCCGACGTGGCCCTCGTGGACCCGGAGCTGGCCCTCAGCCTGCCCCCGCAGATAACCGCCTACACCGGCGTGGACGCCCTGACGCACGCCGTCGAGTCCTACACCAACAGGCACGCGCAGCCTTTTGTGGACACCTTCGCGCTGGAGGCCATCCGGCTGGTCGGCGCCAACCTGCGGCGCGCCGTGAGCTGCGGCGAGGACGTGGACGCGCGCTACAACATGGCCCTGGCCAGCCTGTACGGGGGGCTCTGCCTGGGCTCGGTGAACACCACGGCGGTACATGCGCTCGCCTACCCGCTGGGGGGCGAGTTCGGCGTGCCGCACGGCGTCGCCAACTCCCTGCTGCTGCCCTACGTCATGGAGTTCAATCTGGTGAGCGACCTGGAGAAGTTCAGCAGAATCGCGGCGGCCCTGGGCGAGAACGTCGAGGGACTCTCGCTGCGGGACGCCGCGGCCCTGTCTGCGGCCGCCGTCAAGCAGCTCTGTGCCGATGTCGGCATCATCACGCGCATGCGCAACCTGGACGTGCCGGAGGACGCCATAGACGAGATGGCCGAGGCCGCGATGAAGGTGACCCGCCTGCTGGACAACAACCCCCGCAGGGTCACCCTTGACGACGCGCGGACCATCTACCGCAACGCCTACTGAGAGCTTCGACCAGCCCGAATTCGACCATGGAGCGGACAATGACCACGGAAGGCAAGAACTACATCGGCGGCGAATGGACGAACGGCGCGGGCCGCGAGACATTCGAGCAGCGCAATCCGGCGAACCTGCGGGAGGTCACGGGCGTCTGGCCCGCATCGACGCGGGAAGACGTGCGGGATGCCATCCGGGCGGCGCAGGAAGCGTTTCCCGAATGGAGTTCCCTCTCTCCCTTGAAGCGTGCCGAATGCTTGAAAAAGGCCCACCAGGGCATGAAGGACCGGGCGGACGAGTTCGCCGAGGTGCTGACCCGCGAGAACGGCAAGATGCTGGAGGAGTCGCACGCCGAGATCAACGCCGCCGTCAGCGAGATGGAGTTCCAGATCCACGAGGGCGTCCGCCTGGGAGGGGAGACGAAACCGGTCTCCCGCGACGGCGTGCTGGCCTACAGTGTGAGGCAGCCCCTGGGCGCGGTCAGCATCATCAGCCCGTGGAACTTCCCCTTCAACGTGCCCGGCCGCAAGTGCACGCCGGCGCTCATGGCGGGCAACACCTGCGTCTTCAAGCCCGCCAGCCTGACGCCGGGGACGGGAGCGAAGTTCGTGGAACTGTTCGTGGACGCCGGGCTGCCGCCTGGCGTGCTGAACTTCGTGACCGGCAGCGGGTCGGTGGTGGGCGAGGAGATGGTCACTAACCCCGCCATCAAGGCGATCTCGTTCACGGGCTCCACGGAGGTGGGCCGCAGGATCAACCGGAAGGCCTCCGCGATCATGGCGCGCGTGCAGCTCGAGACGGGCGGCAAGAACGCGCTGGTGGTGCTGGAGGACGCCGACCTGGAGGCGGCCGTCCGGTCCGCCGTGACCGCCGCCTACGCCTGCGCCGGCCAGTGGTGCACCTCCACCAGCCGTGCCATCGTGGTCGAGGACGTGGCCGACGCGTTCGTCGAGGAGGTCGTGGACCTGGCCAACCAGATCGCCGTGGGCAACGGCCTGGAAGACGGAACCACCATGGGGCCGGTTTGCGGCGAGACCCAGTTGCAGTCCGTCCTGGACTACATTGACCTGGGCCGCGACGAAGGCGCCACACTACGCCTGGGCGGGGGCCGCCTGACCGGCGGCGAATACGACCACGGCTGCTTCATCGAGCCCACCGTCTTCACCGATGTCACACCGGACATGGCCATCGCACAGGAGGAGATCTTCGGTCCCGTCCTGAGCGTCATCACCGTTGCCGACTTCGAGGAGGCCGTCGAGGTGGCCAACGGCGTGGAATACGGCCTGTCCAGCTCCATCTACACGGCGGACCTGCAGCGGGCTCTCACGTTCATGGAGAAAACGCAGGTGGGCCTGACTCACGTCAACCAGATGACCGCGCTGAAGGAGCCACAGTTCAGCTTCGGCGGCGTCAAGGCGTCCGGTTTCGGACTGCCGGAAGCCGGCGAGACGGGCATCGAGTTCTTCACAGAGCACAAAGTCGCATACGTCAAGTACCGCTGACCTTCACACTGCACGCATGACCGGAGGAGGAGATTTCTTGATGGCTGGTAATTACCGGGCCGCGGTCGTGGGCTGCGGCAACATCGCTGGTCTGCACGCCAAAGGATACGTGGCCGAACCCAGGCTCGAGGTCATGGCCCTGGCCGACATCAACCGTGAGGCGGCAGAGGATTACGCCGAGGAGCACGGGTTCGAGGCCACGATCTACGAGGACTACGAGAAGATGCTGAGCGAGGAGCGTCCGGACCTCGTGAGCATCTGCCTGTGGCCGGACCTGCACCTGCCGGTGACGCGAGCCTGCGTGGAGGCCGGCGTGAAGGCGATCCACTGCGAGAAGCCGATGGCACCCACGTGGGGCGAGAGCGTGGAGCTGGTGGAGATGTGCGAGGAGGCGGGCGTCCAGCTCACCTTCGACCACCAGCGGCGGTTCAACCACGGCATACTGAAGGCCCGCGACATGCTGGACAACGGCGTCTTCGGCGAGTTGGAGCGGATGGATCTCTTCGCGCCCAAACACCTGCTGGACTGCGGCACCCACAGCCTGGATCTGGGCTTCATGTTCAACCACGAGAACCCCGTCCGCTGGGTGATCGGCCAGATTGACACGCGGGACATGCTGAACTGGTTCAACGTGCCCGGCGAGTCCATGGCCGTGGCCATGTTCTGCTTCGAGAACGGCGTGCGGGGTGCCATCCAGGTCGGCGAAAGGAAGGAGATGGGCACCGGCGTGCGGCTGACGTGCAGCAACGGCTTTATCGAGGTCACCTGGGGCGGAACGTATCCCCGGGCTGTCGTTTACGACGACCCCGGTTGGGAGCCGCCGGAGGTGGAGGAGGCCGATCCCATGCCCGCTGTGATGGCGAACATCGCGGACTGCCTGGAGAGCGGCGAGGAGCCGGAGCTATCCGCCCGGCGCGCCCTGCAGGCTGCGGAGGTGATCTTCGCCATCTACGAATCCAGCCGCCGCCGCGCCCGGATAGACCTGCCGCTGGAGACCAAAGACTCCGCGCTGGTGACCATGATAGAGGAGGGCGAAATCGCAGGCGCCCCCTGACCACCCGCGCCCGGCTCAACCGAGCGCCTCGATGGCGGCTTTTACGCCGGCGTTGGCGGGGAATTCGTAGCCCATCTCCCGCAGGGCTTTCTCCAGCGTTGAGATGGCCACCAGCAGGTCCTCCTCGCTGACGTAGCCCATGTGGCCGATGCGGAATATCTTGCCCTTCAGGTGGCTCTGGCCGCCGGCGATCTGGACGCCGTATTTCGAGCGCATCAGTTTCACCAGCTCGCCGGTGTCCAGGCCCTCGGGACCGTAGACCGCGGTGACGCCGTTGGCCGGGTTCTCGGCCACGACTTCGAGCCCCATGGCCCGCACGGCCGATCGGGTGGCCTCCGCCAGCCGTGCGTGCCGGGCGTATATCTCCTCCAGCCCTTCCTCGCGCATCATCTCCAGCGCCTTGCGCAGCGCCTGCGCCAGGGACACGGCGGCGGTGAACGGCGTGGTCCTGTCTGCCCACTTCTTGCGCATCGCGCCCAGACTCAGGTAATACCGTGGCGACGTGCAGCCCTCGACGATGTCCCACGTGCGCGGGGACACGGCGATGAAGGCCAGCCCCGGCGGGATCATGCAGCCCTTCTGCGAGCCGCTGACCACCACGTCCACGCCCCACTCATCCATCTTGAAGGGATGCACGCCGATGCCCGTGATGGCGTCCACGACCAGCAGCGTGTCGCTCTGCGCGGTCAGCCCGGCGATCGCCTCCACGTCGGTCAGGGCGCCGGTGGATGTCTCGGACTGGGTGATGTAGAAAGCGCGCGCCTCGGGGTTCTCCTTGAGGGCCTCGGCGGCCCGCTCGACGCTCAGCGACTCGCCCCACTCCAGCTCAACGCGGACCACCTCGGCGCCGTATGCCTCGCACTGCTCGCACCACCGCTCGCCGAACTTGCCTCCCGTGGCGCAGATGGCGGTGTCTCCGGGCGAGACGATGTTGGCCACGGACGCCTCCATGGCGGCGGTCCCGCTGCCCATGACGACGTAGACGTCCTCCTCGGTGCCGAACAATTCCTGCAGACCTTCCACCTCCTCCTCCAGGATGTCGGAGAACTCAGCGGTGCGATGGTGGATGATGGGCGCGGCTTCGGCCAGCAGGACCTCGTGAGGCACCATGGTCGGACCCGGCGTGAACATGTAGTGCTTCTTCATCTGTGACTCCGGAAGTTAAAGGGCAGAAGGCATCATGGTAAGTTGCTTCGCGCGACGGCGCAAGTCTCGATTCTCGCCCCTCAACCCGCCAGCAGCGTTCCGAGCCCCAGGTAGATGCAGATGCAGAACAGGTCGTTCAGCATGGTGATAAACGGCCCGGAGCTTACGGCGGGGTCAATGCCCACCGTGTTGAACAGCAGCGGGAAAATCATACCCAACATGCCGGCAAAGAGGATGGCCACCCCGACCGCCAGGCCGACGGCAACCATGAGGGTGGCGCCGATCTGCACCAGCAGTCCGCCCAGCACGGCCGCCGCAATTGAACAGCACAGGGCCAGCAGCAGCGTGATGACGAACTGTTTGCCCAGAAACCCCCTCAGCCGCGACTTGTGGATGCTGCCCACCGCCAGGGCACGCACCATGATGGTGGAGCCCTGTATGGCCACCTGCCCCCCCATCAGGGGGATGAGCGGGATGAAGTAGGAGAGTTCTTTGTGGAAACCGTTCATGAAAAAGCGACTCATCAGGAAGGCGATGAACAGCCCGTCCAAGACGCTCAGAAGCAGCCAAGGCAGCCGCAGCCGGGTGCTGCGGGAAACCCCGGCGTTGACGGGGTCGCGCTCCGCCGTTCCCGCCAGACGGTACATATCCTCGTCGGTCTCCTGCTCGGCAGCTTCCAGAATGTCGTCCAGCGTCACCACGCCCACCATGCGGTCGTCCGACTCGATGACGGGCACCACCTGGAGGTGGTATCGCGCTGCGGCCCGGACCAGCTCCTCCTGATCGGTCTCAGGGGCCACCGTAAGTGGGCATTCCTCCATCAGGTCGCCGACGTTCTGTTCCGGCGGGGCGAACACGAGCCGGTCCAGCGGGAGGTGGCCGACCAGGCGGTCCTCCCGGTCGGCCACGAACAGGTGCGCCACGGTCTCCGCCTCGCGCTGTCGTTGGGTCACCCGGACGGCCTCGCGGGCGGTCAGCCCGCTGAACAGGACGACGAACTCGGTGGTCATCAGGCCACCGGCGGAGTCGGCCGGGTATGCCAGCAGCTTCTCGGCCACGGCGGCCTGCTCGCCGGGAATCTGGGCCAGCAGGGCGTCCACCTGCTCCGAGGGCAGTGCGCTCAGGGCATCGGCCGCCTCGTCCGGCTCCATCTGCCCCACGGCATCCTGGAGGCGGTTCGGCGTCCTCTCCCCCAACGTGCGGACCGTGTCCTCGTTCAGCTCCCCCAGCAGGTCCGCCCGCAGGTCGGTGCTCAGCCCCCGGAACAGTTGCGCCTGCATCTCCTCTTCCAACTCGTTCAGCAGGGAGGCAACGTCGGCGGCGGGCAACTCCTCCAGCAGCGCCTCCAGACCCTCCAGCTCCTCGCGGGCTAGCCGCTCCCTGACCTCCTCCATCAGGTCGGGCTCCGTCTCCGGTTGAGCGATTTTCGGGTCTGTGCTCACGGTTTCACCCCGTCTGTGCGCGGGCGGAAGGAGAGGC
>CAYVBE010000115.1:0-5764 GCA_964448935.1 uncultured candidatus Brocadiaceae bacterium
CTCACCGCGCCTTGCATCTGGCCCACCGGCGCTCCGGCTGAACCCGTAAAATCAAGTGTTATGAACCACTAGGCATTTCAAAGAAGGGCACGTATGGGCAAGCGCAAGGCTGGAGGGGGGCAGTCCGGCGCCGGGCGTTTCGGTGCGTTCAGCGGGGTCTTTCTGCCCACGCTACTGACCATCCTGGGCGTCATCATGTACCTGCGGACCGGTTGGGTGGTCGGGCAGGTGGGGTTAGCGGGGGCGTTCGGGATCATCGTGGTGTCGTTTGCGATCACGGGCTGCACCGGGCTCTCCTTATCGAGCGTCACAACCAACATTCGCATTGGCGCCGGCGGGGCCTATTCGATCATCAGCCAGAGCCTGGGCATCGAGATGGGGGGCGCGATCGGTGCTCCGCTCCACCTCTCGCAGACGCTGGCCATCGTCATGTACATATTCGGCTTCCGGGCCGGCTGGCTGTACATCTTTCCGCATCACCCGGCCATTCTGGTGGATTTTGTGGTGTTCGGGCTCCTGTTCGCCATCGCCTTCATCAGCGCCGGGCTGGCCTTCCGCGTGCAGTACCTTATCCTGGCCGTCATCGTCGGCTCGCTGGTGGCGGTTGTCTGGGCAGCGTTCAACGGTTCGATGCAGTACGAGGTCTCCTGGCTGGCGCAACCGGCCGAGAGGCCGGAGGGTCCGATCACGGGAGTGGAGTTCTGGAAGGTGTTCGCCGTGTTCTTCCCTGCGGCCACGGGCATCATGGCAGCGGCGAACATGAGCGGAGAGCTGAAGAACCCCCGCCGCTCCATACCCATCGGCACGCTGGCCGCCGTAGGCATCAGCCTGGTGGTTTACCTGGGTGTGGCCTACTGGCTGGCAAGGTCGGCCACCATGGCGGAACTGCAGAGCGACTACACCGTCATGGTGAGCAAGGCGGCGTGGGCGCCGGCAGTGCTGGCGGGTCTGCTGGGGGCCACCTTTTCTTCCGCGCTGGCTTCTCTGGTCGGCGCACCGCGCATCCTGCAGGCCCTGGGGCAGCACCGCATCCTGCCCGCAGGCGAGTGGCTGGAGGTGCGTAGCTCCGCGGGTGAGCCGCGCAATTCCCTTTTCGGGCTATGCATTTTAGCCTTGTGCATACTACATATAGCACCCCGCAGTTGACCCCGAGTTTGCAGCATCAGCCGGGAATACTGGAGCAGGATAGCACACACACTTACTTTGGTATGAGGTATAAAAGCCATCGTGAAGGCTCTCCAAAGCGTTGGTGGCGCATTGCCTGGGCTTTCGCCATTAAATCATGAACCATCAAATCAACGACAATCGCGCATAACAGTGGCCTACAACATATAGTAGCCACAAGACCGAAGTGCATAGCCCGATTCCCTTTATCTGACCGGAGCCGTGGTCTTCTTCGCGCTGCTGCTGAGGGACCTGAACGCCATCGCGCCGCTGATCACCATGTTCTTTCTCATCACCTACGCCATGATCAACGGTGTGGTGTTCCTGGAGCAGCGGCTCGGGCTGGTCAGTTTCCGGCCGGTCTTCAACGTGCCACGGTGGGTTCCGCTGGTGGGCGCGGCAGGGTGTATCTTCGCCATGTTGATAGTCAATGCCACCTTCAGCCTTGTCGCCCTGGCGGTGGTGGCGACGTTCTATTTCGTACTTATCCGTCGGCACCTGGAGGCCCCGTTCGGGGACGTGCGGAGCGGGGTGTTCGTCAGCCTGGCCGAATGGGCGGCCAAGAAGGTCTTCAGCCTGCCCGAGACCCAGGAGAGGGCCTGGAAGCCGAACCTGATGATCCCAACCCAGGACCCCACGGAGCTGCGGGGAGACTTCGCCCTGCTGCGGGACCTGGCCGCGCCGCGCGGGTCGTTACGCGTGCTCGGCATCCACCCCTCGGGGGCCGAAAAAGAAGATTTCGTCCAGCGCCTGTCGAACCTGGCCCGCGCGTTCCGCGAGGAGGGGGTCTTCGCCTCCTGGACCCGCATGGAAACCACCGGTTTTCCCGCCGGCGTACTGGCCGGCATGGAAGCGTTGGGAGGGGCGTTCTTCCGGCCGAACCTGCTCTGGCTGTCGCTGCCGGACGATGCCCCGGAGTGCCGCGGCGCGGATCTGGCCAGGATCGTGCGGAGAGCGCCGGAGAACGGGCTGGGCACGGTGCTCTACCTGGAGCATCCGCAGGCGTGGCTGGGACGGCGCAAGACCGTGAACCTGTGGGTCCCGAACGCCGGTCCGGGTTGGGCCGTCAGCATGGAACACTCCGATCTGGACCTGGCAATCCTGCTGGCCTACAAACTGAAGCGGAACTGGAGGGCCGAACTGCGGCTGATCGCGGTGGCGGAAGAGGCGAAACAGAAGGCGCCCGCGCGCCTCTACCTGACCAGCCTGATGGAACTGGCCAGGCTGCCGGACGCCAGGCCGCTCTCCCTGGAGGGCACTCCGGGTGAGATCCACCCGGACGCGCCATCCGCTGACCTGCACTTCTTCGTGCTGCCGGAAGAGATGGACGACTGTCGGCGGCTGCTCGATATCCGCGCCCGGTTGGATGGATCGGTGATCTTCGTGCGCGGCAGCGGTGTGGAGAGCGCCTTCGCGTAGGCACCTGTTTGAGAACCGGGTTCGCCTGCGCCGCCGCGAGGAATCTTGACACGCCCGCCGGCCCGGTCTATCCTCATGCAATCCCTCTCGCCCCGCGCCAGGAGACAGAGGTATGGAATGCTTCCGGATGCTGCTTGCGGCCCTTGCCATCCTTTGCCTGGACGGAGTCCGGGCCGTCCAACCCGAGGAAGCGCCGCCGCCTTCGCCGGTGATCGTGGATTTCTCCCGGCCTTTCGATTACGTGTACGGCGACTTCGAGAAAGGCGTTATACATCGGGACGGCGTTGTCCACATCCGCACCCGCGCGAGCCGCGGCGGGGCGGGCATCAACCGACGGATGGACCTGAGCAGCTTTGCCGACGATGGTCGCGCCCCCGCCCTGCGGATGAAGGTCGGCCCGGAGAACGAGGCCGAGACCGTGAACGCGTTCTTCGCCGACGGAGCAGGCCACAAATCCGTCTTCAACTACCGCCTGGAGGACGCCGATCCAGAGCAGTTCGAGCTGGTGTTGCCCGAGTCGGGCGCGTCCCTCCAGGTCCCCAACGAGGGCCGGCTGCCGGGGCAGGAGCGGCTGGACTACGGCAGCGTCACGGTCATGCAGGTCCAGGGGGCGTGGAAGGATGCGGCGTTGGATGTCTACATTGACGCGGTGGAGATGGTTGAGCCTCCGCCCGCCGCGCGGAGGCAGCGCGACGAACTGCTGGCCGGGCTGCAGCGCAAGGCCGACCGACTCCGGGCGGAGGCGGAGAAGCAAGCTGCGGAACGGCGGGAAGCGCTGAAGGGCCAGCCGCACCGGCCCGAGGACCCGGACGTGGTGCACGTCTGCGCGGTGGCGCCGGACATCCTGGCCGTCACCATCCAGGCCCGGCGCGTGGAAAGGGTGCCTCAGGTGCCCTACGCGAGCCGGCCCGGCGACGAGATCGTAGAAGATGGGAAGGAAGTGCTGGCCCGGCACGGCTCCGAAATCGTGCGCACCAGGAAGGACCTGAAGGTGCTGCGCCCGACCGACGGTGGCAAGAAAGACACGCTCGGGGCGCTGGCCATCAACGCCGACAAGATTGCGCCGCCGCAGCCCATACACGGCGAACCCCTGAACGACATCGCGGTGCTCGCCCCGGAGGCATACAGCATCTCCTCCACCGATGACCCCGCCTACGCCGACCACGTCACTCCGACCGCCGTCCACCGCAAGAGCAAACCTAACAGCGAGGACGCCGACAACCAGTATCCCATCCGCCACTGGATATACCTCGAGTTGCCGCAGCCACTGCGGGGGGGCAGCACATACGCCATCCGATTCCAGGGCCTGAACACCAGCCGGGAGAGCGTTTCCTACGTCCACGAACCCCGCCGCGTGCGCAGCGACGCCGTGCACGTCACGCAGGTCGGATATCGGCCCGAAGACCCCTTCAAGCGGGCCTACCTCTCGACCTGGCTGGGCACGGGCGGCGCGCTGGGCTACGAGGCAGGCACCTTCTACCTGCTGGACGAAAACGGTGATGAAGCGCATCGGGGCGAAGTGAAACTCGCACTGGCCGCCGATGAGCCGGAGCACCTGAAGGAGGAGAAGAACTTCACCAAGACCAACGTCTATCGCCTGGACTTCCCGGAATTCACGACGCCCGGCACCTACCGCGTCCTGGTCCCCGGAATCGGCACCAGCTACCCGTTCGAGATCGGCGAAGGCGTCTGGCTCCGGGCCTTCTGCACGTCCATGAAAGGGTTCCTCCACCACCGGAGCGGCATCGAGCTGGGCCCGCCCTTCACCGATTACGTGCGGCCCCGGCCGATGCACCCGGCCGACGGCTTCAAAGTGTTCAACCTGGACATCACCTACTGGACCGGGGAGGCGGCGGCCGTCAACCGCGCCCTCGCCCGCATGCTGGGGCCCGATCTGGATACCGGCCGCCTGGACACGCATCCCGACGCCTGGGGCGGCTACATGGACGCCGGGGACTGGGACCGGCGCAGCCAGCACCTGCGGCCCAGCTACCTGCACCTGGAGCTGCTGGAACTCTTCCCCGATTACTTCCAGGAGGTGGCGCTGGCGCTTCCGCCCGAGGAGGCGCAGAACGACCTGCCGGACCTGCTGGACGAGGCCCTGTGGAACGTGGCCTTTTACCGCCGGCTGCAGCGCCCGGATGGCGGCGTAGGTGGCGGCGTGGAGTCCACCGCTCACCCGCGCGCCGGGGAGTGTAGCTGGCAGGAGTCGCTCTGCGTCGGGACCTTCGCGCCGGACCCGGAGACGACTTACCGCTTCGCCGCATGCGCCGCCAAAGCGGCGCGCCTGCTGCGGGCCTACGATCGGGGCCTGGCAGCACAATACGGGGAGAGCGCGACGAAGGCCTGGGCGTGGGCGGAGAGCGAAGGCCCGGCCATGGCGGAGGAGGCCGGTGAGGAGCGCGACACCCGCAAGATGCGCGCGCTCGCCGCCGCGGAGCTCTACCACCTGACCGAGGAGCCGCGCTACAACGCGGCCTTCCGGGAGGCGATACTGGCAGGGAACGAGCCGTTCGACGCGGAGAGGGACGCCTGGTTCGCCTACGCGCTGCTGCCCGATGAACTGGCCGACGGGGACCTGAAAGAACGCGCCGTCGAAGGCTACCGCATGTTGGGCGACGTGGCGCTAAAGTTCGCAGCGGGCAACGCGTTCGACATCACCACCGATGTTCCCGGCCTGCCGATGATCGGCTACGTGGGTTACTATTCGACGCCCGGCATGACCGTCGGCCCCGGTCTACCCCGCGCACACTACCTGACCGGGGAGCGGAAGTACCTGGCCGGCACTGTGGCCGCGTGCAACTTCTCCGCGGGGGCCAACCCCATGAACAAGACGATGACGGTCGGCGTCGGTCACCGCAATCCGCGCTTCCCCCTGCACATTGACAGCCGGCGGTCCGGCCGGCCGGCCCCGGAGGGCATTACCGTCTTCGGCCCCTTCGACCCGCGCCGGAGCGGCGGCGCCTACGACTGGGCACACACCTGGGTGCTGCGCGGCAACATGACACCGGAAAGCCGCACGTGGCCGGCCACGGAGTTCTACGTGGACATCTACAAATGGCCCCCGATGAGCGAGTACACCGTGCACCAGACCATGGAGGGCACCAGCTACCACTGGGGCTACCTGGCCGCGCGCAGATGAGCGGCTGCGGCGCGATGCCGGGCGGCGCGATGCCGGGCG
>CAYVBE010000115.1:5864-13102 GCA_964448935.1 uncultured candidatus Brocadiaceae bacterium
GGCCGCGCGCAGATGAGCGGCTGCGGCGCGATGCCGGGCGGCGCGATGCCGGGCGACAAACTGGAGTTTTGACAGTTCCGGCCGGCTGCGCTATAGTGAGGGGTTGACGAGGCGGGGCCTTCCGGTGTTCCCATGGAATCCCATCACCAAAGATCAGAGTGTCCGTCATGAAAGAGATCGAGATAACCCGCGCAATCGTAGAGACCTACACGGAACGCTTCCTGGACGCCCTGGAGGGTGACGTGATCGTCGTCGGCGCCGGACCGGCCGGGATGGCAGCCGCTTACTACCTGGCCCGCGAAGGGCTGAAGACCGCCGTGCTGGAGAAACGGCTGTCCACGGGAGGCGGCACCTGGGGCGGCGGGATCGGACAGAACATCGTGGTGGTGGAGGATCCGGAAATCCTGGACGAACTGGGCGTGCGCCACCAGGAGCGCGACGGCCTGCACGTGGCCGGCGCCGTGGAACTGGCAGCCTGCCTGACCCGTGAGGCCGAGCGGGCCGGGGCCACCATATTCAACCTGACCGAGGTAGAGGACGTGGTGGTCAAGAGCGATACCGTGCGCGGCGTGGTGATCAACTCCACCCCCATTATGATGGCCGGGCTGCACGTGGACCCGGTCTGCATGGGCGCTCGCAGGGCGGTGGACGCCACCGGCCACCCGGCGGAGTTGGTACACATGCTGCGGAACAAGTTGAGCGATTTCCACCCCGAGGACATCGGCGAGGGGTTCATGGACGTGGAAGCCGCCGAGCAGGGAGTGGTGGAGCAGACGGGCGAGGTGTACCCCGGGCTCTACGTGACGGGCATGTCGGTCTGCGCCACCTACGGGCTGCCGCGGATGGGGCCCATCTTCGGCGGCATGCTCAAGAGCGGGCGCAAGGTCGCGCGGTTGATAGCCGAGGACTTGCAGGAAGGCTGAGAGATGCGCTGGGTTCTGCGATCGAAAATCCACAAGGCCACCGTGACGGACGCTGTGGTCGAATACATCGGCAGCATCACCATTGACGAAGAACTGGTGGAGAAGGCGGGTCTGTGGCCCGGCGAGAAGGTGCTGGTGGTGGACATGACCAACGGCGCCCGCGTAGAGACTTACGTGATTACGGGCGAGCCGGGCGAAGGAAAGGTCTGTATGAACGGCGCCGCCGCGCACCGCATCAAGGCGGGCGACGAGGTGATCGTTATGGGCTTCGAGCTAAGCGATGAGCCGATCGAGGCGACGAAGGTGCTGGTGGACGAGCAGAACCACTTTTTACGCTACCTGTAGCGATTCGGGAGGCGGCCGTGGGGGACGAGAACGCTGCGGACAACTACCGGCGAATACGCGCCGCCCTGCCATCGGAGGTGCGGATAGTGGTGGCGACCAAGGGCCGCCTCGGCCGGGAAATCGCCGAGGTCGTGCGCGCCGGGGCGACGCTGATCGGCGAGAACTACGTGCAGGACGCGCAACGCCATTACGCGGAGCTGGGGGAACTGACCGGCGAAATCGAGTGGCACCTGATCGGGCACCTGCAGCGCAACAAGATCAACCAGGCGCTGCCGCTGTTCACGATGATCCAGAGTCTGGATTCGACTCGCCTGGCGCGCGGCCTCAACAAGCGCGGGGACGAACCCGTGTCCACGCTGGTGGAAGTGAACATCGCAGGTGAGGAGAGCAAGCAGGGCGTGCCGCCCGCCGAGGTGCCAGAGCTGCTGGAAGAAGTGGCCGACCTTGAGCGGCTACGCGTGGAGGGCTTGATGACCATGGAGCCCTACAGCGAGGACCCGGAGGACGCGCGGCCCTACTTCCGGCGCATGCGGGAGTTGTTCGAACATCTGAAGCAGTTCGATTCGCCGAACGTGCGGATGCAGACGCTCTCAATGGGGATGACGAACTCCTATGAGGTGGCCGTCGAGGAGGGCGCCAACATGGTGCGCCTGGGCACGGCCATCTTCGGCCCGCGCCAGTGAACTCACTCGTCGGCCAGCATCAGCAGGCGGCCGCAGCTATGGCAGTGGACCAGCTTGTTCTCGCGGGCCAGCAGCACCTTGGTCTGCTTGGTGATCTGCGTGTGGCACCCGCCACAGATGCGGCCGTCCACCTCGGCCAGTGCGTCCCTGGGATGTCGGCTGGCGATGCGGTCGTAGGCGGTCAGCAGTTCGGGGTCGAGTTCTGAGCGGATCTGCTCGCGTTCCTGCTGAAGTCCTTCGATCTGCTGGTCCAACTCCTCGGTCCGGTTCGCGACTTCCTCCCTGATGCGCTGCAGCTCGGCGCGGGCTTCCTCAACTTCTTCGGCCAGGCGTTCCTCTTCTTTGCTCAGCCGATCGGCGGTATCGAGGGCCATCAGGGCCTCGTCCTCCCACTTCTGGATGTCGGCCTGGCGGCTGGACAGGGAGTGCTGAATGGCGTCGTATTCGCGCTGATTCTGCACGGTGTTGAGCTGGGTTTCCAGGCGTTCGCACTCCTGCTCGGCCTTTTCTATTTCCAGTTGAGTGCGGTCGGCCAGTTTTGTCTTCTCGATGCGCGTCTGGTGGGTCTGCTCCCGGCGGCTTTCTTTCTCTTCCAGCACTTCGGCCTGGTTTTCGATGTCTATGGAAAGCCTCTCCCTGTCGCGGCGCAGATCCTCTATGCGGCAGTTGATATCCTGCAGTTCGCGCAGCTTTTCGAGCTTTTTTCTCATTGCGCTGTCCTGCGGTGCGGTGGGAAAAGAAAAAAGCCCGAACCCAACCGGGCTCGGGCTGTCGAAGCGCACCCCTGGTTCGGCGCGCGTAGGCGAGACGTGCAATGGGCCGGCGGGGTGGGCATCACGGTTCCGTCGCTCCCCCTGTGCGGAAAAAGAAGCAGTAGTTTACGCGTTGTCCGGCAGGCTGTCAATGAAACCTTCCAGTTGCCGGCTCCGCACGGGGTGCTGCAGCTTGCGGACGGCCTTGGCCTCGATCTGCCGCACACGCTCCCGGGTGACGTTGAACAGCTTGCCCACCTCCTCCAGGGTATAGGTGTATCCGTCCCCCAGGCCGTAGCGCAGCTTGATGATCTCCCGTTCCCGGTAGGTCAGGGTGTCCAGCACGGCCTCGATCTTGTCCTTCAGCATCTCCTTGGCCGCAACGCGGATGGGACTCGGGGCGCTTTCGTCCTCGATGAAATCTCCGAAAAAACTGTCATCGCTGTCGCCGATCGGCCGGTCCAGGCTGATGGGCCGCTTGGATATCTTCAGCACGCGCCGCACCTCGTCAATGCTGATGTCGGCCTCTTCGGCGATCTCCTCCAGCGTGGGCTCGCGCCCTTTCTTCTGGGAGAGCCGCTTCAGCACGTTGCGGATGCTGCTCATGGTCTCGATCATGTGGACCGGTATGCGGATGGTGCGGGCCTGGTCCGCGATGGCCCGGGTGATGGCCTGCCGGATCCACCACGTGGCATAGGTGGAGAACTTGTAGCCGCGCCGGTACTCGTATTTGTCCACCGCGCGCATGAGCCCCGTGTTGCCCTCCTGGATGAGGTCCAGGAAGCTGAGGCCCCGGTTGCGGTATTTCTTGGCGATGCTGACCACCAGCCGCAGGTTGCCGCCGGCCAGGTCGGACTTGGCCCGCTCGTATTCGTCGTGCACCAGGCGGGTGGCCATCACCCGCCGCTCGAACAGGGGGAACGGACAGCAGATGCGGTCCTCCAGGTGCCGCAGCTCCGATTCCAGCCCACGGCGTCTGGCTTTGCTGCCGCCCTTCTCCCGCAGATCGCCCAGCTCGCGTTGGATATCCGCCATGCGCTCGTAGACGTCGTTAATCAGGTCCAGCAGCGGCTGGATCTTCTTGATCCTCAGCAGCAGCTCTTCGATCAGGATCATGCACTTGCGCTGCCGGTGGCGGATGGCGCGCAGTATCTTGATCCTCTCGGCTTCGCTCTTCGTGCTGCGGTAGTCTTTCCAGTCGTCCCGGTTTTTTTGCAGCAGTTTCTGGACGGTCGCCACGTTCTGCGGCACGCGGGCGGCCATAGCTTCCTTTTCGTCCTTTTCCAGGGCGCTCACGTTGAGCGTACGGTCGAAGGGCAGGTCGCCCTCGTCCACGTCCTGCAGTATCTCCACGCACCGCTCGATGGTGTGGGTGAACTGGAGGACTTTCTTGCGAAAGCTCTTCCGCCCGATCTCGATGCGCTTGGCCAGGGCGATCTCCTCCTCCCGCGTCAGCAGGGGTATCTGGCCCATCTGGGTCAGGTACATGCGGACGGGGTCGTCAATCTTCTCCGTGGTCGAGATGGTGGTGGTTTCCTCCTCCTCTTCCTCCTCCTCGATATCCTCGTCTTCCAGGAAGAAGTCCTCGCCCTCTTCCGCCAGTTTCTGCTCGTCTATCAGCTCGATACCGGCTTCATCGAGCGCCAGGAGTATCTCGTCAATATACTCCGGGCTGACCACGTCCTCGGGGAGGAAATCGTTCAACTCCTCGTACGTGAGGTATCCCCGTTCTTTGGCCTGTTCGACGAGGTCCTGGATGTCTTCCAGGACAGAAGGTCGTTTTAGTGCAGTGTTTTCCGCCATCGGAGATCAACTCCCGAGTTTATCTGTCTTGCGCCGACTTTTTGTCCTCTTCCTTCAGCCTTTGCGCCAGTCTTCGCAGCTCTTGATCGTCCATCTGCTCCGGCCGGGGCGCGGAACTCGTGCGTTCCGCCTCCTGCCTGCGGGCCAGATAGTCCAGGTAGCCCTTCAGGACCGCCCGCGACACCTCGGCCGCGTTCTTCACCCGCGCCATGCGCTCCTGTTCCTGTGCGACCGCGTGGGACGCCGCAGAGGCCATTTCCACATCCGTCAGCGATCCGATGAAATCCGACGCTTCGACTTCTCCATCCCGCTCCAGCAGCAACTCCAGCGTGCGCCGCTCCGGGCCCTCCGGCAGCGCATCCAGCTCGGCGCCCGTCAACTCGGAGCGCAGTTCAGCGTGCACCAGCAGCAGTCCCAGCAGGTCGCCCGGCAGGCTCTGGCTCAGGGAGCGCTGCGGCTCCGCCTCCTCGGCAGGTCCTCCGGTGCGTCGGGGACTTCCCAGCCCCGCCCAGATGGCGCGGGGCGGCACCCTCAGCTCGTCGGCTATCCAGCGCACGATCATGTCGCGCTGCGCCGGGTCGCGCACGCCGGAGGCGAATTCCGCCACCTCCCGGAACGCCGCGGTGCGCCCTTCAATCGTCTCCGTGCTGTGATTGCTCCGCGCCAGTTGCAGGCGGAATTCAAAGAACCCGAGGCTCTCGTCCAGCAGCCCGCGGAACTCCTCGCCGCCGTGCTCCACGATGTAGTCGCAGGGGTCGAGCCCGCTCGGCAACCGGGCCACCCGTATCTCCAGGTCCTGCTCCAGCAGCACCTCGATGCTGCGGGCGGCGGACTTCTGGCCCGCCTCATCCGCGTCGAACACCAGTATCACGCGGCTGCACAGCCGCCCGAGCGCCCGTGCGTGGTCCTCGGTCAGTGCCGTGCCCAGCACGGCCAGGGCCTCGGTCACGCCGGCCTGGTGCGCCATGATCACGTCCGTGTAGCCTTCCAGCACCACGGCGGTGTCGGCGGATCGCACGGCCGCCTTGGCCTGGTCCAGACCGAAAAAACACCGTCCCTTGGTGAACAGCGGCGTCTCCGGACTGTTCAGATACTTCGGCTCGTCATCGGGGTCCAGGGCCCGCGCCCCGAAGGCGATCACCCGCCCGGCCACGTTCGTTATCGGGAACATGAGCCGGTTGCGAAACCTGTCGTAATGCCCGTTGCCGTCCTGCCGGGCCCTCACCAGGCCCGCGGCGACCAGTTCGTCCGGCTTGAAGTCGCGTTTAAGCGCGACGTTCAGAAAGTGCTCCCATCCGTCCGGCGCGTATCCGAGCCGCCACTTCTCCATGGACGCCTCGGTTATGCGCCGCTCTTTCAGGTACTTCCGCGGCTGCTCCGCCTTTTCCAGACACTTCTGGTAGAATGTGGCCGCCAGTTCGTGCGCCCGGCGGAGCCTGCCCAGGTTGCTCTGCTCCTCGGGCGGCGCCTCGGTGTATTCCCCGAGGTCAACGCCGGCCTCGTTCGCGAGCTGGTGCAGCGCCTCCCGGAAGGAGAGGCCCTCCATCTTCTGCAGGAAGGTGAAAACGTTCCCTCCTTCCTTGCACCCGAAGCAATGGTACAGTCCGTTGTCCGGGTCAATGGAAAAGGAAGGTGTCTTCTCGTCGTGGAACGGGCAGAGCGCCACATACCGGCTCCCGCGTCTCTTCAGCCGGAGGTACCGCTCCGCCAGGCGCACGAAGTCAACCCTTCGCGCGACCTGTTGGATAACATGTTCCGGTACGCGGCCCGCCACAAATACCCCTGGAGCAACCGGAGGCCGAAGGCTCCACCGAACGATTGGCACACCATCCCTATTTTATGCAACCGCACCACTACCATGTTACACCCTGAGAAGTCGTTTGGCAACCCCAAAAATCGGATTGTCCCGCCCCGTCAGTCACCCACCGATCTCCCGCGCGCACTCCACCCGCCTGCCGCGGGGCCCTTCCCTCGTTTTCGTGTCATACACCCGCCGGATTGTTCGACGGATCTGCGACCGCCGGCCTTCCCGCAGCAACTGTCCGATACGGGCCCCCCTCTCAGCGAACAGGCACGGCAGCAGCTCGCCGGCGGAGGTGAACCGCAGCTTCGAGCAGACCGGGCAGGGGGGAGCCGTCAGGCTGCGGACCAGTCCCACGGTGGCGCCGCCGACGCGGTACAGCTCCTCCACCGACAGGTCGTCGCCCGCCAGCCGCTCCATCGGTCCGAACTCGCCTTCCAGCCTCGCCCTGACTTCCTCCGCAGACACCGTGCCGGTGCCGGTGGCGGCGTCGCACTTTCCGTAGAACTCGATAAAACGAACCCGCACCCCCGTCCTGCCCCCGAACCGCACGAATTCGCAGACCTCGTCCTCGTTCCGCCCCGCCAGCAGCACGGTGTTCACCTTCACCAGAGGGAAGGCGGCCGCGGCCGCCTCGATGCCGTTCAGCACGCGCGGAAGGACGTCTCGCCCCGTGATGCGCGCGAAACGGTCCTCCTGCAGGCTGTCCAGGCTCACGTTCACCCGGTCCAGCCCGGCCCGCCGCAACCTTTGCGCACGAGTGGCCAATCCCACGCCGTTGGTCGTCAGCGTGGTCTCCCGGATGCCCGGCACGGAGCTTACGGCACGGATGATCTCGTCCAGGTCGCCCCGCTGCAGCGGCTCGCCCCCGGTCAGCCGCACCTTCTCCACGCCCTCGGCGGCGGCGCACTCCACCAGCAGGCACAGTTCC
>CAYVBE010000116.1:0-13101 GCA_964448935.1 uncultured candidatus Brocadiaceae bacterium
CGGACACGCATGTCCACCTCTTTTCAAGTGCACGCACGCTCTTTTGCGATGAGCCAGAATTACTGTCTCGTGCGGCCCCCAACACTCCGGCGGATGGTGTCGGTTGTTGGTCCTGGTCGTTCCCTGCGATCTCCGTGGCTCTCCGGTGGCAGGGCCGTCTGAAGGGCAACCGATTGTTGCGTGCTCGGCGTGGCGGTGGTATCCTGAGGCTTTGCGGAAAAGGCGGTTCGCGGGGAGACATACTTAAGGCGGGTGATGAGGGATGGCTACACGATTCAATGCGGGCGAGGTTTTTGAGATTGCGCAGCAGATTGAGCGTAACGGGGCGCGCTTTTACGAGGGGGCGGCGGAGACGGCGGGCTCTCCCCAATTGCGGGCTACGCTCACCGATCTGGCGGCGATGGAGAGGAATCATCTGAAGATATTCGAGGAGATGAGCGAAAGCCTGAGCGCCGAGGAAAGCCCGGGCACGGCTTACGATCCCAACGACGAGGTGCGCTCCTACCTGCGCGCCGTCGCGGGCGGACAGGTCTTTGATCTGAGGGAGGACCCCAACGAGTGGCTGACCGGGGACCGGTCCGCCAGCGAGGTCCTGAAGAAGGCCATCGAGCTGGAGAAGGAGACGATCATCTTCTACCTGGGCATTGAAGAGGCTGTCCCGGATGACCTGGGGAAGGAGTGGGTAGACGATATCATCCGGGAGGAGATGAGCCACGTCCGCCTGCTGAGCGACCGCCTGGAAGCTGAACAGGAGCAGTAGACGACGTGACGGCCGCACCGGTCTTTCGTGTCCGATGGACAAGGAGGAAACCAGAATGCGAGCTACGGCTTTGTGTGTTGCAGTGTTGGCAACGCTGTGCCTGACGGCCTGTGACCGGGCTGAGCCGGCGGAACAGGCCGGCGGCGGCGAGGAAGGGCTCAGGGCCTTCGTCACCATCCCGCCGCAGGCTACGTTCATTGAGCGCGTGGCGGGGAAACGGGTGAGAGTCAATGTGCTGGTCGAGGCCGGGCACAGTCCCCATACATATGAGCCGACCCCATCCCAGATGGTGCGACTGACCGGTGCGGATGTGTACTTCCTGATCGGCGTGCCGTTTGAACAAATCCTGCGGGAGAAGATACAAAGTGCTAACCCGGACATGGCGATGGTGGACACCGGGGCCGGGATCAAACTGCGAAGGATGAAAGCACATGTCCATGAGCACGAACACGCGGAGCCGCACTCGGAGGAGGCGGGGCAGATGGACCCGCACGTGTGGCTGGACCCCGCCAACGCGAAGATGATGGGGCGCAACATCTGCGAGGCACTGGTCGAGATGGACCCCGAGCATGAGGCCGAATATCGGAGTAACCTGGAGTCCTTCCTGGCGGACCTCGATGAGCTGGACCGTGACATCCGCGGGATTACGGAGGAACTGCAGACCAGGGAGTTCATGGTCTTCCATCCGGCGTTCGGCTATTTCGCGGACGCTTACGGGCTGGAGCAGATACCGATTGAGATCGAAGGCAAACAGCCCAGCGCCCGCGCGCTGCAGACGCTGATCGAGACGGCCCGCGAGGAGGGGATCAAGGTGGTATTCGTGCAGAAGCAGTTCAGCGCGCGCAGCGCGGAGGTGGTGGCCGGGGAGATAGGGGGAGAGGTCGTGCAGGTTGATCCGCTGGCCAGGGATTACTTCACCGGTATGCGCGAGATGGCACAGGCTTTTGCCCGGGCGATGCGATGAGCGATGAGGATGTGGCGGTCGAGATACGGGACGTGGACTTCCGCTACGACGGTCCGCTGGTTCTGGAAAGCGTGAACCTGACCGTTCCGGTGGGCGAGTTTCTGGGCATCATCGGCCCGAACGGCGGCGGAAAGACCACGCTTCTGAAGCTCATCCTGGGCCTGGAGCAGCCCGAGCGCGGGGAGGTTCGCGTTCTGGGAGGCACCCCGCAGTCCGCCCGGCTGTCCATGGGCTACGTGCCGCAGAGTTCCGATCTACAGCTCGAATTCCCCATCACGGTGCAGGGCGTCGTCCTGACCGGTCGGGTGGGGCAGTCACGGCCGGTCTGGATCTATCGGCAGGAGGACCGGCAGGCGGCGGCGGAAGCGCTGGAAGCGGTGGAGCTGGCCGACCTGCGGGACCGCGTGTTCGGTTCGCTGTCCGGCGGGCAGCGCAAGCGCGCGCTGATTGCCCGCGCGCTGGCCACCAGGCCCGAGCTTCTGCTGCTGGACGAGCCGACGGCCGAGGTGGATCACCACGTCGAGCACGAGATATATGCGCTGCTGGAGGAGTTGAGCGAGGAGATGACCATCCTGCTGGTCTCCCACGACGTGGGGTGTGTGACCGAACACGTCGGCCGCGTTGCCTGCGTGCACCAGAGAGTCTTCTGCCACACCACCGAGGAACTGACCGGGGAGGTCATCGAGGCGATCTACAGCGGGCCGGTGCGGATGGTGGAACATCACGACGAGTAACGGGAGCGGTGCGGATGGTGGAGTTCATCCAGGCGCTTATGCGCCACGGATACCTGCAACGCGCGCTGGCGGCGGGGCTGCTGGCCAGCCTGGCGTGCGCCATCATCGGCACCTACGTGGTGGTCAAGCGCATAACGTTTATCAGTGGCGGCATCGCGCACGCGGTTCTGGGCGGCATGGGCATCGCGTATTTCCTGGGCTACAGCCCGCTGGCGGGGGCGTTGTGCGCGGCGATCGTAGCCGCATTGCTGATCGGCGTGGTCAGCCTTCGCGCCCGGCAGAACGAGGACACCATTATCGGGGCCCTCTGGGCCATTGGCATGGCCATCGGTGTGGTGTTCATGTACAAGAGCCCGGGCTACAAGGCCGATCTTATGAGCTACCTTTTCGGCAATATACTGTTGGTCGGGCCCGACAATGTGGTGCTGACGGCCGTGCTGGATGTGGGCATCCTGATCGCCGTGCTTTTGTTCTACAAGCGCTTCCTGGCGATCTGCTTCGACGAGGAGTTCGCCCGTGTGCAGGGCATTAACGTGGACCTGTTCTATCTGCTGTTGCTCTGCCTGACTGCCCTTACCGTTGTGATACTTGTGCAGGTGGTGGGCATCATCCTGGTGATCGCTCTGCTGACACTGCCCGCTGCAACGGCGGGGCACTATGCGCGCAGCCTGAAGGGCATGATGCTCATAGCGCTGGGCGTGGGCGTGGTGTGCACGACCGGCGGGCTGGCGGTATCCTACCCGTACGACCTGCCCACCGGCGCTACCATTGTGCTGATCGCGGGCGGCATCTACCTGCTGTCAACGGTGCTGAACAGGCTTCTGCGGCGCAAAATCGCCGCAGCGCGAGAAGACAGGAAAGAAGGCTGAACGCGTTCAGCAACGGCGGCGGGTCACTGGCCGCCCTTGAGGTCGCCGAAGTCCACGATCTGCTGACCCGCTCCGCCGGCCTGGTCGGGAGTCACGATCTGGCTATCCTGCTCCTGCCGCAGTCGCTGGATCTGCTGCTCCATGCGGCGCCGGACCTCTTCAACCTTCGGTTCGGCTTTGTCGGAATACTGCTCGAAGGCGTCCTCGATGTCGTCCGCTTCGATCTCGAAGGAGATCGGTATCTGCTGGATGCCCATCGGCGTGCGCATGTTGAGCGTGGCCCGTCCCAGGAAGCGCACCTCGTCCGCGTCCACGGCCTGAAGGCGGTCAATCAGCTTGATCGGAAAGTCCTCGTCGCCGGTGTCGTCCTGTACGAACTCGTGCTTCTGGTAGATCATGCGGGCACTCCGCGAAAGAAGGTTGACGGATTAATCCCCCGACTATGCACCGTAGCACACCAGTGCGGGTCGTGCAAGGCCGACGGCGGGCTCGCGGTGGCGGAGTGGACGGCGTAGCCAGAAGCGCCACCTGCGTCAAT
This sequence comes from uncultured candidatus Brocadiaceae bacterium, assembly GCA_964448935.1. GTDB lineage: Bacteria > Planctomycetota > Brocadiia > SM23-32 > SM23-32 > CAYVBE01. The sequence goes on from CAYVBE010000116.1 coordinate 3,866, forward strand.
CGGGCAGTTCAGGTTGGACCTCTACCCAGTCCTGGTCGCCGTAGGCTGATTCGTACATTGCGTGGAGTATGGCCTGGGTGCGACGGCCGTCGCGGCCGGGGCAGACCAGAGGGGCGCCGGTGCGCAGGGCGGCGGCGAAGTTGTCGGCCGAATTGAGCCATTCCGGTTCCTTTTTCACCGGCGGCCGGTCCGTCCACTCTCCGTCGCGGAACCACAGGCTGCGCCTGTCCCGGTTGGGACCGCCGGAGCTGAAGGAGACCGCTCCCTCCGTGCCGTGCAGCTCCAGGGTGTGATACCAGGTCTTCTGCGGGTAACACGTGGTGGCGTAGAGGGAGACCACCTGCCCGTCGGGATACTGCAGCAGGGCGCAACCCAGGTCCTCGGCTTCTATGTCGTGCGTCTGCGTCCAGATGTTGCACCGGACCCGGTGGGGGATTCCGAGAGTGAAGGCAAGCTGGTCCAGGTGGTGGATGTTCTGGTTGGACAGCACGCCGCCGCCGTCCCATCGGCGAGTGCCGCGCCAGCCGCCGTTGGCGCGGAAGTAGGCGTCGGTGCGGAGGACCTTCAGCGAAACCTGCCCGGAGAGCAGACGGCCGAAAAAACCGTCCCGGGCGGCTGCCCGGAGCGACAGATTCTCGGGTTTGAAGCGCATGCCGAAGTCAACGCCCAGGAGCAGGTCGTTCTCCTCGGCCGTCCGGATCATGGCGTCGCACGCCTCGACGGATGCCTCCATGGGCTTGGTGGTCAGCACGTGCTTGCCGGCCTTCAGGGCCTGCAGCGCCACCTCCGCGTGTCGTCCCGTCGGGGTCATCACATACACCACCTCCACATCGGGGTCTTCCAGCCAGGGAGCAAGTTCGGTGGTGTGCGGCACGTCCAGCTCTTCGCCGGCGGCTTGGGCCCGTTCACGGTCTATGTCCACGACGCCCACCAGGCGCGTCCCCGGGGTCTTCTGAAGCAGCCGCGAGCGGTTCTTGCCCATGCCGAGCCCGACCACGACGAAGCCCACGGGGTCGTAGTCCCGCACCACGGCGCGGCGCTCCTTGAGCGGCGATACGGCTTTCCCGGGCGCGGCACTCGGCCAGCAGCGCCTTAACTCCCGCACCACCGCGTGGGTGCGCTCCACGTTGCTCACCTCGGGATCGGCGTTGTGCGTCTCGACGCTGACCGGCCCGTCATAGCCACTGACGGCCAGGAACTCCAGGACGCGGTCGTACGGTATCCGCGCCTCGGACCCGGCCACGGCGCCGCGGGCCTTTACGTGGACGACGCGCGTCAGGGATGCCAGGCGGGCCATGAAAGCATCCGTGTCGCCCTCGCGGTTTTTCAGGCGCTCCCAGCCGTTGTGCACGTCCCACGCAAGACCCCAGTCCGGCTGTTCCAGCGCGTCGAGAACGGTCACAACTTCGTCCTCGGTGACTCCGCAATTCTCAAAAGCCAGGGTCAGGCCGGCCTCTGCGGCACGCTCGGCCAGGGGCGCGAACATATCCAGCACTTCCTGCAGCACGTCCGGTCTCTCGGCCACCTGGCCGCGCCGCTCGGCGGGCGGGTGCCAGTAGAAGAAACTCCGCACCAGTCGGCAGTCCAGCACGTCGGCCGCGCGGATGATGGCCTCCAGCTTCTCGCGCTCCTGCTTCTGCCTGTCAGGGCCCGGCAGAGTCACTTTGGCCAGTGAGGACTCCAGGCAGGCGACGTCGAGCCCCTGCTCCTCGATCGTGCGTTTCACCGCCTGCAACTGATCCTGGCCCAGCTTCTCGAAATGCGTGCCCAGCACGCGCCCGCGCAGGTCAACCCGGTCAACACCCCAGGACTTGATGATGGGCAGCGCCTCGCCGATGTCCAGCCCCAGCTCGTCCGTAAATACGGTCAGATACATCTCTTACACCTCGTTCTGTTGTGTCGGTCAGCGGACGTCATCGAAAGTCTCGAACATCGCCACCAGATTTTTGACCGGCGTGTTGGCCTGCACGTTGTGGATGGCGTTGAAGACGAACCCGCCGTCCTCACCGAACACCTCGACGCGCTCCCTGACCTGTTCCCGCACCTCGTCGGGCGTGCCGAAGGGGAGGGTCTTCTGCGTGTCAATGCCGCCGCCCCAGAACACGATGTCGTCGCCGTAGGTCTCCTTCAGGTGCTGCGGGTCCATGTCGGCCGCGGAGCACTGGACGGGATTCAGGATGTCGAAACCGGCCTCGATGAAATCGGGGATGAGCGGTTCCACGCCGCCGCAGGAATGGATGAAGGTGCGCCACGTAGTGTTCGCGTGAACCCAGTCGTTCACCCGGCGGTGGAAGGGCATGTAGAGGTCCCGGTAGGCGTCGCGGGAGATGAAGGGCCCGCGCTGGGTACCGAAGTCGGTTCCGGTGATGAAGAGCACGTCCACCACCTCTTCAACCGCCGGGCGAATGCGTTCCAGGTTCTCCAGCGCTATGTCGCACTGGCGGGCGAATATCTCGCGTACGTGCTCCCGCCGCGTGACCGTGGAGATGTACCATTCTTCGACGTCGCGTATGCCCTTCGGATGCTTGAGGAAGGGCGCCGGCACCAGAGCAATGTCGCCGAAGCCGGCGTCCCCGAAGCTGCCCACTACGCCCAGGCCGGTTTCGGACAGTTCGGCGGCGGAATCCCGCAGGAAGGCCAGGCTCTCGTCGGAGACCGGGCCGAACTCCTCCAGGTTGTCTTCCACCCGGAGGTTGTCATCGTCTATCGGCGGCTGCCGGACGATGGAGTCGAAGTAGTAGCCTCCTTCCGGCATGCGCGCGCAGGGCGGGGCGCTGCGGTCTCCCTCGGGATACATCAGGATGTCGCCGTTCGGTTCCGGCTCGGTGTTGAACTTGCCCGGCACCAGGACGGGCGTGCCGTCAAAGAGTTCCCACGGCTTCCAGTCCTCGTTCGCGAAGCCGAACATGTTGTCGCGGCCGCCCAGCCCCACCACGTCTATGCCGAGCGCCTCACGAAGTTCGGCGTCCACCTCCCCCAGCATCTGGTACGGTTCGACGACCTTGACCGGTCCGTTCAGCCCCAGCGCGCGGCGAAGCCGGTAGACGGTCGAAGCCGCGGTGCCTGTGGTTGCCGTGGCCCCGAAGTCCATCGGCACGCGGTCCGGTTCCTCGTGCCGGATTGCGGTTTCAATTCTATCTCGGGAATTCATGTTCCAGGCCAGGCTCCGGGAAGGGGGGCTCTGCGTTGCGCCGCATGGTATCACAACCCGGTGCGGGTCGGCAAGGGGCTCTTGTCGTCACAGCAGGGCTGCGACTCCGGAGAGGTGGGTGGCTGCGCTGGCGTGGGTGGACCGGGCGCAGCGAAGGGTGCGCATGTAGCACTCCCGCTTGCTGGGCCTTTGCCATATCTGGTCCAGGCCGCTGCCGGTGGTGAAAGGGCTGAGCTTTGCGGCGAGCCGTGCGAAGGACCGGGCCGCGGCGTCCAGGTCCTCGCGGTCCGACAGGTCCATTGGGAGGGAGTAGATTCGGTTCAGGAACCGCACCGCAGCCAGGCTGGTGGCGACCACGCCGGTGGCGACCCTTTCGGCGCAGCGCCAGCCTTCCGGATGCCCGTGGGGGCAGAAGGCCGGTTCCTCCATCTGGCTGAGCCAGGCATCGTAGAATTGCAGGCCGGTGATCTGCTCCGCGCATCCGGTCCGGCCGGCGGTCATTGCGGCACCGAAGCGGACGGCTTCCTTGAACGCCTCCCGTGTGGTCAGGCAGGGCGTCGTCCGGCGCAGGATGCACAGCCGGGTGGCCTCGTCCACGGTGCAGGTCGGCTCAAGTCCCAGAGGCGCGGTCAGCGTGAGTTCGGACAGGTCTTCCTGCCAGTTCCGGGCGATGCTCCAGCAGGGCCACGAGCCGCAGAGGAGGACGGCCCCGTTGTTCACCGCGTTGCCGGCCCTGCGGCGGAAGTCCTCCCAGCCGTCCCGACGGGCTGCGGACAGTGCGACGGAGAATCCCAGCGCGTGGCCCAGGAATCGTATGCGGGACGGGCTGCGCGGGCTCACGGGACATGCCACACAGTCACCTGCCGCGCATACGGAAGGGGCGAAAGCCGCGCCGGAGAGCCCGGCCACGTAGTAGTACGGAAGGTCCGTCCCCCAGGTGGCCATCGCCGCGCGCACGCACGCGCTCAACGAATCCACCTCGTAGTATTCTCCCCAGAGGGAAACGGCCGACGCGTTAGTCGGAGACATTATTATGGTACTCGGCCAATCTTCACAGACAATATGTCGAGAGCCCATGCACCGGTTGAGTTCCGCCTGCCTGCGCGATACCGCGCACTGCGGGCCGCCCGCCGGAAGGCCGGCCTGCCCGCCGGACACGGCGTCTCCCGGCACAGACCGTCTTGCCTCCGACAATCCATGCTACACGATGCCACGGGCGGCCGCAAACAATCCCGCGTTCACTGGCACAGGCCGGTGAGGCATCTTAGAATACCCGACGTGCAGCGCAATGACCTTCTGCTGCCGGAATCCGGGAGGTCGGGGCTTCTCGCTCCCGCTTTTCAATCAAGCATCGCTGAAGGAGACCGTGCCGTGATCAAATTGCTGATGACGCGCCATTCGGAGGGATTTGAGCACACATACCTGCCGCACGCCGAGGTGGCCATCAAGAAGCTGGGGGAGCAGAGCGGGGCCTTCGAGGCGACCACTACCGCCCGCAGCCGCCTGATCGGGCCGGATATGGAAGAACAGTACGACGTGCTTGCCTTCGCCACCACAGGTGAACTGGGCTGGGACGATGAGCAGAAGCAGGCGCTTCTGGACTTCGTCCGCAACGGCGGCGGCTTCGTCGGCATCCACAACGCCACCGATACCTTCTACGAGTGGCCCGAGTACGGCGAGATGGTCGGCGGATACTTCAACGGGCATCCTTGGCACGAAGAAGTGACCGTCAACGTCGAAAAGCCAGAGCACCCGGCCGTCGAGATGCTGGGTGATTCCTTCCAGGTCACCGACGAGATATACACCTTCAAGAACTGGGACCGGGAAGAGACCACCGTGCTCATGTCCCTGGACAACGACTCCGTTGACGTGTCGAAGGGCAACCGGGAAGACGACGATTACGCCCTCGGCTGGTGCCACCCGTACGGCGAAGGGCGCGTCATTTACACCGGCCTGGGGCATCCGCCGGAACTGTGGGAGCAGGACTGGTTTATGCAGCACATCCTGGCCTGCATCAAATGGGCCGCCGGGGTGGAGTGAGTCCACGGGAGGGCGCTGAGCCGTGAAACCGCAAAGGGCCGGCTGGGAATTTCGCACACTGCGGACGGCCCTGGTGTGTCTGCTGGCCGCCGTCTGGGCCGTCTGCCTGCCGACGACCGCCGTGGAGAGTTCCGAGAAGCTGCTGGACGAGTGGCATGTGATCTACCTGAACGGCCAGAAGGCCGGACACGAGCATGCCACTGGGTGGAGGTTCGAGGGCGACCAAGGGGCCATCTACGAGACGGTGACGCAGCAGGAGTTCACCATTCAGCGCGGCCCCTTTCGCCTGGCGTTCACCAGCGACAACGTAATTCGTGAGGGCGCCGACGGCCGGGTGCGGAGCTTCACAGCCCACCAGAAGCAGGGCCCGGTGACGCAACATACCGAAGGCCGCCTGGAGGATGGTCAGATGGTTCTCGAAACGACCGTCGGCGCTGCCACGACGAGGAAACGCGTGGACCCACCGTCCGGCCTGGGTCCTCACGCGCTACGAAAGCTGCGCGGCGAGAAGGGTTTCGAGCCGGGCACAACTTACAGCGTTACGGTTTTCCTCGCCGAATTTCCGGCCCGTGCGGTGAAGATGGATTGCCGTGTCGGCCCGCCCGAGCAGCGGGAGGTCGGCGGTCGGATGCGCACGCTCCATCCCATCCACGCCACCCTCGATATCCTGCCGGGCCTCCGGGCCACTGAATGGGTGGACGACCAGAACCGGACGTGGCTGACGCGCGCCCCGCTCAGCGGCAGCCTGACACTGGAGACGCGTCGGGCCGACGAGGAAGCAGCCTCAGCAGAGAACCGCCCGACGGACTTGTGGGAGGCATCCGTCCTCCGGCCCGACAGACCGATCCAGCGGCCGCGGGAGACGGAGCGGGTCCGGCTGCTGCTGGTGCCGGCCTCCGGGAATTCGGAGGTGCCGGACCTGCCGACCGGCCCTTTCCAGACCGTGAAGCGGACGGACCGGGGCGTCGAGGTCACCGTGCAGCGCGCCCATCCATCTCCGGGACGGGGCTACGAGCGTTCGTACGAGGGCGACGCTTATGAGGCGTTTCTGCGGCCAAACCGCTGGCTGGAAACCGAAGAGCCCGTCATCGTCGAGATGAGCAGGGAGGCCGTGGGAGATGCCGAGGATGCCCTGGCCGCCGCACAACACATCGAGGAATACGTCAGGGCGCACATCGCGCGGAAGACGCTGGCCCTGGGCATGGCCACCGCGGCCCAGACGGCACGCCAGAAGGAGGGCGACTGCACCGAGCATGCCATGTTGACGGCGGCGCTGGCGCGCGCGGCCGGCATGCCGGCCCGCGTGGTTGAGGGGCTGGCTTACGTGACCGATCATCAGGGCGGCCTGTTTGGCTATCACATGTGGACGGAGGCATACGTGGGGGAATGGCTGCCGCTGGACGCCGCGCTGGGCGGACACGATGCCACGCACCTTGTCCTGGCCCGGTCTGACCTGAACGAGCCCGGCAGCCTGGCGGGCGTCTGGGGCATGATGCGGTATTTCGGGAAGTTCGAGGTCCGCGTGCTGGAAGTGACTCACGATCCTTCCGAGCCGCAGAAACAGGCCGGCTGAGCCGTCTGCCTGCAAAGGAATCCTTTCGTCTGCCCGGAGCACGACAATGAACAGAAGTCTGGTGCGCGACGTCTTGATCTTCGCCGGCATCGTGCTGGCGCTCATCATCGGGGTGCGGCTCACGGCGCGCATACTGGTGGATTACTGGTGGTTCGCGGAACTGGATTACGCGAGCGTTTTCACACGGATTCTGTGGGCCAGGGTCTGGCTCTGGGTGGTCGGCTTCGCGGTCGCATTCGGCGGCGTGGCGGTCGGCATAGTCCTGGCGCAGCGGCGCATCGGTCCGCCTCAGACTTCTTACGTCCAGTGGGGTAACCTGCGTATCCGCGTGCCGTCCCTGCATCGCTACATGACCTACGCCACGTGGGCCGTGGCGGGCCTGATGGGGCTGGGTGGCGGGACGACGGCTGTTACGCTGTGGCACCGGGTACTGCTGTTCCTGAACCACCAGTCGTTCGGGGTCAGCGACCCGCTGTTTGGCAACGACGTCGCGTTCTACACCTTCACCTATCCGCTGCTGACGGAACTGCTGCCCCTGCTACAGGGGCTGGCCTGGGTGTCGCTGGCGGTGGCGCTGCTGCTGTACATCTCCGCCGGCGCCTTCAGCCAGCGCAGGCAGTGGTTTCTCTCGCGCCCGGCTTTCCTGCACCTGTGCAAGGGCGTCGGCGTGCTGCTGGTTCTGGGGGCCGCCGGCTTTTTCTTGAAGCGCTACGACCTGCTCTACAGCGAGGCGGGGGTGGTGTTCGGGGCCGGTTACACGGACGTCAAGGTGCGCGTGCTTGCCTGCTGGGTCATGGCGGTGGCCAGCCTGGGTGCCGCGGCGGTCTTCTTTGCGATTCGTGCACAGAAGCAGTACGCGCGCCTGATCGCGGCGCTGGCGGCCTGGGCGGGGTGCGCCGTGCTGTTCTTCGGGGTTCTGCCGCCGGCCGTGCAGTGGATCCGGGTGGAACCGAATGAACTCGAACTCGAAACCCCCTACATCCGGCACAACATAGAGATGACCCGCCGGGCCTACGGGCTGCACGACATTGAGGAGGTCGAGTATCCCGTGCGGGAGGACCTGACCTATGAGGACGTGCGGTCCGAGCGCGAGACGGTAGAGAACATCCGCGTCTGGGACCGCGGCCCTCTGGCCACGACACTGCAGGAGATACAGGGCATCCGGCCGTACTACGACTTCAGCGGGATTGCCGTGGACCGGTACGAGCTGGACGACGTCCTGACGCAGTTGATGCTGTCGGTGCGCGAGCTGAACTCGCGGGAGAGCAAGACCTGGGTGAGCCGGCGGCTGCTCTACACGCACGGCTACGGGCTGTGCGCAGCCCCGGTGAATGAGTCCACCGAAGAGGGCCTGCCCGTGCTCATGATCCGGGACATCCCGCCGGTCACGCCGCCGGGGCTGCCGCTCGACCGCCCGCAGGTGTACTACGGCCGGAACCCCGCCGACTACGTGTTCGTCAACACGGGCACGGAGGAATTCGATTATCCCGTGGGCACGGAAGGGCACTACACCCATTACGACGGGCAGGGCGGGGTGCCGGTGGCCGGACGTTTCCGCAAGCTCATGTTCGCAACCGAGTTTCGGGACATGAAGATTCTGCTCTCGGACGAGCTGGTCGAGGGCAGCCGGGTCATGTACCGACGGAACGTCAGCGCGCGCGTGCGGCGGCTGGCGCCTTACCTGGCGTTGGACGACGACCCCTATGCCGTGATCCACGAAGGGCGCATTAAGTGGATACAGGACGCCTTCACCGTCAGCGCGCACTTCCCCTATTCCGAGCCCGTTCAGGGCAAGCGCGTGAACTACCTGCGCAACTCGGTGAAGGTGGTTGTGGACGCCTACGACGGCGACGCGACGTTCTACGTGGCCGACACCTCGGACCCCATCATCAAGGCGTACATGAAGATATTCCCGAACCTCTACCGGCCCATGGAGGACATGCCGGACGGCCTGCGAGCACACGTCCGCTACCCGAAAGACCTGTTCAACGTGCAGGCCGGTAAATTGCGCGTCTACCACGTGCAGGATCCGCGCGTCTTCTTCCAGCGGGAGGACGTCTGGGAGGTGCCACGGGAGCAGTACCTCCGCTCGCCGGGCCAGACCGGGCCCGGCTACGGTCCGCGGGCGCGCCCCATGCGGAGCTACTACGTGACCATGCGGCTGCCGGGCTACAGCGGGGCGGAGTTCATCCTGATGCTGCCCTTTACCCCGAAAGAGAAGAACAACATGATCGCCTGGCTGGCCGCCCGGTGCGACGGCGAAAACTACGGCGAGCTGAAGACCTTCCGGTTCCCGAAGGGCAAGTGGATTCCCGGGCCCAACCAGGTCGAAGCCACCATTGATCAGAACACCGAGATATCGCGGCAACTGACGCTCTGGAGCCAGCGGGGCAGCGGCGTCACGCGGGGCAACCTGCTGGTGATCCCCGTGGCGGGTGGGGTGCTCTACGTGGAGCCGCTCTACATCCAGGC
>CAYVBE010000117.1:0-13096 GCA_964448935.1 uncultured candidatus Brocadiaceae bacterium
TCAAAACGCCCAAAACGATTTGACAGACCGTATCATGTCTATTATGATTCACGCGCAATAATCTATCGGCCCGTCGGACGAAGCGGGAATGGTAGGTTCTTGCAGCTCATGCTGCCAAGCCATCCCGGGTTTCTTGCCACGCGCCGGGCGGGAGGAGGTGGTGTTTCCATCCGTAGTAGTCGTTGCCGGTAAAGTAGAGGGGGCAAATGCGCATTGTGCATCCCGATCCACCTTTGAGGTAGGATGATGAGCGCAACCGAAGCAGAAGTGCATGAACAGGTAGAAGAGAGCAGGGAGGCTCTGCAAACGATCAAGACCTCCCTCCGCATGGGAAGCATGGTGAGGCTGCTGGGCACAGTAGTGGGCATCCTGATCGTTTGTGGCTACCTCTATTTGTTCTGGTCGCTGGCCAAGCAAGTCAGGGAATCGCCCCAGATCCGGGAGGCTTTCGTCGAGTACGTGGACCGGCTCCGCATCGGTGACAAGACTACCGAGGTGGCGCAGGGAATCGCCCCCGTCTACCTGGAAGAAATCCGGGGCGTGTTGGAAGAGACGGGGTTTCAGGAGGCAGCGACCGACGAGCTGACCAGGTTCGTCGAGGACGCCCGGCCGATCGTGGCCCAGGAGATGGAGAGAATCCGCCCGGAGGTCGTCGCCAGCATCGAGGCCCAGGCGGACAAAACCTACCGGCGACTGGAGACCGACCTGCGCGCTCGGATCGAGCAGAAGCTCGAGGATATCGTCAGAGGGCAACTGGAAACGCTGGAGGAAGACGCCGACATCTCCGAGGAACGATTCGCCGAGATCCTCGAAGGGCTGGCAACGGCCAACCGGGAGGCACTCCAGAACGTGGTAGGGAAACGCTGGAACCGCAATAACGAGCGGTTGCATCGGATTCATGACCTGATAGCACAGCTTCCGCCTGCCCCGGACCTCTCACAGCAGGAACTGCAGGACGAGATCGTGTTGTGCCTGGTAGCCCTGCTGAAGGGTCACCTGCCCGAGTACGAGTTCACATCCAGGACGCAGATTCCTCCATTCTCTTACGAGTGAACTCAACCAGGATGGTCCCTGTGAGCAGAACCGAAGCGAAAGGCCCCGCACCCCACCAGGGGGGCCGCCTGCCGGCGGCGAAGGCCTTTCAGCCGGTGGCAATGAGCATTCGGCCAATTGAGAGAGGATAGACAATGGCCAACGAAGACATCAGTGCAGAGATGGAAGAACCACAGGAGCCCATGGGCGGCGTGCCCGAGGATGTGGCTGCGGATGTGCGAGGACTCGCCGCCGACGTCACGGAACTGGCGCGCAAAACGTCCAGAGGCTGGAAGATAGCAGCCGTTATATTCGCTGTGATCCTGGTCCTTATTGCCACCTATCTCGGCATCATATACAACATCTTGAAAGATTCCACCGAGCCGGGCCGCCTTGTGGCGCTGGCCGTGGACCCTCTGGAAATGCTGCTGGAACGAGTGGGCGCGCCCAGCCTGACGAGCCCCCAACTGGCCGGTTGGGCCGTCGAAAGACTGAACGAAAGGGCCCCCGAGCTCGTCCGCCAGCGCGTGAAGCCCCGGCTGGTGGAACTGCAGGGCCGGCTGCCCGATTGGCGCAAGCAGGCACTGGACGAACTCCGCAAGCAGGCTCCTACCAGGTTCGATTCGGCAGCGCAGTGGCTGGAAGAAGAAGGCCTGCCCACCCTGTCGGACAAGGTTGTGCAGATGCTCACCCAGCGCACCGACATCGCCATGGAAGACCTGGAGATGCAGTTCGAACGTCTGGTCGGCCAGGTCGTCGAAGCGCACGAAGAGGACCTGCGCACCGTCGGCGCGGACAACATGCCCAGGCTCCAGGCAACCCTGGAAAGCGAACTGGAGGAGAAGCTGGGGCCCGCCCTCGACCACGTCTTCGGGCGGATCGAGAGGGCCGTCGTTGACGTGGAAGACAGCATGACCAACCTGGTGGTCGCCTACAAGAGCGGCGGAATGAGCAAACAGGACAGACTGGAAATCCAGCTTGTCCGCCTTCTCTACGCCTTGTTCCAACGCACCGAGGTCGGCCGCGAGCACATGGAATTCCGCCCGGAGTAAAGGCCCCGGCCGGAGTGCCGCAGGCGCGGCAGCCCCGCGCCGCCACGGCCATCCACACCGGGTCGCATGTCCGTGCGGCCCGGTTTTCCCAGTCCGGCCTGCGCACGGCTTAGACGCGCCGAATCTCGGCCGCCCCACTTGACACAGGGGTCAGGAAGCTGTACCCTATAATTGTCTTGAGGGGCTTCCACAGAGTTGTTGCCGTATCGCACCGCTGCTTCGGCAAACCATTCACCGGGTAGCAGGACCATCCGAGAGGTCCGGCGCTTTCAGTTCGCTTGATCGCCGCGTGCTGGGCGTCACGACCGGGCGTCCGCGCAAAGAAACTCCGAAAGCGGCGATCAATCCGCACGTGTTCCGCGAAGCATCCCCTCAGATATGATGACATGGCGGACCGGCACTCACAGCCTCGAAACCGCGGGGCCGCCGGACCGCTTCTGAAACGTCACGAAAGGCCCGGCGGTATCACGTCTCAAACCCTGCGCGCGTCTGTTTAGCGGACCAGCCTATGCCGGAAAAACTCTTCGCCATAGATGCCTACGCGCACATCTACCAGTTCTTCTACGCCATAAAAGGGCTGACCGGCCCCGACGGCGAACCGGTCAACGCCCTCTACGGCTTCGCCCGCATGGTTCAGAAGCTGCGCGACGAATACAACCCCGATTACCTGCTGGTGGCACTGGACGGACCGGGCAAGCCCGAACGGTGCGACCTCTACGAACCCTATAAGGCCGACCGACCGCCAATGCCCGACCCGCTGCAGCGTCAGGTGCCCCTGATCAAACAGTTCCTGGACGTCCAGGACATCCCCCACCCCATGATGGAGGGACAGGAGGCCGACGACATACTGGCCACCACGGCCGAACGCGCCGCCGCCGATGGCATTGACACCGTGATCGTCACCACCGACAAGGACGCCGAACAGCTCATCAGCGACCATACGCGCGTTCTCCACCTCCACAAGAACCGGGAAATCATGCTGGACCCGGAGGCACTGAAAGAGCAGAAAGGCATTGAGCCCTGGCAGGTGGTGGAAGTCATGTCCCTGGCCGGCGATACGACCGATAACATCCCGGGCGTGCCCGGAATCGGCCCCAAAACCGCTCAAAAGCTCATACGGCAGTTCGGCAACGTGGAAAACCTCTACAAAAACATTGACCAGGTCAGCGGCGAGAAGACCCGCCAGAACCTGCTGGAACACCGCGAAGACGTGGAGATGGCGCGGAAGCTGGTGGTGCTCCGGCGCGATCTGCCGCTGGATCTGGACTGGGAGGAATGCCGCGACCGAACCGCCGATCGGGAGGCCGTGGACAGGTTCTACCGCGCGGTCGGCTTCCAGTCGCTCCGCAAAAGCAACCCCACGCCCCCAACGCAGGGGGCGTTGTTCGAGGCCAGGGAACCGGCAACCATCGAGTCCAGCGACAAAGACTACTCGACGGTCACCACGCTGGACGGGCTGCGGAAACTGGTCGAGACGCTCCTGAAGCAGGACAGACTGGCCGTGGACCTGGAGACCACCAGCCTGCGGCCCAGGCGGGCGCGCATCGTGGGCCTGTCCTTTAGCTGGCGCCCTAATCAGGGCGTATACGTGGCAACGGGCGGCCCCGCAGGAGCGGAGGCCTGCCCGGTGGAGGAGGCCCTGAACGTGCTCAGGCCCGTCCTGGAGGGCCGGAGACCTCGGAAGCTCGGCCAGAACCTGAAGTACGACATGGGGGTGCTGAAGAACCACGGAATCCAGCTCGCCGGGCTCGCCTGCGACGCCATGGTGGCCTCCTACCTGCTGAAGCCGGCCAGCCGGTCCCACGGTCTGGATGCCCTGTCCAAACTCTACCTGAACTACCGGCCCGTGAAGATAGAAGAACTGATTGGCAGCGGCAGGGACCAGATCTCAATGGACCGCGTGCCGGTGGAGAAGGTGAGCCCCTACGCCTGCGAAGACGCCGACCTGACCCTGCAGTTGTGCGATCTGTTGACGGACAGGCTGAAAGAGCAGGATTTGTGGTCGCTCTTCGTCGAGCTGGAGCTGCCGCTGGTGACCGTGCTGGCCGACATGGAATGGCGGGGCATTGCGGTGGACACCGAGCGGCTGGCGGGCCTGAGCGAGGAGTTTGCCGAGAAACTCGAGGGCCTTGAGGCGCAGATTCACCAGGAAGCCGGGGAAGAGTTCAACGTAAACTCCCCGCAGCAGCTCAGCACGGTGATGTTCGAGAAGATGGGCCTCCCGCCACCCAGAGGAGCCAAACGCACCACCGGCTATTCCACCGCCCACGACGTGCTGGACGACCTGAAAGCCGACCACCCCATCGCCCGCCATGTGCTGCAGTATCGGGAGTTGAGCAAGCTTAAGTCCACCTACGCCGATGCCCTGCTGGAGCTGGTCAACCCCCGGACGGGGCGCGTCCACGCCAGCTTCAACCAGACGATCACAGCCACCGGCCGGCTGTCCAGCAGCAACCCCAACCTGCAGAACATCCCCGTGCGCACGGCGCTGGGCCGGCGCATCCGCAGCGCCTTCGTGCCGGGCGGCGAGGACATGTCGCTGCTCAGCGCAGATTACTCCCAGGTGGAACTCCGCGTGATGGCCCACTGCTCCGGAGACCCGGCCCTCAGCAGCGCCTTCCACGAGGGACGCGACATCCACCGGTTTGTCGCCGCTCAGATCAACGACGTCCCGGAGGACGAGGTGACCGATCTGATGCGCCGGCAGGCCAAGGCCGTCAACTTCGGCATCATCTACGGCCTGAGTCCCTACGGGCTGAGCAACCAGATTGACGTGCCCGTCGAAGAAGCCGAGCAGTTCATCCAGGCATACTTCGAGCGCTATCCGCGGGTGAAACAGTTTATCGGCAGGACGGTGGACGCCGCCCGGCGGAAGGGCTACGTGCAGACACTGGCCGGCCGCAGGCGCACCATAGAGGGCATTCGGGGAACGGGTGCCTCCCGCAGCGCCGCCGAGCGCATCGCCGTGAACACCGTCATACAGGGCTCCGCCGCCGACCTGATGAAACGCGCCATGATACACATCCACGGAGAGCTGCCGGGGGTCTGCCCCCGGGCCGCCATGCTGCTGCAGATACACGATGAGCTTGTTTTCGAGGCGCCGGACCAGGAGATGGATGAGGTGCGCTACTTCGTAAAGCGGAAGATGGAAGGCGCCCTGGAGCTGGACGTTCCCCTCGCCGTGGACGCCGCCGTGGGCAAGAACTGGGCCGAGGCCAAATGAGTCGAAAAGACCCGCAAAGCAAACCGCCGGTCGTCGGAGTCCTGGGCGGACTGGCCGGCGGCAAGAGCACGGCGGCGCAGGTGCTGGGCGAGCTCGGCGCCGCAGTGGTGGACGCAGACCGCATCGGCCATGAGCTGCTGCAGCATCTCGCCGTAAAACAGGACCTCGTCCGGGAGTTCGGCAAGGACGTGACCGATGGGGCGGGCCGCGTGGACCGGGCCAGGCTGGCCGAGAAGGCCTTCGGCGACCCGGCCCGGGTGGAAAAGCTCAACTCCATCCTCCACCCGCCCATAATCCGAGAAATCCGGCGCAGGATAGAGCATCTGGAAGAGGAGGCGGACGTGCCCCTCATCGTGCTGGACGCCGCACTGCTGGTGGAGACCGGGCTGCACGAGAGCCTGTGCGACGCCCTGCTCTACGTCCAGGCACCCCGCGAGGTGAGATGGGAACGCGCCGCCCGAGACCGGCAGATGAGTCCCGAGCAGTTCGAAAAGCGCAGCCGGGCGCAGACCGATCCACAAGAGAAAGAGAAACTGGCCGACTTTACGGTGACCAACGCCGGCTCCCTCCGGGAACTGGCCGCACAGGTCCGCCGACTTTGGCCCGAACTACTGCTGAAGGCAAAGCGGGCGCGTGCCCGCACGTGATCACAGTTCGATTCCACAGACATTCTTCGGAACCTTACGGAGGCTATCATGGCCAACAGAGGACGCAGTAATCGCAATCGTAACAGTCGACAGAACAGCAACTCCTCCCAGGGCGGAGGCAGCAGCACCGCCACCGAGGAGTTGCACATATCCGACCTGCAGAAAATGACCGTCAAGGACCTGCAGGAAGTAGCCCAGGAAGAGGGCATCAACAAGACCAGCGGCATGAAAAAGCAGGACCTCATCTACCACCTGCTGAGAAAGAGGGTCAAAAGCGCCGGCTCCACCTACGGGGAAGGTGTGCTGGAAGTGCTGCCCGAGGGCTTCGGCTTCCTGCGCTCCCCGGACTACAGCTACATGCCCAGCCCGGACGACATCTACGTGTCCCCCAGCCAGATCCGCCGGTTCGGCCTGCGAACGGGCAATCTGGTGATGGGCCAGATCCGGCCGCCCAAGAAGGATAACGAACACTTCTTCGCCCTTCTGAAAGTCGAGGCGGTCAACTTCAAGAGCCCCGACGATGCGACCAACATTCCCGTCTTCGAGGACCTGACGCCCTATCACCCCACCGAAAGGCTGATGCTGGAGCGCGAGGGCGACGAGCTGGACATGCGTCTGGTGGACATGATTACGCCCATCGGCAAGGGCCAGCGAGGGCTCATTGTGGCCGCACCGCGCACGGGCAAGACCATCCTGCTGCAGAAGATGGGCAACTCAGTGGCCCGCAACCATCCCGAGTGCGAGTTGATCATCCTGCTGATTGACGAGCGGCCGGAGGAAGTGACGGACATGCAACGCACCGTGCCCGCCGCCGAGGTCATCAGCTCCACCTTCGACGAACCGGCCGACCGCCACATCCAGGTGGCCGAAAT
Organism: uncultured candidatus Brocadiaceae bacterium; assembly: GCA_964448935.1. GTDB lineage: Bacteria > Planctomycetota > Brocadiia > SM23-32 > SM23-32 > CAYVBE01. The sequence goes on from CAYVBE010000117.1 coordinate 6,827, forward strand.
GGTTATACAGAAGGCCCGCCGGCAGGTCGAGTTCGGCAACGACGTGGTAGTCCTGCTGGACAGCATCACCCGCCTGGCGCGCGCCCACAACACCGAGATGCCCCACAGCGGCAAAATCCTGAGCGGCGGCGTCGAGGCCAGCGCCCTTCAGGAGCCCAAGAAATTCTTCGGCAGCGCCCGGAAACTCGAGGAAGGTGGCAGCCTCACCATCATCGCCACCGCCCTGGTGAAAACCGGCAGCCGGATGGACGAGGTCATCTACGAGGAGTTCAAGGGCACCGGCAACATGGAGCTGCACCTGGACCGCAAGCTGGCCGATCGCCGCATCTGGCCCGCCGTGGACGTAACCCTCAGCGGCACCCGCAAGGAAGAGCTGCTGCTCGACCCCGAGGAGCTCAAGCGCGTGCAACTCCTGCACCGTATGCTCAACGACATGAATCCCATCGAGGGCATCGAGCTGCTGCGCAGCAAGCTGGCCGACACCCAGAACAACGCCGAGTTCCTCATGAGCATGAACGTGGACTGACCGCCGGGAGGGCACCGGCAGATGCCCGGTCTGAAGGAGCGAATTCGCGGGGGCATCCTCGGGGCCGTTCTGGGCGATGCCATGGGGTTGCCGTGGGAGGGAGCCGCGCGCGCGGAACTCGACGAGCGGCCCATCGAGGGCATGACGGGGGGCGGTCCGCACGGCCAGCCCCCGGGAACATGGTCGGACGACAGTTCCCTGCTGCTGAGCCTGGCCGACTCGCTCTGCTCCGGCTATGACCTGGAGGATGTCGGAGACGCCTTCCTGGCCTGGTGGCAACAGGGGGAATGGACGCCCCGCGGGCGCGTGTTCGGATACGGGGCCACCACCGCGGCAGCCCTACAGCGCCTCTGCGTCGGGGTGCCCCCATCCTCATCCGGCATGGCCGGCGAGGGCAGCAACGGCAACGGCTCCCTCATGCGCACGCTGCCTGTGGCCATCTGCTTCCACCGAGACCGCGACCGCATGTTGCAGGCGGCCCACGAGGTCTCCGCCGTCACCCACGCCCACCCGCGCAGCCTGATGTGCTGCGGCATCTACTGCCTGATCGCCGCGCGCGTCGTCGCCGGCGACGACCGCCCCACGGCCGTAGAACGCGGTGTTTCCGCGGCACGCGACCACTATCATGGCGGCCTCTGGCAAGCGGAACTGCCCCACCTGCAGCGCGTCCTGTCCCTGGAAGTCGCGGACCTCGACCGCTCCGAGGTGCGGTCCACGGCTTACGTGGTGCACACGCTGGAGGCGGCCATCTGGAGCTTTCTGCGGGGGCAGACCTTTCGGGAATCGCTTCTGGGCGCACTCAACCTGGGCGGCGACACGGACACCATCGGCTGCGTGAACGGCGGCCTCGGGGGCCTCCGATGGGGTTTTGCCTCGCTGCCGACCAACGAGACGCAGGACCTTGCCCAAAAGAACGACATAGACGAGTTATGTGAGCGATTCCACCGTGCCGTGCAAGTCTGGCAACGGAGATGATCTGCACAGTCAATGGGCGGGACTCGGCGTGGCCCCTGGCTTTCTCTCGTAGATATTGGCACTACGGGCCATGAAAGCCTGATCTTGCGGGAATAGCTTCAGTAAAGTCCTGACCAGCTCAGGATCAAATTGCGTGCCCATCCCTTCGCGGAACTCGTTTGCAATTTTCTCCTGCTCGAGCTCATTGCGGTAGGGGCGGGAAGAAGCCATAGCATCAAACGCATCCGCAACGGCAAGAATCCGTGCCGGCAAGGGAATCTGCTCACCCTTCAGACCGTCCGGATAGCCGGTTCCATCCCACCTCTCGTGGTGGTGCCGAACAGCCTCGGTTATCCGCTCGGCATGTTCTATGCTGGCGACTATTTTCGCCCCGGCGATGACATGGTACTGAATGTCCAGGTACTCGCTGTCCGTGAGCTTGCTCGCCTTCTTCAACGTAGTGGAGGGAATACCCACCTTCCCGATGTCGTGCAGAAGCCCGGCCAGCCGAAGGTCGCGCATTTGCGAACCGCTCAGACCCAGAGCCTGTCCCACTCTAACCGCCACTGCGGTCACCCGCTCACTGTGGCCGAGCGTGTACTCGTCCTTGGACTCAAGGACTCGAGTAAGGGTCTGAATTGCGTCGTTGAAGAGGCTTTCCACCTGACGCGCAAGCTGGGCGCGCCGGATACGGTAGCCCACCTGATTGGCTATCGCTCTGAGGAGTTTAAGGTGGCGCCTTTCGAACTTCCGGTCCTCGGTTATTGTATCGGCGTAGATAATGCCCAGAATGCCCACCTCGCAACGGATTGGCACACAGATGACGCTGCTTATACGCTGGGTCCAGATGCTGCGGGTAGGCGAATCGTCTTCACCCAGCGGGTCGGTTTTCAGAACGGAACAGCCGTCACTGTAGCACTCCCAGATAACCGACCTGCTGAAGCTCCCTTTCAGTTCGGCAGGCACACACTCACTGTAGCGGCTAAATGACGGCATCACCAGACCACCGGGCTTTTTGCCGACGATCAAATACACCCGGTCTGCTTCTGTGACAGTGAGGCTGTATTCTGCGATGGTCTCAAGCACCGAACTCAGTTCGTCCTGAGAGTTGACCGCCTGTATGACCTCGTAGATAGTGGCCAGATCACGTTCAAGTTCCTCGAGCTTGTGCGCATCTTCCCCCTCAACCTGGTAGCCCTCCAGAACTGCGGAAGAGGCCCCGTCGTCCATCTTCTTCCGAATCTCGGTGGCGTAACGCTCGGGGGAAGTGTCGTCCCGCAATTGCAGGGCATATTCGTCGCTTTCCGTACTGGGGATCAACTCAAAACGGAATATCTCGCCCCCGAGACGAACCGCATCTCCGTGGAACAACATCGCCTGAGACCTTTTGCGTTCATTAACCCAGGTGCCGTTGGTGCTGTCCAGGTCCTTTACTACCCAGAAGCCGTCACTGAGCTGCAGCCAACAGTGCGACCGGGAGACCCTGTCGCTGGTCAGTACCAGATCGCAAGCCATGTCCCTGCCGAGGAGTACGCACTGGTCTTCCTCGAGAAGTACCTCCTCGCCCTGCAATTCACCTTCAACGCCGACGAGTTTGGCTTGCATGCGGCATCATCTCAAATATAGAGAAGAGCACACGGATAGAATTGTAGCCCAACTCTGGCAAGCAAATCAAAGTCCGAACCGGCGTATCGGTCGTTGCCGTTCACATGGTCCCCGGTCGCGCTGCCATGGAAGGGACGCCGGAGATGACGACCGGCTTGGGCGTCGGGCGGACTGCACCTGCTTAACTCCTGCGGGAACAGGCAGTCTGCGGGCCAGGGCTGCCTGCTATGGGGGTAGCCATCCGCGGCGTGGGGGGCGAGGTACACGGGCATTCCACGGTTGCGTGAACTTCCAGTCAGAGAGCGAGCAGAAAAACATGGGAGGTGGGCCTTTGCACCTGGCCCGCCTCCCATGGCCCGAACACCGTAACTTTTTGATTTGCCGGAACTTGCCGGACTACTCCGCCTTCACCTCAGTCCACCTGCTCCCAAGAACGAAGGCGGATCTTATTCCCGTCCGTTGACACTCCGCTCTTAACGGCGTCCTCAACGGTGAAGCCCTCGGTCTGACTCAGGTCCGGTGTATAAATGCGGAGGATGGAGTTGGACAGCACGATGTGCCGCATCTCCTCCCCGGAGCCAACCGGAACGACTTTCACGGTCAGGTCCAGAGCCTCGTACGGGGATAACGCGTCCGTAGCGTAGCCATCTTCGGCGAACATTTGGTCGGTGATGTCGGTATCGCCCAGGTAAATCTTGACCACCACGGGCTCATCGGACCGGCTTTCTGCCCGTAGGAGATACTGGACAGTTGCATCTTCGACGTTCTGCAATCGCACCGGCACGAGGCAGGCTTCGCGCCTTCTAATGCTGAACTCGAATGCATCCAACTGTTCCGTCTCCCATGTGGAACCCTCGCCGCCTCCCAGCATGGTGTCCTGGCCCGTCCCGCTGTCCGGGAAGTACAGGTTGGCCGGAATGACGACATTTGCCCCGCCTTCTGCCGTGGCGCCGTCGGCTATGCGCGTGAGGCTGAAATCGGGATAGGCATAGACCCCTGGCCAGCCCAGCGGGTCCACCTTGACCTGCACGATCTCCCCATCGTCGGCACCGAGTTGGAGGTCAAACTCGTTCGGCACCTCCTCGCCCGAGCGGTAATAGGTGTAATTCCACTTCTCGGTCTGGTCGGGACCGGAAAAGCGGAAATCCGTCGTGGTTTGGGCCTCGGCCGCTTGAAAGCTCGCCATCAGAACCATGTCCTGATGGTCCGCCGACGGACCGTCCATGTCACTGGTGTGCTCGAACAAGAATACCGCATCCAACGGGCCGATGTCCATCTTGTTCTCGGCGTCTATATACGCGCCTAGGAACGTTTGCACCGACTCCTGCCCGGCAAAGCCAGGCACGTCGGGAAAGGAATCTCCGTCGCGGAGTATGTGCACCCTGTAGCCTGCCGAGGAGCCGGAGTACACGCTCCTGTACACGTAATAGGGATACCACGGATAGTAGCACGTGCTTGTCGCCGAGATTGATGTTTCAGCCGTAAAAGATTCATCTGGCGTCCAGGTCCTGGGATTCTCGCCGTCATTCACGTTGCCCCAGGGGTCAAAGGTCTGGTCACCGATCGTGATGTCACACGTGACCGGCATATCATCGCCGCCTGCACCGTACGTAAGGGCAGCGCCTATCAGTGTAAAAGTCACGTGATAATCTTGGTGCGGCGTGACTTCTGCATCGTTCTCACTGAACGTCAAGTCCCCCTGGTGATCCCCCAGGGCCACCTCCAGCCACGTCCCGCCGCCGGAACATTCCGTGGTCACGCGCTCGGACGACCACTCTTCTCCCAGTTGCCGGACCGCAAGCTGAGGAGCGACCTCTTCGGCCTTCACAGCCGACGGCGACAACAAAAACACCATGCACAATCCGCACAAAAACAGCGTCACGATCATTCTGGCACCCATCGTTCTCCCCTCCCCGTAATTATGGTTCGTTCGACCCACACGTTCCCTTGCGTCGTCGTGGCGTGTTCCGTTCGCAAAGCAGGCCGTCAGACGGCCACCAACCTCTGCCTCGCTGACTGCTCGTTGTTGTCGTCCCATGAGCTACTCCCATCAATTCACACCGTATTATACCGTTTAACAATGGGTTAGTCAAATTAAAAACGCCTGCCTTCGCATCCGCCTTCCGGGAACAACACGCCACCGGGGTGAACGGCAGATCCGACGGTCCCGGATGCTCCGAAAACTGGGGGCCATGACACCAACCGCGTCCGCATCAGCGTCGTCCCTCTCCCCGTTGCGACTACAAGGCCATTGCCCCCCATCATCCCTCGCCCACATCGTCCCCGCCGGTTCACCCCGACACGGTCCGTGCGTGGGAGGGGCGTCAACCCCGGCCCGGCCTTGTCCCCCTCAGGAGCCGGTGCCCGTCCCGTAGATAACGCACGCACGTTGCCACGTCTGGCCCACCAGACCCGGCGCGACTCGCATGTCCGCCAAGTTCCTGCGGACCTTCTCGGCCCTGAGTGATAGTGCCGACCGACGAACACGACGGCGATCTCCCGCCCCTTCCTTCCTCCTCTGAATCCAGAAAGCCCCTCTGCCTCCGGGCTAGCCCTGATCATTCCACAATGTTAGACACCGTATCAAACCGTATTTTGACAAATCCTGGGAACTCCCGAACGCAAGAAGCGAACAGGACGGCCCCCGTCGCAAGCGGCGGATGCCTCCTGCTGAGGGAGACTGATAGACTCATTACAGGAGTTGATCGTCCCCGACCGGGCAAGTCTGGCACGGTTGGCACGCGGCAAAAGCGCACGCGGCACCGCTCTGGCGCGTGTTGGTGCGCGGCAGCCCGCCGGGGGCAGAAGAAGAAAACCCGAGAACAAAGATGGTAAGAGGTTCGGGAGGAGGTCTGCCATACGGCTAAAAGCCAGGCTTGAACGGCCCAAGCGCCATATATGGATGGCCCAGCCCCGCACAGATCACAAAAAAGCCGGCGCAATGGGCGATTCAGCCGGTTCCGGAACACCGGTTTGCAGACGCCCTGAGTCGCCTGCTCGGGAGGCTTGCGGCACAGAGGCCTTCGAGTATCACAGACGTTGGGCCGTCGGGCCTGCGGGGCCGGCTCAAGGTTACCCTCGGACGGGGGGCCGAAAGCGCCGGAGCGCTCGGTCAAAAGCGGAGAATCAGGATAGCCCGGATATTTCATGACATTCCAAAATAGGGCCTTGGAAAGAGTCTCTCT
>CAYVBE010000118.1:0-13008 GCA_964448935.1 uncultured candidatus Brocadiaceae bacterium
CGCCTTTCGAACGAGTTCATCGCGAACGGTGTGCATTATAGCCCCTGATGCGCGGTCGGCAACGGAATGCCCGGCATCACTCCTCCGGCCGGTGCCTCTCGGACGCCTCGTAGAACTCGCCCATCAGGCGCGGCGTCACGTCGTCGGCCTTCACGGCGCACATCTGGCGCACCAGGCGCTCCACGTGGGCGTCGAACAGGAACTTCCCCTTCTCCGCGTCCGCCGGCCGCGCGTCTCCGGCGTAGTGGGTGGGGTAGCGCGCGTACCAGCCGACCGGGTTGTCCAGACCTTCCAGGTGCGCCTGCATATCGCGGGTGTGGCCGTCCGCCGGGTCCGTCACGTCTTCCATCCGCACCGTCTCGGGATAGAGGTGCAGCATGATGCTCGTCTCGGCCTCGCCCGCGTGGCCGCCCTCGGTGGTGCTGCGCATCTCGCGCCAGCGCTGCTTTACCTCATCGTCCAGCTCGTAGGCGTTCGAGGCATAGACGACGTAATCGCGTGGCTCGTCCAGCATGGAGCGCACGAAGCAGTGCAGCAGCGCGGTGTTGCCGCCGTGCCCGTTCACGATCAGAATCTTGTCCAGCCCGTTGCGCGCGATCTCTTCGCAGACCGCTTCAAGAACGTTGAAGAGCATCTCGCGGCCCAGGCAGATCGTGCCCGGATAGTGGCGCGCGGTGAAAATCTGCCCGAACCAGTAGGAGGGGAAAACGATGGCCGGCTCCTGCTCGGCGGCACGGCGGGCGGTCTCGTCCGCTACCATCTGATCCGTTCCCAACGGCAGGTGCGCCGCATGGCGCTCGACCACGCCGAAAGGCAGCAGGCACAGCCCATCAGCTTCCTTCACGGCATCCGGAAAACGCTCGGAGGTCAGCTCAAGCCAGTTCATGGCGATCCTCGAAAAAGGCTAACGGCGATTGTGGACGGAGAGGACTGGGTGGACTCGGTGGACGGTTTACGTGCAGCATTCTATCTCACTGCCGGACGCGCACAGCAGGTCGGGCAGCCTCCGAAGCGCTACAAATCAACGTTGCGGGGCAGTTGCAGGCCCTGGCTGTCCATTCGGGCTTTCCAGGCTTTGCGGTCTTCTCCGGGGTCGGGGAAGATGGGGCTCTGGATCCTGGCGGTTTCGAACAGCCCCTCGGCTTGCGCCACAATTCCGGGGTGCTCCTCGGCCAGGTTGCTCTGCTCTCCCGGGTCGGCTTCGATATCGTAGAGTTCGGTGGGTCTGGCCGGGTTCTCTCGGTAGGCTTTCCAGCGACCCATTCGGACGGCCTGCTGGGCCTTGAAGCCCTCGCAGAACTCCCAGTAGAAATGGTCGCGCTCGGGGATATCGCCCTCGCCCCTCAGCATATCGGCGATAGATATGCCGTCCAGGCCCCCCGGTGTGGACGCATCCGCCAGTTCTGCGGCGGTGGGGAAGAAGTCGTAGAACGCCCATGGATCGTCGCAGACCTGCCCCGCCGGGGTGTGGCCGGGCCAGTGGGCGATCATGGGCACCCGCAGACCGCCCTCGTTCAGGTTGCCCTTCCCGCCGCGGAAGGGGCCGCTATGGTCGAACCATTCGTCGAACGTGGGCACACCCTCGTCCTCGCTCACCAGGTTGCGCACGCTGTAGCCGTTGTCGCTGCAGAAGAAGATGAGAGTGTTTTCATACACACCCAATTCTTTCAGAAGCGCGACCAGCCGGCCGACCTCCTCGTCCATCCGGCTGATCATGGCGGCCCACTGTTTGTGCCGCACATCCGGCCAGTCGAGGTCGGTATAGCGCCCCAGCTCCGGCACGGCCAGCGCGCCGTGGGGGATGGTGTAGGCCAGATAGAGGAACATCGGGCGGTGGGCGTTGGCACGGACGAACCGCCGGGACGCCTCTGCATAGACGTCGAAGGAGTAGTGGGCCTCCGAGGGGTCCTTCATGCTCTCCAGGATGATGCGGCCGTCCTCGTCGTAGCGCCGCGGCTCGCGATGGTTGAAGCCCTCGTGCTGCGGGTATTCGATCTTCGTCTCGTTTCGCCACAGGTAGGGGGGGTAGTAGCTGTGGGCCTTGCGCTGGTTCAGGTAGCCGCAGAACTCCTCAAATCCCTTGTGCCGCGGCAGACCGGGCTGGTCCTGCACGGCCAGGCCCCACTTGCCGAACAGGCCCGTGGCGTAGCCGGCCGCGTGGAGGGCCTCGGCCACGGTGACGTCCCCGGGCTGCAGGCTGTGGCGGTAGCCCTCGATCATGTTGGCCCGCACGGTGGCGTGGCCGCTGTGGAGGCCCTGCATAAGGGTGCTGCGGGAAGGCGCGCAGATGGGAGCGCCGCAGCAACACCCGGTGAAGCGCGTCCCCCCTGCGGCGAGGGCGTCAATGTGGGGCGTCTCGATCCTTCGCTGCCCGTAGCAGCCAAGGTCGCCCCAGCTCAGGTCGTCGGACATGATCCAGATGATATTCGGTCGCGGGTCGTCGCAACGCGCAGGCATCATTCTTTCTCCAGATAAGTGGCCGGCAGATTCCTCAGGGGACTTTTCGCGTTCCGAGCCGGCCCGGTGGCCCTGTCGAACCCTTTCCGGGCCTCCTGAGCCACCAAGCACATCTCTTCGGCGATCCTCACCCCGTTCACACAGGACATACTTACCATAAAAGTGTCTGACTGGGAAGGGAGAGCCGCACTATGAGGGCAAAAGCCGATCTGCACGTGCACACCAAGCACTCGGACAGGCCGAGTGAGTGGCTGCTGAGGCGTATAGGCGCCCCGGAAAGCTTTGTGGAGCCGAAGGAGGTCTACGAACGGTGCCGCGCCCGCGGCATGCAGTTCGTCACCATTACGGACCACAACTGCATTGACGGCGCCCTCGATATCGCCCATCTGCCGGGAACATTCGTCTCGGCCGAGGTGACCACGTATTTCCCCGAGAACGGCTGCAAGATTCACTGTCTGGTCCATGACGTCACCGAAGCACAGTTCGACGACATACAGCAGGTGCGCCCCAGCATCTACGAGCTGCGGGACTACCTGATTCAGAACGGCATTCTGCACTCCGTGGCACACCCGTTCTTCCAGCCCAACGACCGGCTGACGCTGGACCAGGTCGAGAAGTTGCTGGTGCTGTTCAACCGGTTCGAGCTGATCAATGGAACCGAGCGCAAAGCGACTGCGACAGTTCTGAAGGCGATATTCGACGCCCTGACACCCGAACTGATCGAACGCATGGCCGACCGCCACAACCTGGAACCGCTGCCGGCCACGCCCTGGCGCAAGCATATGACCGGGGGCAGTGACGACCACAGCGGGCTCTACAGCGGGCAGACATACACCGAGACCCCTTCGGCGGATTCGACGGCTGAGTTCCTGGAGCACCTGCGCTGCGGACGCCACAAGGCGGGCGGCAGCGGCGGCACCTCGCTGCAGTTTGCCCACGGCCTCTACCACATCGCTTACGCCTACTACCAGAACCGGCTGCTGAACGGCTCGCCAGGCAAGGTCCGCTTGCTGGGCGCCGTCTTCGAGAAGGTGCTGGGCACTGAGAGCCCTTCCTCGACCACCTGGGGCGCAAAGCTCAGCAATGCCTTTAAACGGTTTGCGCTGGCGCTGGGCAAGCAGACGCTGAGCCCCACGGAGAGGATGCTGGTGGACGCCTCCGAGCAGCTGATGGCCGACCGTGAGGAGACCGACGCGGAGCAGCACCACCTGCCCGGCGACGAGCGGGCCTTCCGCACGGCCTGCCACCTGTGCCATGGCCTGAGCTTCTCGTTTCTGAACAGATGCATCGAGCACGCGCAGCAAGGGGACCTGATCAACTCCATCCAGACGCTGGCCTCCCTGGCCCCGCTTGGCCTGGGCATCGCGCCCTACCTGGCGGCGTTCGGCAGCCGGCACAAGAACCAGGCCCTGGTCCACGCCGCCGCCGTGCGTTTCGGCGTGCGGGACGCCGTACGGAGCGAGAATCGCAAAGTATGGCTTGCCGACACCCTGATGGACGGGGGCCGGCCCGACCGCGCCGTCGAGTTCGTGAAGGCCGCCCTGCCCTCGGCCGACCCCGACTTGACCGTGGTTACGTGCTGCGAGCAGCCGCCCACGCTGGGGCTGCCGGTGGAGAACTTCGCGCCCGTCGGGTTCTTCGCCCTGCCCTCGCAGCCACCGGTTCAGTTGCCCTTCCCGCCCTTCCTGGAGGTGGTCGAGTACGTGGAACGGATGCAGTTCAACGAGGTCTTGACCACCGGGCCCGGGCCGCTGGGGCTGACGGCCATGATGGCCGCGCGCCTTCTGGGGCTGCAGGTGACCGTCCTCTACCCGCATGACCTGCAGGGCGAGTTGGAACGGACCGCCCCCGACCAATCCCTGAGCCGGCTGGCGCGGCGCTACGCCGACTGGTTCACCGGACTGGCCGACCGGGTCGTCGTCCGCACCGAAACCCAGCGCGAGCGCCTGCGGCAGAGCGATATCGAGGCGGAGACGGTGGCCTGCCCGCTTTCCCCGGCCGATGCAGAAAAAGCACCGGCCGAGTGTAACGCGGCCTCGCACCTGCACGAAGTGCTCCTTTAGCAACAGACACTTTACGGAGACGCGCTGACTCCTGCGCACCCCGGAGGAGGCGCGCCAAATGAACGCCATGGCAGTAGCTGAGACAACGACACGGAGCGTGTCGCAAGCCAGGGGGGTTCTCCAGATGACCATCGTCACAGAAACCTACCCTCCGGACGTCAATGGTGTCGCCATGACAATGGACCGGCTGCTGGGCGGCCTGCTGGAGCGGAATCACCGCGTTCAGCTCGTCCGCCCGCAGCAGGATTCCAGCGACAAACCGAGCACGGGGGACAGGCTGGATGTCATACCTCAGCCGGGTCTCCCGATCCCGTGCTACCGGAATCAGCAATTCGGTCTGCCGGCCGCCCGGTCATTGACGAAACTCTGGAAATCCCATCCTGCCGACGTGGTCTACATCGCCACGGAGGGCCCTCTTGGTCTTTCTGCCCTTATGGTGGCCAACCGACAGCGCATTCCCGTGGTGTCCGGCTTCCACACCAACTTCCACAAGTACAGCGCCCACTATCACCTCGGCTATCTTCAGCCCCTGGTCGCCGCCTATCTCAGGATGTTTCACGAACGGGCGCAGCGCACCGTCTGCCCCACCCGCCAGATGAAGGAACGGCTCGAGGCGGAGGGCCACAGCCACGTCAGCGTCGTCTCGCGGGGCGTGGACACCAACCTCTACTCCCCGGAACACCGCGCGCCCGAGCTGCGCCGCTCCTGGGGACTGGACGCCGCTGACCCGGCGGTCCTCTACGTGGGACGTATCGCCGAGGAGAAAAACCTCCGGCTCGCCGTCCGCGCGTTCCGGGCCATGCAGAAGGAGGAACCCGGCGCGAAGTTCATCCTGGTGGGCGACGGACCGATGCGGAGCAGTCTGGAGCGGAGACACCCGGACTTCGTCTTCCGCGGCTGGCGCACCGGCCGGGACCTGGCCCGCCACTACGCCTCCGGCGACATCTTTCTGTTCCCCAGCGTCACCGAGACGTTCGGAAACGTGACCCTCGAGGCGATGGCCAGCGGACTGGCCGTCGTGGCCTACCGCTACGCAGCGGCCGAGATGCACATGGTGGACGGAAAGACCGGCGTGCTGGTGGAGTTCGGCAACGAGGAGCAGTTCCTCGCGCGCGCCGTGGCCCTCATCCGCAAGCCGCAGCGCATCACCTATCTCGGGCGGAAAGCCCGCGCCGCCGCCGAACAGATCAGTTGGGCCAACGTCTGCGAGAGATTCGAAACGGTTCTCCTTCAATGCGTGAAGGAGCATGGGAACGGTGACAGACATGCCCCATGACGCCGTGCAGGGCCGCATCAGCAGCCTCGAGCTGCCCGTCTGCCTGGCCTTCAACAGGGCCAACCGCTATCCCGCCGCCAGCACTCTCTTCAGCGCCATCAGCCGTCTGGGCGACGGCTACGTATGGTACTTCCTGGCAGCCCTGCTGGTGGTCTGGCACGGCGGCGGCGCACTGCCGACGGTGGGCCGCATGCTGTTGAGCGGCGTGGGCTGTGTGGCCCTGTACAAGCTTCTGAAGGCCACCACCGGACGGCCGCGGCCTTTCGAAACGGACAGCCAGTTCTACCTTTCCATCGCCCCGCTGGACGAGTACAGCTTCCCTTCCGGCCATACCATGCATGCGGTCGCATTCACGGTGATCGTGGTGACGGCCTACCCGACGCTCGCGTGCGCCCTGGTGCCTTTCACGGCCCTGGTGGCCCTGTCGCGGCTGGTGCTCGGCTTGCACTACCCCAGCGACGTGGCGGTGGGGGCGCTGATAGGAGCGCTGGCGGGCCTGGGCGTGACGCACCTGTAAAAGGTCAGCCCGTGCGCAGTTCCACCCGGGCCTGTCGCTGCAGCTTCTTCAACTCGTCGCTGAACTCCGAGCAGTGCTCGGTGATCAGGTCGTTGACGAAGCGCCTGCTCTCCGGCTTGCGCAGCAGGTTGATGTCCTCCTGCACGAGTTGGATGGCGAAGCTGCCCAGTTTCCCGAAACGGTCGTCGAAGGACTCCTCGAACAACTCCAGAACCTGGCTGCTTTCCTCGGGATCGCCCATCCACTTCGAGTCCGACATGAGGAACCAGCCCGCCACGCGGAAGCCGTGATCGCCCTGCCCGGACCGGGCGTAGCAGCGGGCGAGATGGATGGTGGAACGGAACTCGGCATCCCGTGCCGTGCCGGCCCTGGACTTGGCGGCGCGCCATGCCTCGATGGCCTCGGGCCATCTCTCCTGCTTCTCCAGCGCCATTGCCACGTCCATCCAGTAGTCCACGTTGCGCGGCTGGACCGCCGTCAGTTTCTCGGCCTGCGCCCGCAGTTTCTGCCACTCCTCCATCTCGCGGTAACCCGTGGCCATCGCCTCCATCACGCGCAACTGATCGCGTGTTGGCTGACCGCCCTCGATGGGGTTGCGCTCCAGACCCGTGCGCAGTATCGTGAGCCCTTGCTCGAAGTTCTCGCCCACGTATAGCTGGCCGGCGATCTCCAGGTAGGCAGCCAGGTCCTGGGCCGGATTCAGTTCCACGGCCTTCTGCAGGTACTGCCCGGCCTTCTGCGATGCGGCCTCCGCCAGGGCCTGGTCGCCGCCCTTTTCCGTCAGCTCGCGCCGTCGCTGCAGGTAGGCATAGCCCAGCAGGCTGGCGGCCTGGCTGCTGAGGCGATGGCGCGAGTAGCGCTCCACGATGGCGTCCACAAACTTCTCGGCGGACTTCAGCTCCCCCAGACGTCGGTAGGCCTGAATCCGGACCATGAAGGCATGGGGCAGCATCTCGTCCTGCATCTCATCCCGCCCGACGCCTTCCAGATGATCCTCCCGGAAGTCCGCCATCAACTCCAGTGCCCGGCGGGCGCCCTCCTCCCGATCGCGGCCGTGGCTCCATACCTCATGCACCAGCATCCTGCCCAGCCCCAGGCGCGCTTTGGCGACCCACAGGTTGGCCACTTCCAGCTCCTTGGCGCTCAGGTAGGCGCTGTTGTCGGCGAACCAGCCCACGTAGTCCTCGTAGCGCTGCGCCGCCTCCTGCAGCACCTCGCCGATGGTCTCCGTATCGGGCTGTTCGGCCTCGTAGAGGCGCATGGCCTCTAGGTAAAGGCAAAGGCCCGCCCGGTATCTGGCCTCGTAGAAACCGGGATGATCCTTCTTGACGCCGGCGTAGATGCGGGCCGCCTCCCGATACTCCTCCAGCGTTCTGGCCAGCTCGGCGGACTGGAACAACGCCCGCGCGGCGTCCGGGTGCTCGGGGAAGCGGTTGCTGAACCATTCCAGGCTCCGGCGATAGCGGCGCCCGTCATAGGCCAGCTCCCGCCCCATCTTGCGGGTCTGCTTGAACAGAGCGCCGTAGAAATCCTTGGCCATGCGCGCGGCATGGGCGGCCAGGTGGTTTTCCGCCTCCGGGTAGGCGCGCGCCACGTGCTCGAAGCAGGTGCCGGCCTCGTAGTAGTAGTTATACTTGCCGCCGGTGTACTGTTGTCCGGAAAGCCGGTAGTATGCCTCGCCGATTTTATACCATGCCTCCGGCAGCAGGTTTGCGGCATACAGCTCGGGGTCGGCACTCTCCACGGCGTTGCGGAAGGCCCGAATGGACTCCGCGTAGCGCTGCTCGTCCCACAGGCGCCATCCCCTGGCAAGGTAGGTGTGGACGTTGGGCTCCTCCTGAATGGGTCGCGGCAGGATCTGGCCGCTTTGCTCCACCCACAGATCGAGCAGGGCCTTGGCATTGCGCGACCATTTGGTGCGGGTGTTGGCGGCGATCTCGCTCACCTTGTTGACCGCCTTCTGGTAGTCGGAGACGGCTTCCTGGCGCTTGCCCTTCTTGACCAGCTCTTTGGCCCGGTCCACCAGGCCCTCGGCGTGCTCGATCTCGGCGGCGAACAGCATGTCAATGGTGCGGGGATCGCGCTGCACCGACAACCAGTAGCGCAGGTCGGCCAGCAGCACCTCGGCGGTCACCATGGCTTTCTCCGGTTTCCCCGCCTCGCGGTAAGTCTCGGCCATGTTCAGCCGCGCGCGGCGCAGTATCCACTCCGTGGCGGGCAACCGGTGGGCCTGCAGGGCCTTGTCGAACTCCGCCAGCGCCTCTTCATACTTCCCCAGATCCTTGTAGCACAGGCCCAGATACCGCCGCGCGGTGTAGCGCACATTGAACATCTCGTATTCTTCGGCCAGCTTCGTCAGCGGCTCCATGGCCTCCTGCAGCTTCCGGTCGCGCTTTTCGTCCTCGGCGCTCTCGACGAACGTCTTGGCCAGGAAGTACCGGCTCTGCCCCAGCCGCAGGAGCGCCCGGGCGGTCAGCTCGCGCACCTCGCGGTAGTGCCCCTTCTCGGCATCCGTGCGGGCCTGGTCTCTCAGGGCGTCGCGCCGCTCCACCAGGTACTCGGCCGCTTTCGCCAGGCTCTCCTCGGCCGTGCTCAGCCAGTGGCGGGCCTCCCGCTGGTACTCGACCTTCTCCTCCGGCTCCACGGTCAACTCGAACCCCAGCAGGTGGTGGCGCCCCACCCTCTGGCACAGGTCGCTGCGTTCGAGGTTCAGTATGCTGCGCTGTTCCCGCTCGATCGAAGAGCCGACCCTCTCCAGGTAATCCTCGTACTGCTTCACGGCACGCTGGTAGTAATCCAGCTTGCCCTGATTGTCCCCCTCGGCGGCCGCGTCGTTGCCCATCTCGCGGCACAGCCGCGCCAGCCGCAGCATGGCCTCCGTACGCACTGCCTCCGGCAGGAAGTCCATGCGGCGCACCCGGCCCAGGTGTTCGGCGGCCAGCGACCGGTAGCCCCTCTCGACCAGGCCCATGCCGAACGTCAGTTCCGGATGCTGCGCCGAAGCCGCGTCCGCACCCGTCGCCCCCACACAACAGATCAGCAGCACTGCGCAAAGTAGAGTTGCTCGCATACCGTCGAATCCTCCTCGCTGCTCCCTCGCCACACTGCGCCGCCTTCGGGGACGGCAACCTGCCCGACCGCCGGCCGGACCGGCAAACGTCATTGACAGCAGACTTCGTGCGCATTATAGTGCACGGTGCTTTATCCGTAAAGGAACTTGTGCGAAGCGCTTGCGGCTGTTCTTCCAGGAGGACTGGGCGGGGACTCTATGGCATCTCATTACCGAACCATGCATCGCGCAGTGATGATCGCAGCGGCCCTGTTCGCCGCCGTAGTGGCGGGCATGCTGTGGATGGAGCTGCGCCGCTCCGACGGCGGCAAGGGGCTGACGCTGGAAGACCGCCCACCCGCCGCGCCCGAGGGCCCCGCCCCTGATGAGCAGCCTGAAGACGAACCGCCCCAGACCCCACCGCCGGAACCCGAGCCGCCCGAGACCGAACCCCATGAGGTGGATGCCGCTTCACTCGGGCCGCAGTTGATGCCCGCGCAGGAGCTGACCGGCTCGGAGCGCGTGGCCACCAACCGGCGGGTCGGCCGCACACGCGCGCTCGTTAGCGTTGTGGACCGGGACGAACTCCTCTCCATCCTGACCGAACTGAAGGACATCCCCCAGCAGGACCTCCTTGCCCGCGCGGACCGCACGGTGGAGTACGATGATTTCGCGGACCCCGCCACCCGGCGCGAGCTGGTGGGCCGCATCTGCCTGTTCCGCGGCACACTGCGCCGCTTTGTCACGCGTCGGGACGTGGATCTGCAGCCCATCGGGGTGGAAAGCCTGTACGAGGGTCAGATCCAGGACGCCGACGGCCGGTGGTACAGCTTCTACTGCGTCGAGCCGCCGCGCCCGGCCATCCAACGCGAGGACATCGCCGTGCTGGCCGGCATGTACTACCGGTTGATAAAATACCCCACCCGCGGCGGGGAGGAGATGGTGACGCCCCTGCTGGTGGGCCGCACGCTGGGCCGGCGCTCGGGCGCCGCCATGCCGCGGTCCGTAGTCAGCCGCATCCTGCAGGACGTGCCCGACTGGGCAATCTGGACCGTGCTGGGCGGCCTGTTCCTGGTGGCGGGGGCCGTGGCCCTGCTGAAGGCCGGAAGCCGGAAAAGCTCGCCCGTCCAATCGGAAGAGAAGTTCCGGGGCATCAGCCTGCAGATCGGCGATTCCGCCCCGGCGCAGGAGAGCAAGGACCCGGACGCCGGATGACGGCAACCGGCTGAGCCCGAAGAGGTTGCAAGCTTACGAGTTGTAAAATATAATACGTGCGTCCCGCGCGCCGATGGTGACGCGGCGTCGTTCCGCCAGCGAAGGAGGTGTGCGCCGTGGCCGAGACCGAAGACCCCAAACAAGGCAAGAGCCAACCCGCAAGAAGCCGAAGGGACTATGAACTCCGCTTCCGGTGGGGCCTGCACCACAGCCCCCTGGTCCGGCTGATCCACAGGCTGGTCTCCGACAGCCCTTTCCTGGTGTTCAGCATCGCGTTCCACGCCCTGGTGCTGGGTGCCCTTGCCGCCTTTACCGCCACACGCGTCGAAGCCCCTCAGAAGCGGCTGGTGCTGGAGGTGGAAGAGGTGGAGGTGACCGCCGAATTGCGCCCCATGCGCCGCGAGGAAAACCTGCTGGAGAGCGAACCCGGCGCGCTGGGCGTCGCGCAGGCGGAGACCTATGATTCCGCGCGGGAGAGCATGGAGCAGGTGGACGTGGAGCGGGTGGACGTTCTGGCCATGGACGAGGCCATGCGGGCCGGGCAGGCCGACGATTTCGAGCCCGTGGGGCACGAGGCCCCCATCAGCTTCGCCGTCAGCAAGAAGACCAAAGGCATGGCCAGCGCGGTGGACCAGTTCGCGGTCATCACGCTCAATTCGGCCCGCAGCCGGCGCACGCTGGTCGCCTTCCTGATAGACCGATCCCGCAGCATCATCTACCAGCACCTGCCGGAATTCATCCAGCGCATGGACCACTACTTCGAGGAGACGGACCTCAACCTGGCCGGAGACGTGCGCGACCGAGTACAGTGGGTGGCGATCAGCTACGCCGATCGGTACCGCTTCGCATGCTCACCCACCAGCGATATGGAAAAGGTGAAGGCCGCACTGAGGAGCATTACCATTGACACCACGGGCCGCGAGAATGTGGGAGCGGCCATTTCGGCGGTTGTCAGGCGCTATGATGACGACTACGAACACCTCGTTATTGCCGTAATGAGCGATGAAACCGGCGATGACGTTAGGGATGGTACTACACTCGAAAGCGTAACGCGGCAGCTCGTGCGCGCCGATGCCACCCTCTGCGTCTTCGGCTACGGGAGCACCTTCGGCCTCCCCCGCAAGCGCGTCAGCATGAAGCTGGACCCGAAGATACTCAGCCCGGAGGATCGCGCCCGTATCCGCGGCTTTGAAGGCGAGACAGTGAGCCAGCTCATCCTGGCCGGCCCCGAGTCCCCCATGCCCGAACTCTGGGAGCCGGGAAACCGCTGGCGCTCCAGCCGTTGGGGAGGTAACTTGCGTAACATCGAGTCCGGGTTCGGCATGTATCCCCTCAACCGCATGGCTATGGCCACCGGCGGGGTATATTTCGACCTGGAGGGAGAGACGGACTATGAAGAGGAAAAGCTCTACGCGCGCTACAGACCGGACCTTTGTTCCGTAACAAAGTACGTCGAGAGAGTCCGCAAGAATGATCTGAAGCAGGAGTTGTTCGCCATTTGGGAGAAGGTGCCAGAACTTTACCTGGATGACCATCTGGGCACACGGGAGGCGATTGAGGAGCAAATCCAGCGCGCCGCAGCAGCCAACCGTTTCTGCGAGGTAAAGGCAGAACGCCTCAATGACCTTTTGAAGTCCGTCGAGCTGGAGGGCAGCAATGCCATGCGCTGGCAGGCCCACGCCGACCTGACTCTGGCCGAACTTGTCCGCCTGCAGTTCCTGCTGCAGCAATACCAGGCCACCATGGCGGAGGCCCTCAAAAAACTGCCTCGCGAGATACCGGAGACGAAGTGGGTGGTCTTCGGCGACGGCAAAATGCCGCGCGACCTCCGGGGTGGCAGCGAGGCAAGACAACAATACGACCGCGCGCGCCAGTTGCTGGAGAAGGTCAAAGAAGACCACAAGAACACCCCCTGGGCCACGGCCGCCGACCGCATGTTGGGGGAGCTGAAGCCGTGGAAGTGGGAACTCAAGAACCGGCCCCGGGGAGGAAGTCCTGATCCCCCACCGCTGGCCTTCTGACGGTCTGAATCAGCCATATCTTGCCGGCGGACGCCCGTAGCCGACTCGGGCCGATTCAGCGCAAAAGTCTTCACTACATTTTCGTTCGCTTTATTGAGCGGGGCAGACGAGGCCCCGGTTTCTCAAGCAGTATCGGCCGGCGGCCAGTCGGCTCCGTCACGCAACGCTTCCCTATTTCTACGCCCCCACGAGCGAGTTCGCCAGAACCCTCGAAGACCCGGCGGGCACCCCATTCAGGGGAACCCTCGCTTTCTTTCCTCACCATACCCGGGGTAGATCGCCTTCGGCGTTCAACCCCGGGCTAATATGCCTGCGCCCTTCGGGCGAAACGGCAGCCCGCGAGGCGGCAGTCTCGCTGTCCATTTTCCCCATCGGGCAAACACCCGTTTCCCCGCCGGGGACGTACCCGT
>CAYVBE010000119.1:0-12925 GCA_964448935.1 uncultured candidatus Brocadiaceae bacterium
GGTTCTGGGCGACGCGGAGGCCGAGATACTGGAGCGCCGCCGCATGACCGTGGACCGGGACCGCGGCGCCGAGGGCATCCGAGAGCAGGTGGAAGAGGTGGTCGGGGAGTTTCTGGACGCCGAGGGCGACTGCAGCGCGGCCGGCATCGGTTTCGGCGGACCGGTGAACGTCGAGCAGGGCACCGTGGCTACCTCCAACCAGGTCGAGGGCTGGGCCGACTACCCCATCGTCTCCTGGCTGGAGGAACTGACCGGCCTGCCCGTGGCGCTGGAGAACGACGCGAATACGGGCGCCCTGGCCGAGGCCGTCAAGGGCGCCGGGCGCGAATACCGCCACGTCTGCTTCCTCACCCTGGGCAGCGGCTGCGGAGGCGGCATGGTGGCCGATGGAACCATCTACCACGGCGCGCCGCCCGGCGAGTCCGAAGTCGGCCTGCAGGCGCTCAGCAAAAAAGGCGATACCGTCGAGTCGCAATGCTGCGGCTGGGCCGTGGACCGCAAGATACGCGAATACATCGCCGACCATCCCGACAGCGCGCTGGCGGAACTGGTGGGAGAGGAGGAAGGCGGCGAGGCGCGGTTCCTGGCGGCCGCCGTCGCGGAGGGGGATGTGGGCGCGTGCGCCATACTGGAGGAGACCGCTGAGGACCTGGCGTTCGGCCTCTCGCATGTGACGCATCTGCTGCACCCGGAGATCATCTGCCTGGGCGGCGGGCTGAGCCTGATGGGCGAGCCCCTGCGGTCGGCCGTGGCAACAGAATTGCCGCGGTTCGTGCATCCCGCCTACCGGCCCCCGCCGCGCATCGCCATCGCGGAACTCGGGGAGGACGTTATCGCCGTCGGCGCTCTGCTGCTGGCCATAAGGAAGGCTTCGGAAACGGATTAACTTGAGACTAACAGGAGCACAGGAAGCGTGAAAGAATGGATTGAAGGCTATCTGGGACGGTTGAAGGACGTCATTGGCGCCATCCCCGCCGCGCAGGTGGCGGAGGTCATCGAGGACCTGAAGGGGGCACTGCGGGAGGGGCGGCGCGTCTTCGCTTTCGGCAACGGCGGCAGCGGCACCACCTCCTCACACCTGGTGATGGACCTGGGCAAGGGCGCCTCCGACATCGTGGGGGAACGCTTCAAGATAATCTCCCTCAACGAAGCCGTCGGCTGGATGACGGCCCTCGCGAACGATTACAGCTACGAGGACGTGTTCGTGCGGCAGCTCCAGAACTACGCCGAGCCGGGTGACGTGGTGCTGGCCCTCAGCGTGAGCGGCAGCTCGGAGAATGTGGTGCGTGCCGTGCGGTGGGCGAACGAGAATGGCCTGTACACCGTGGCCCTCGTGGGCGGAGCTCGGGGACCTCTGGCGGATCTGGCGGACAAGACCATCGTGATCGAATCCGAGCACTGCGGCCTGGTCGAGGACGGCCACATGATCGTCGTCCATCTGCTCTGCTACGCGTTCATGGACAACCCGGACATCCTGGAGGAGGGCTGACGCGATGCCATTTCCCGATGACTTCACCTGGGGCGTTTCGGCCGCCTCCTACCAGATCGAGGGAGGGGCCTACGAGGGCGGCAAGGGGCTGTCCGTGTGGGATGTCTTCTCCCATCAGCCCGGCGCCGTCTGGCAGGGGCACACGGGCGATGTGGCGTGCGACCACTACCACCGCTGGAAGGAGGACGTGGCCCTGATGAAGCGGTTCGGCGTCGGCGCCTACCGCTTCTCGATTTCCTGGCCGAGAGTTTTGCCGGAGGGCACCGGCGAGGTCAACGAGCGGGGCATCGGCTTCTATGACCGTCTGGTGGACGCGCTGCTGGAGGCCGGCATCGAGCCGTGGATCGTGCTCTTTCACTGGGACTACCCCTACGCGCTGTTCAAACGCGGCGGCTGGCTGAATCCGGACAGCCCGGATTGGTTCGCCGACTACGCGCGGGTCGTCGTGGAGCGGCTCTCCGACCGCGTCAAGAACTGGTTCACCATCCTGGAGCCGGCCTGCTTCATCGGGCTGGGCCACCACACCGGCGAGCACGCGCCGGGGCTGAAGCTGGGCTTCGGCCAGGTGCTGGAGGCCGGGCACAACGCGCTGCTGGCCCACGGCAAGGCCGTGCGCGTGCTGCGGCAGTGCGCCCGGCAGGACGTCAGCGTGGGGCTGGTGCCGGCGGGTTCCCGATACTGTCCCGTCACCGACGAGGAAGAGGATGTCGAGGCGGCCAGGGAACTGACCTTCCGGGCGGCGGAGGGCAGCGTCTTCTCCTACACCTGGTGGCTGGACCCGGTGTACTTCGGCCATTACCCGGAGGACGGGCTAAAGATGTACGGCAGCGATGCGCCGGACGTGAAGGAGGGCGACATGGAGCTGATCTCCCAGCCGATAGATGTCTGCGCGATGAACTGCTACACGTCCCGACTCGCGCGTGCCGGCGAGGCCGGCCGGCCGGAGACCATCCCCCATCCGCCCGGCTATCCTATGACCACCCAGAGCGACTGGGCCATCCTGCCCCGCGGCATCTACTACGCCGCTCGCTTCCTCTACGAACGCTACGGTCATCCGATCGTGGTGACCGAGAACGGCCACCAGAACCCCGACTACGTGATGAGCGACGGCCGCGTACACGATCCGCAGAGGGTGGACTTCATCCGCTCCTACCTGCTGGAACTCGAACGCGCCGTGGACGACGGCGTGCCGGTGAAAGGTTACTTCCACTGGACCATCATGGACAACTTCGAGTGGGCCTTCGGCTACAAGATCCGCGTCGGCCTGGTCTACACCGATTTCCAGACGCTCGAAAGGACGCCGAAGGACAGCGCGTTCTACTACAAGAAGGTCATGGAGACCAACGGCGCGTGCCTGCACGACGATCTGGACCTCAGCCCGGCCGGCATTGACTACGACTGACCTCAACGGGAGGAGAAAGATGAACAAGGTGCTGGAAATCATGAACATGATAGACCACTCGCTGCTCCACCCCGGCCTGACGGACGAGGGCCTGCGGGAGGGCTGCGAGTTGGCCGACCGCTGCCACTGCGCCACGGTTTGTGTGAAGCCCTATGCCGTGCCCCTGGCGGCTGAGTGCCTGGCGGATTCCGAAGTCCGCGTGGGCACCGTGGCCGGCTTCCCTCACGGCAACAGCCCCACCCAGATCAAGATCGCCGAGACCCTGAACGTGATCGAAACCGGGGCGCAGGAAGTGGACATGGTGGTCAACATCGGCAAGGTCCTGGGCGAGGACTGGCAATACGTCGAAGACGAGGTGGCCGCCCTGCGCGACGTGACCGGCGAGCGCGACGTGGTGCTGAAAGTCATCTTCGCGAACGACCTGCTGCCGGACGACAGCTACAAGATCAGGCTCTGCGAGATATGCAGCAAGGTGAAGGCAGACTTCGTCAAGACCTCCACCGGCTACAACTTCGTCAAGGGCGAGGACGGCAAATACTCCTACGAGGGCGCCACGGACCACGACCTGCGCCTCATGCGCGAGCACTCCGACCCCGAAGTGCAGGTGAAGGCCGCCGGCGGCGTGGGCTACCTGGAGGCCATCCTGCGCGTGCGCGAGATCGGCGTCACGCGCATCGGCACCGGCCACACTGAGGAGATACTCGAGGACGCGAAGGCGATGTTCGGCGGCGAATAGCGCGCCCCCCGTTGCTTTGATTCCGGGAGAGGCACATGGCGGCAGGAGACATGTACGGCCCCGAATGGCAGGAATACGAGGATCCGGTCAGCGAAGCGCACGTCCGGCAACTGACCGACTACAAAGGGCACAGCAACCACCCGTATTTCACGAGTTCGGGCTGGTGGGACGGCGGGCGGCGGCTGGTCTTCATGTCCGACCGCGAGAACCGCACCAACTGGTTCAGCGTGGACCTGGAGGGCGGCGGGATAGTCCAGCTCACCGACCTGAAGTCCGGCCCTCCCGGCCTGAACAGCAGCCTCAACCCCGCGCGGGACGAGCTGTACTTCTGGTGCAATCGGCAGCTCATGGCGCTGGACCTGGCCGGGCGGAACCTGAGGCTGCTCTATGAACCGCCCGAGGGTTTCCGGACGGGCAACGTGAGCAGTGTCGCCGACGGAGCATCGCTCGTGACCGTCCTGATCGAAGACCTGTCCGACCGGCTGCGGCTGGACCTGGGCCACGGCTACGTGGGGTTCGAAGAACACTTCCGGGCCGACCCGCTCTGCCGCATCCTGCGCGTCTGTACGGAGACCGGCGACCCCGGGCTTGTGCGCGAGGAGCAGTGCTGGATCGGCCATGTCAACGCCTCCCCCACGCGGGCGGACCTCATCACGTTTTGCCACGAGGGGCCATGGAACCTGGTGGACAACCGAATCTGGGGGATGGACATCGCAAGCGGTGAAGCCTGGGAAATCCGCCCCCGCCAGGGCGACGAGAGCGTGGGGCACGAGTACTGGTTCGCCGACGGCGAGACCATCGGCTACCACGGGCGCCATCCGGACGGCCCAAACCTGTTCGGACACATCGGCGCGGATGGCGCGGAACAGATGGAGGCTACCACGGCCGCCGAAACCGGGCACATGCACTCCCGGAACGGGGACCTCGTGGTGGGAGACGGCGGCGCGGAGCTGCGCCTCTGGCGCCGCAGCGGCGACGGTTACGAGGGCCCTCGCGTGCTCTGCGAACACCGCTGCAGCAAGCACATGCAGCGGCTGCACGTCCACCCCCGCTTCAGCCCGGACGGCCGGCAGGTGCTGTTCACCAGCGACCGGTCCGGCTACGGCAACCTGTATCTTGCAGACATCCCCGATTTCGAGGACCTGCCGCCCCTTGAACGCGAGTGAAGTTTCGCGCGGGAGGAGAAAGATGGAAACGTCGTTGCAGGGCCGAATCGCCGATATCGGTGCAGTTGTGGACGTGGTGGAACTCTACCTGATCAACGTCCAGGCGCAACGCAACTTCAGCTTCGGCTCCTGGCGTAACCGCCAGCACGGGGTGCTGCGGCTGGAAGCCGGGGGTCGGTCTGCCTGGTCGGAGATGCTGGGGGCGTCCAACCGGCCGGACCTGGACCCTGCCGACTGGGGCGGCTGCTATGCCGAACTGAGGGGCATGTCGGCGCCGGCGGCCGTGGATTACGTGACCGGTGGCCCGGAGGGTTGGGGCCGCGCGCACTGCGAGTGCGCCGAGATGGCCCTGCTGGACCTGGCCGGCCGCCTGCTCGACACCCCTGCGGTCACGCTCCTGGGCCTCACGGGACGGGACCCGGTGCCCGGCCTGTTCTGCGTTCTGGAATCCGATCCGGCAGCCGCCGCCGACAAGGCCCGCCTGTCCATCGAACAGAACCTGACGACGCACATCAAGGTAAAGATATTCGGGGACAACCCGCTGGATACCCGGGTCGTCGGCGCCGTGCGGGAGGCCATGGGGCCGGAGGCATACGTCACGGCGGACGCCAACGGCGGCTATTCTTGCGAGACGGAACAAGACCTGGAACCCCTTGCGGCGAACCTGTTGAGACTGCACGAGAACGGCCTGAGCGCATGCGAGGATCCCGCGCGCATGCCCAACGAGCACTGGGTGCGGCTGCAGGAGATGGTCGGCAATCTGGACCTCATTCCCGACTATCCCACCCGCCCGGCGCGCGAAGCCATATCCACGCTGCTGCCCGGCATGGGCCGAGTGTATAACCTGCATCCCGACTGCATGGGGACTATCGCCGGCGTCGTCCCGCTCGCCCGTCGAATCCACAGTTTCGGCGCGCAGGTCATGATTGGGGACAACAGCCTGATCGGACCGGCCTGCACGGCATGGCAACAGATCGCCATCGGCCTGGGGGCCGCGTGGGTGGAGGCGCTGGAGAAACCGCAGGAGAGCGACGATTTCCTGCAGTGCGTCACTGCCCGTACCACGCAGCAGATGCCCGACGGGCGCTTCGGCTTGAGAGAGCTGCGGCCCGGATTCGGTCTTGAGGTGGACGCCGAGGAGCTCCGTCGCCGCTGCGCCGCCCACCGCATTCTGTGAGCCCCCGGCACCGCCCGGCGGGTCACGGTTTGCACGGCCCCGCGTCAGAGCGTACAATCCCCGTGGTTACGAACGGTCAGAGGGAGCGAATGAATGCGCGAAGAAGAAGACAGGGGCAATGGTAAGGAACAGGACTGGCAAGAGGGGAGCGTGCGGGACGATTTCGAGTTGCTCGACGCCTCGAAGCAGGACAAGGAGTTCACCGAGACGGATACCTGGCGCGTGTTCCGCATCATGAGCGAGTTCGTGGACGGCTTCGAGCAGCTCTCGCGCCTGGGACCGGCGGTCTCCATCTTCGGCAGTGCCCGCACCACCCCGGCGGACCCCTACTACGAACACGCCCGGCATACGGCCGGCCTGCTGGCCGACAGGGATATCGCCGTTATAACCGGCGCCGGGGGCGGCATCATGGAGGCCGCCAACCGCGGGGCCAGGGAAAAAGGCGGCCGCTCAATCGGCCTGAACATAGACCTCCCGCACGAGCAGGTGCCCAATCCCTATCAGGACCAGACGCTGCAGTTCCATTACTTCTTCGTCCGCAAGGTCATGTTCCTCAAATACTCCGTCGGGTTCATCCTCTTTCCCGGCGGGCTGGGGACCATGGATGAGTTGTTCGAGGCGCTGACCCTGGTGCAGACCGGACGCAGCCGCCACTTCGGCGTCGTGCTGTTCGGCAGGGAATACTGGGAGCCCCTGACCGGCTGGCTACGGGACCCCATGCTCGAGCGCGGTTACATCTCGCCGGGGGACCTGGACTTGTTCGAGCTGACCGACGACCCGGAGCGTGCGGTGGAACTCGTCATCGAGCAGCTCCACGCCGTGGCGGAAATCGAGGCCCGGCGCGGCAAAGGGAACCGGTAAGGCCATCGGAAGAGGAACGGCAGAGAGCAGAAAGGAGACCGCAGGAGCGCGCCTGCGGTGGAGGAACAAGCAATGGTGGGCGGACCGGGATTCGAACCCGGAACCTCTTGCTTGTAAGACAGACCCGCCAGGAAGCGCTGAGAACACCATAGGAGGCCGCGAGAGGCGATTTCGGGGGCCTCGCGCTGTCTCCCCAAAACTTCGATGTTTTCGAGGATGTCGGCTGTTTCGATGCTTTTCCGAATCTTGCTATCAGGCGCTATCACAGCCCCCGCTGGACCGCCGGCCGATTGACAGGCGCTACTGGTGAGCTCTGTCTGCTAAAACGTCTGGCTGTTGCTGCTATCGGATGCTATCAGCGCCACAACCGGAAAAGCGGCGGTCGACATCCCAGTTCTGCACGGGGGGTGACGGCCGCCGCAATACGTCTCCGGCCGATGCTCATTGCCAGACAATTCCGGCTTCTTCGAGCACGGCCTTCTCGGTCTGCGTCAGGGGGGTCGGATCAGGCGTCTGACGCCGACCCTCCGCCGACTCTTGACCGACCTTCTCAACTTCAAATTTCCGCCCTGCTCGATACCGCTTGAGGGCGTCCGGATAGATAACCCACCGTCCCCCGTCTCTCTCTGCTTCGAGTTTGCCGGCGAGAATCCGGGCTCGCACGGTGCTGGGGGCAAGGCCGAGGTGTTCCGCGGCCTTTGTAAGATTCATCGGCCTATCCATCAAGATTGGATAACATGCGGTCGGTTCCCACATTGTGTGGGAGCCAAGCGAGCATGTCCTTCTGCCGGTATCACGCGGCAGCGTCCTTTCACCTCCTTTCCGGATTGCTGGAGTCACGGGTACGCCACTCTTCCGGCTGCAGTCGAAGCCGAGTTCCCGGAGCTTCTCGGAGGTGAGCGGGGAAGACCACAGCCGGCTCAGAATCACGGGGTCCTGGCTGTCGTGCGCATATCCGGCCGGGCATAACGCCAACAGGCCCGCTCGTTGGGTTCGCAGCCGCGGGCCGCCGGCGATTGGATGAAACTGTGGATGCACGGTGCCATTTCGAGCCGTCCGGCGACTGGCAAGTGGAGGGGGCGCCGTGCCAAAAGGCTTCCGTGGGATGCCTGGAAGGCGACCCCGCCGCGCATCCGAAACCCTTACCTCGCGGCCGCCGTGTGGGCGCGGGCGCACGTGAAGGTAGCAATCGCGGGGGGCCGACGTTCCTCGGGGTGATCCGCCAGGGTTGCCCGGCCGCGTCCCGCGCGACGGAGGCCGGTTCGCAAGGAGATCCAGACGTCCGTGGGCAGCAATTGGCGACGTGGCATTGGCGCCTGAAGAAGCGCCAGTATTGCGAGAGACCTTGCTGCCAGGCGCCGTGGCATACGAAGACGGCCCCACCAGGGGAAGGGGGGTGCTGGAGGTAGCGTGTCCGCTTATCGGTTCAAGGCAGCGGAAGATCCCGCACGGTTCCGTCGGGAACAACGAACTGCAGTCCCCGCCGCCGGGGCGCCACCATCGGACTCCCGCATGGCGCCGGGACACTCCCCAACGTCGGACGCTTTGCCGGCAAAAGAAAAACCCGCCCATCTGACCTCCCTTACGCACGAACCCACGGTTCTGCATACTCTCGCAGTTTCCCGTCGGGTCGTGTGGCAAGGCGTCAACGTCAATATGGTACGGGCCGCAAGACCGCTACTCGGAGGCACCGGCAAAGCCGGACCTTTGCTGGACCAAGTCACTATCCTCGGGCCTTGGTCCTCGTCGCTATGTTGGCCATGATAGCACATACTCATGGCCTCGTCAAGAGTGGATCTGCGGTTCCCGCGACCTCCCACCCACAGCCTGGCGCATGCCCGGCTTCCGAGGAAATTGCTCACAGGCTGCCCAAGGCAACACTCGGTCCTTACTTGCTCGTTTGGCTTGCGACCGCGGCAACCGGCCCCGCCGGATCCCTCTGTGCGACCGGGCGCTGGAGATCATCCGGGCCCAGGCACCGGAAGAACCCGCGCCGAGCGACCCCATCTTCGTCGGCGAAAATGACCGGCAGTTCATTCGAAGCGCTCTACACTGCCGACTGAGGAGGCTACGTCGCAAGTATCCCGAACTCGAAGGCTTCAGCTTTCACAAGCTCCGCCACACCTGCACAACCTACCCGGCCCGACTGGATGTTCCGGAACGGGTGACCCAGGCCATACTCGGACACAGCTCGACGCTCATGACATACCGCTACATGGCAACGTGGTGGGAGGAGATATGGGAAGCGGTCGAGAAGCTGTCGGAGCGGACGGAGGCCCGGGAATATCGGCCGGGCTATAGGACTATCTTCCGGGCTTTGCCGACGCGGTTTCGCAACGCCCAGACCGTAGACGACAAAAAAGTGGGGAAGCGCACTTGCATCGGGAGTCGGGGTCTGGTATAATGCCAACGTGAGATCAATAGGATGTACCTGACCAGACCCTTGGTGGTGGTCTGGTCCACTATAGCGACGGATAGGTAGCCACACGGACCACACTGAGTTGTCCGGGGCGCCTGGCGAAAAACCACCAAGTTTCGCCAAGGTGCTTTTTGACTCAGATGTGAGCTATTTTGTTGTGTAGCGTGGCAACCATTGATCGGGCGTTGTTTCGGCGTGAGCCCCCCGCTGGTTCGAGGGTTGTATCGGGGCTCGGCAGGCCGATACGGCGCCTTTTTCTTTCCTTCGAATGCTCACCCGCGGGAATCTACTCACCCCTTCACCCCCCCGCGGGATACGGGCTTTACCGGTTCCGGTGCAGTTCTCAGCGCCGGTCGCCCGTTGCCAGCCTTTGCCCGACGGCTCCCAGCCGCCACCCCCCCCCCAACAACGCAATCCCGCTGCCTGTCACCTGGTGCGGGGAGGGTCTGTCACCTTCGCCTCGGGCATGGCCCCCGGTCGCTCCCCCGGTGTTCGGCGAACCACAGGCGTGCTCGCGCCAGCAAACGTGGCGGCCGGCAGGCGTCACGGGTGCTCCGACAGGTCCGCTCAATCCAGGCGCCTTTTCCCGAAAACAACAGCGACACCGGATGCCCTTCCGGGTCTCCATGCGACACACGCGTTGCCCACCGACACGCTCCACGAACGGCGATGCGGTTGGTGCCCCGAATAACGACGCCAGTGCGGGGGCCGCAGAGGAAGAAACTGGCAGTGAAGCACACCTTTTTTGGCTCATCTGAGGGCGCAGCTAACGGCGTGATGCTGCGGTTCGAGAAAGCCGACAATCAACGGAGGGGAGGTGGTGCCATGCTCTGAGGTGGTAATGGCCGGGTTGGAAACACATACAAGACAAACCACGCGTTTTATACGGCCGAACACGGTGATGTCGCTTTGGGCTCTGTCTTCCGCCCGGCGGCACGCCGTTGAAACTTAAATATTCGTCTCAAAACCCGAAGGAGCCGTACATGAGCAATGATGTGGATTTTGACTGCACGTTCCCAAACAATGAGATACCGAAAGCCGAGGATATCGACAAACTCGTGAACAGGCTTACCGGTGATGTACATGAGCCAGTAGAATATTTCGCACCCCTGTGGGACGTCCTCCCCAGAGGTGACGAATTGAGAGTTCCCCGAGAGGGCGGACCGGAGGAACTCAAACAGGAAGCTCTGAGCATACTTTGGAGCTGGGAGCAAGGCGAAGTGCCGGCGCCCCCCAGGACCCTTTACGGGGAGATATACAAGGGCATCGAGGGCACAACTAACCTGGCCGAAATCGGGCAGGTCTTTCTCGAAAAGGGATCCCCCAATATGTCTCCGGGCGAATTCATACGGCTGGAGTATGAAGACTGGGTACAGCAGCGGCATTTCGAAGAGGCCGTTGTCGCTGCTGCTCTTTCCCTCAAGCAGTGCAGGCCCCTGCTGAACATCTGCGAAGACGTGCTGCAGATGACTCATCAAGAGCTGCGTGACCATCTGGATGGTCTCAGAGGCTGAAATAGGTGAGGCAAGCAACGATTGACGGAGCCTGGTGGCTCGTCAACCTGGAGTGGACCGGTGGAGCCCTGTGGGGGCTCTGCCGGGCCTCCTTGGTTGCCATCGGAAGCCGGAGCTTCTTTGCCGGGTTCGGCGCAATGGAAAGACAGGTAGGCATGGAGACGACAGGGGGACTGACCCTGCACATCGTGTCCGCCCGATCCTGCTTCCGGGGCGCAGGCCCCGACACGAGGGCTTGGCAGCTACTGTGGACACCATTCGGAAGGGGGTGATTCAATGAACTGAGGCCGTAGGCAGGACATGAGGCCGTCTGCCGTATCAACGGTAGACAGTCGTGGGCCAAGACGGCAACCGTCCCGTTCCTGTGCATCCGGAGACGTAACGCAGAGAACGGCTGGCCACAGCCGGCTTGGGAAATCATCTTCGTATCTTTGGTAGGAGTATCAAATGTTTATGTATCAAAACTTGCCGTTAGATAGAATGCCGGAAGACGAGGGAATAGGGAAGCTTGTAAAAGAGATATACGATGCCCGGGAGAAGGGCTCGAAGCTAATGGAACAGATGGAAGATATTGCCCAGACGTTGATAGATCTCCATGTCCCCAGAGAGGATGGGGCAAAGGGGCTGCGACAGGAAGCAAGAGAGCTCATGGCCCTGCCTAGCTTAGGAATGGAGCCGCAGGCTGCGAGCTTTCCTATGTTAGTAGCACTGGGGGCAGTGGCACCTTTGGAGCCCTTGGAGGACTTCGAAACTCCGATGGGCAAAATTGAGGAGCTAACTCTCGCACAGATGATAGGCGTTCTATACAAAGAAAGTGTCGAATATCGGCGCATGGGTGAAAGGATTATTGTCGTCGCAACGTACTACTCCTCGCACCTCCCTCTGCTCGGGCTATGCGAGCAGGTCGTCGCAATGCCTACGAGGGTAGTGCACTTTTTGGCGAATAGGTGTCTCAGACACTATGGTGTCCGGGGCACAGACGAAGACGAAACGGCGTAACCCTCGACTGCCTGGTAGGTAGTCGGAACCCGTTCCGATGGAAAGGAGGTGATGGCAAAAACTCGATGAGCAAGCCCGGGGGGTTGCTTCTTGGACCCAATATAGTGCGGCAGCCAACGATGTCGACGGACACACGAAAGCGTGCAATATGGCCATGGCCTGAAATAGGCTGCCGCGTGCATGCCACAAGATGGTGGCGGAAGCAACCCCTAATATGAATAGGCGACATAGCGGCCGATGCGGATAGGGACCCGTACGAACGGCTAAACGGCCTGAGGGCCAAACAAGGACTTTAGCGGAGACTAAAATGCGATCTGAGAACGAACGTGTATTGAACCGTTGGCTGCAAACGAACACCCCACGAGGCATCAGAAGCTATACTGCCGTGGAAATTGGGGCCGACAACTCAGAACGAAACGACGGCCGGTCGGGAACGAACCACGGACGAACGTTCTGGGAAGATGACGACGAGCGGCAGATGTCTCCTGCCGAACTCAATCTGCTCGAGAAGGAAGGCGCCGTCTACACCCTGAGGGGCGCCCTGGTCTGTAACTTCCTCGTCCACGACATTCGCACCGTGGAAGGGCGGTATTTGCACGGCCCGTCTGTGCCGCTCCATGTGGTGCTGGTGGAACTCACGGAAGGCCCCCACGACATCTGGTTGCTCAAGGGGTCTCTCTACGACGTCGCGTCGTGGAGGGCGGCAGCCGGCAACTCCACGACCATCTCATCGGCGAGTGGTTTCAGGGCTTACCTGCACTACCTCGTCGATAGGCAGGGAATCCGTGAGTGCCCGCCCGATGTCCAGGTTCTCCAAACCGTCGGCACCTTCTGTGACAACAACGGCAGGTGGGGAATGAGGGACAACGTCCGGTTCCCGTTTGCGGACGAATGCGTGTACCACCGTACAACCTTTGTCCGAACGGGCCCGAAGCAGGTGTTCGAGGACCTGGCCTGCCTGAGCACGGACGATACTACTCGGGCAGTGTTGACCTTCGTGCTGGGCGCAGCGCTGAAGCCCGCGTGGGGCGCTTACCCCCATCTGGTGATTACCGGAGACAAAGAATCCGGGAAGACCTCCCAGGCGACCCAGATCTGTCGGTTGCTCGGCCTGCGAATGGTGGAAGCCAGTACCGAGTTCGCTACACCATACCGACAGAAG
>CAYVBE010000120.1:0-12726 GCA_964448935.1 uncultured candidatus Brocadiaceae bacterium
GGCGCGGGCCGACCTGTTCATTGGCAGCGACACCGGCCCCATGCACCTGGCCTCTGCGCTGGGCGTCCCGGTGGTGGCCCTGTTCGGCCCCAAGGACCCCGTGCAGACGGGGCCTTTCTGCAGCCGCAGCCTCGTGGTGACCGCTCGCGTGCCGTGTCGCCCGTGCAGCCGCCGGCGATGCAGTCACGTGCGGTGTATGACCAGCATCACCAGCAGTCAGGTGCTGCAGGCCGCCAGGCGTGTGCTGGCGGGGGAGGGCGTGCGACGGGCGGACGCCGCTGTCCCCCACAGGCCCAGCACGCGGCCTTTCCGACTGGGACGCCGCATGGGGCGCATCACCGCGCGGCACAGTTGCCCGGAGTTTTTCACCGCCCT
This sequence comes from uncultured candidatus Brocadiaceae bacterium, assembly GCA_964448935.1. Taxonomy (GTDB): domain Bacteria; phylum Planctomycetota; class Brocadiia; order SM23-32; family SM23-32; genus CAYVBE01. The sequence goes on from CAYVBE010000120.1 coordinate 376, forward strand.
CTGCGATCCGCAGGCGACGGCCGGGGAGGTCTCCGACGCCCTGCGGGAGCGGGCGATGGGGCCGGGGGATCGGACGTACCTGGTCCGCCGATGGCGCGGGCTGTGCCGGCGGGCGCGCCGGGCGTGGCATTCCCTGGTGCGGTTGCGAAGGCGGGACGCGCCCGTGGCCTTCCCCGTCTGCTACATGGAAGCCCTGACGGGCGCGCGCTGGGACCAACTGCTGGTGCTGGAGCGGCCGGAGAGCGGGCTGCCCTTGCCGCGCCGGCTGTCCGACCAATGGTGGGATGCGTCGGACCAGGCGCGGGCCGCGCTGATGCGCGCAATTGCCTCCGCGCTCTGTCAATTTCACCGCGCGGCCGGTTATCATGGAGACCTGCGGCCCGAGAACGTTCTGGTGTGCGCGGGCGAGGAGGGGCGGGTGGAACGCGTGCTTTTCGCGGTCACCGGCCGGGTCAGGCGTCTGCGGTTCTGCCCGGCGATGATTCGGACGTTCATGCGCGGGCTGGACCTGGGACGGCTTGCGCGGGGTCTGAAGCCGTGGCTGGCCGAGGAGGAGTTGGACGCGCTGTGTCGGGCGTATTGCGAGGCGTGCGGACCGGACATCGAGTACAGGACCGCGTTGGAGAAGGCATTTCGATGGCGAAAGGAGATGGACTCGTGGCTGAAGCGATTCTTGTGATGGTCACCTGCGGCAGCAGTGCCGAGGCGGAACGGATGGCCAAGCAGTTGCTGGACGAGAACCTGGTGGCGTGCGTCAACATCGCCGGGCGCATCCGCTCCCTGTTCAAATGGAAGGGCGCGGTGTCCCGTGAGTCGGAATCTCTGCTCCTGATGAAAACCCGCCGGGGGCTTTTCGAGCCCCTGTGCGACCGTGTCAAGGAGCTTCACTCCTACGAGGTGCCGGAGATCATTGCGGTGCCCATCATCGTGGGCAATCCCGATTATCTGGATTGGATCTGCGAGAGCACCGGCACCGAACAGTGATTCTGCACTTGCAATCGCCGCCGAAACGACTACAATACATGCGATTCGGTTTCTTCGGTTGCCTACCTTTGGTGACGCGGGAAGAACATGGCTGAAAAGAACGACGGAGACGAACGCGCGAAGGCCCTGGAGCGGACGTTGGAGCAGATCGAGAAACGTTTCGGCAAGGGCGCTATCATGCGGTTGAGCGATACTGAGGCGCGGCTGGACGTCCCCGCCATTCCCACCGGTTCCCCCGCGCTGGACCTGGCGTTGGGCGTCGGGGGCATCCCGCGCGGGCGGGCCATCGAGATTTACGGCCCCGAGGCATCCGGCAAGACCACGCTGGCCCTGCACATTCTGGCCTGGACGCAGATGCTGGGCGGGGTGGCCGCCTTTGTGGATGCCGAACACGCGCTGGACCCCCAGTACGCCCGCAGACTGGGCGTGGACATGGAGGAGCTGCTGATCAACCAGCCCGATTCCGGAGAGCAGGCCCTGGACATCGTCGAGGCGCTGGTGCGCAGCTCCGCCCTGGACCTGGTGGTGGTGGACTCCGTGGCCGCGCTGACCCCCCGCGCCGAGATCGAGGGCGAGATGGGCGACCAGACGGTCGGCCTGCAGGCACGCCTCATGTCGCGCGCCCTGCGCAAGCTGGCCTCCATCATCTCCAAGACCGGGACCTCGGTCGTCTTCATCAACCAGGTCAGGATGAAGATCGGCGTCATGTTCGGCAACCCGGAGACCACGCCGGGCGGCCGGGCGCTGAAATTCTACACCTCCGTGCGCATCGAGCTACGGCGCATCGGCAGTCTCAAGGATGGCGGGGAGACGATCGGCAACCGCTGCCGCATCAAAGTGGCCAAAAACAAAGTGGCCCCGCCCTTCCGGCGTGTGGAGACGGAGTTGCTGTTCCGCTGTGGGCTGTCCCGCGAGGGCGACCTCATCGAACTGGGCACCCAGCACGGCGTGCTGGAGCGGGCCGGTTCGTGGTACTCCTACGGCGAAACCAGGCTGGGGCAGGGCAAAGAGAACGTGCGCCAGTTCCTGGAAGAAAACCCCGACATGGCCGACGAGATAGAGCTGGCCATCTTCGCCAAGGCCGCGCCCGACCTGCTCGAACGGCGCGAGGAGCAACTGGCATTGGCGAAAGAGCACCGGCCGGCCGAAGCCGAGGATGAGCCCGCAGAAGAAGAGACGGAAGAGGAAGAGTGATCCATGATCCTGGGCACAGGCGTGGACCTGGTGGAGGTTGAACGCATAAGCTCCGCCATCGAGCGCCACGGCGAGCGTTTCGTGGGGCGCATCTTCACCGAGGCCGAGGCGCAGTATTGCCGCCGCTGCGCAATCCCCGAGCAGCGTTTTGCCACCCGTTTCGCCGCCAAGGAGGCCGTCCTGAAGGCCCTCGGCGTCGGCTGGCAGAAGGGCGTGTCCTACCGCGAGGTCGAGGTCTCCAACGACGAACTCGGAGCCCCGGCCGTAACCCTCACCGGCCGCGCCCTGGAAATCAGCCGCAGCCGCGGCATCCGCCGCATCCACGTAAGCCTGACCCACCACCGAGACTTCGCCATAGCCCACGCCGTCGCGGAGGGCGACGGATTGAAGAAGTCTGTGCCGTAGCGCGCGGCCGGTAGTTGATTTATGAGCACCGCTCCCGCTACTCTATCCCCATGCCTTGCAGGACTATCGGGGAGTAGTGAGCCGTGTCAGAGGAAGCGTCCCGGCCGTTCGACCCTCTCGACTACCGTAACATCGCGACCAGTGTCGTGCGCGCGCTGCTCGATCGCGCTCCGGTGCGCCTGGCCGATCTGGAGCCGTTCAACGGTGCGGGTATATATGCTCTGTACTACGCCGGGAATCTCGATGCTTATCGGAGTATCGCGGGGCCAGAGGCAAGAGTTCCGATATACGTCGGCAAAGCGGTGCCGCCAGGTTCAAGAACGGGCGCGGACGAGATAAACCCTGAGGTGGGCACGAAGTTTTACAATCGCTTGAGCGAGCACTCTCGTTCCATCGGGCAAGCCCAGAACCTCGAAGTCGCCGAGTTCCTGTGTCGGTATCTTCGGGTGAGGCACGTCTGGATCCGGCTCGCGGAACAGATCCTGGTGCAGAAGTTCCGACCGGTGTGGAACACGGTTGTGGATGGTTTCGGCAACCATCCTCCCGGACGCGGACGCCGAAACATGCGCCGTCCCCGCTGGGACATCGTCCATCCCGGCCGTTCCTGGGCGGATCGCCTGGAACCGCGGGAGAACCGCGAGACCATCGTGGAGGAAGTCCGTGGACACCTGCAGAGATTCGGCGACCGGCCGGAGCTACCGTTTGCTCAAAATGACGGCTGATTCGTAGAGCAGAACCTTCTCCCGGGCGCTTTCGGACCTCACCGAAGACTTGATAATGCTGCTGCCGGTGCGTTTTCGGCGGAGCAGCTCGATGCCCTCGAGTTTCATCCCGCACATCTCGCAGATATCGCCGAATATCGCATCGGTTTTGAATTCGATGCCCTGCAATATGCTGTTGCCCAGCACGATAACCGCGTGACCGTTCTTGCTGAGCAGACGGCTAAGCCGCTCCGCGAACCGATGTGTGTCGTTGAAGTAGGTGGCGGCGTAGTTCGCCCAACCGGGGCCGCCATACTGTCCCTTCTCCTCGTTGCGCTCCCGCAGACGATCGAGGTCTTCGCGCAGTTCCGGCATGGGGAAATCCAGGGTTATCTCGTCGGCCCCGCGGACCGTCTGCCAGTACTTGCCAAAGCTGCCTTTCTCGACGCTCTTGAGGTCACTCGGCGAATCCGCCAGGCCGAGCCAGTACACCTGAGGCCGGCTGTTGCGGATGTAATGATAGTTATTCAGGTAAGGCGGCGAGGTGACGAGCAGGTCAATTCCGCCGTCCGGGATGGCGGTGCATTCCTCGAAGAAATCCGCTGCCCGGAACTCCCTCGCAGGCCAGCCCCCGTAGCTCTCCATTTCCTCATGCACTCTTTCTATGTCCCGTAACATCTGCCGCACTTTCGCGGCGACAACTCGTGCAACGGGGGCATCGTGGACGGCACGCTTCCCCGCCGACTTACGCCGGCAGAGGCTGGGTTCATACGAGTAGTTGGAGAAGGACACGATCTGCGACGCCAGGGCAATCCTGAAGCACCCGCGAATCCAGCGGTCCTCGATTTGTTCAACGTAGTCCTGGACGAGCAAAACTTTGCGCTCCACCGTCGGGGAAAAGAACTCCGAACGTGTGACAAAACCCTCCGGCGGACTGGAGCGGGGGGGCGATCCGTCCCGTATCGCCCTCCGCACCAATTCCTCGAAGTCGGAAACCGTCCGCTCCAAGTCGGCCGGGGCGATCCGGTCAAGGGCGAGTTTCAGCCGACAGACTTCGGCCGCATAGGGATTGATCTCGAATCCCCAGGTGTTATGGCCCCGCATCATAGCCGTGACCAGGGTCGTTCCCACGCCCGCGAACGGGTCCAGGACCTGACGTTCCGACAGCCCCACGTCGTTCTCGAGGTAGGTGTCGAGCACATCGGCGACGAATTTTGCACTGAACCCGGCAATCCAGGAAGCCCACCCGTGGACCGGGAGTCCGTTGTTCTCCGAAAATGCGGAATCCCTGAAACTGGCTTTGCTGGCCCTGGCACCGGTTGCTTTCTTGTCTGTTTCGCTGAACAGGAGGGTCTGGGCAGTCTGGTAGGTCGCTCCGGATTCCCGCATGTTGAGTTGGCCGTCAATCCAGTCTTCCAGGTCGCCGGCCCGAAGTCGCCACTGGCGTCCCACCTTGAAGGCGGGCAGTTCGCCGCGCTCGATCATGCGATAGACGGTGCGTCTGTCCACCTTCAGCAACTCGCTTGTGTCCTTGACGCTGAGCAGTTCCATGCCCAATCCGCTCCAAACCGCGGGAATACTGACATATCGTGTGCAATGTAGGGCAAAACGGCGCGGGATGCAAGCGTCTGAGTGATATGCTGCAACCCAACGGGAGAACCGAGCGCGGGCGCCGGATCACATGTCGAAAAGGACGTCGGGGTTGAGTGTGGCGTCGGGGTCTATGGCTCGGCGGATGGCGCGCATGGCGTTTATGTGCTCCGCGCTGTATTGGATGGGCAGGAACTGCTTTTTGATCCGACCTATGCCGTGCTCGGCCGCCACGCTTCCGCCGAGTCGGACCGCCTCGCGGGCGAAGTCCTCGTAGATGTCCTCCGCGCGCGCCAGCTCTTCGGCGGTTGCGGGCAGGATGTTGACGTGCACGTGGCCGTCCCCGATGTGGCCGAAGGTCGCGTATTCCAGACCCTCGGCGCTCAGGCGGCTGTCATAGATGTCCATCATCTCGCCCAGAGCAGGCGGCGGTACCGCCATGTCGGTGCCCACCTTGTGGAGTTCGGGCATGTCGGCTTTGCGCTGCCCGATGATGGCGTTGACGGCCTCCGGCACGGCATGGCGCAGGCGCTTCATCTCCTGCAGGTCCTTCTCGGTGAAGCCGGCCCAGCTCCGCTCGGGCTCCAGCCCCTCTGCGTTCAGCAACGCGACGATTTCCCCGTAGAGGGCGTCCAGTTCCGCTTCGCTCTCAAACGGGACCTCCATGTAGACCGCGGCCTCGGCGTCCGACGGCAGCCGCGCGACTTCCATGTAAGCCGGCGTTTGCCGGCCGATGCTGCGCAGCAGCCCCAGCGCGCGCGGACCCAGATACTCCAGCGCCAGCGGCTCCAGCGACGATTCGCCGGTCAGCCTGTTCACGAGGCCGATTGCCGCATCCGGACCGGGCAGAAACTGGATCAGGAAAAGCCGTTCGGCCGGCCGGAGCGCAAGCCGAAGCTCCGCCTCGACGACTATGCCCAGCGTGCCCTCGCTGCCGACGAACAGGTCCACGGCGTCCATCCCGGGGTTCAGGTAATAGGCGGCGGTATGCTTGGTGTCGGGCATCGGCAGGTCCGGTATGTCCAGGGTGATCCGCTCGCCGTCTTCCCGCGCATAGATCAGCCGGCCGTCCTCGGCGTAGACCTCCCCGCGGCGCAGCTCCAGGATGCGGCCGTGGGGCGTGACCACCTTCAGCCACTCCACCCAGCAGCGGGTGGGGCCGTAGTGGAAGGTGCGCGCGCCGGAGGCATCCGTGGCGATGGTGCCGCCCAGTTGGGCGGTCATCTCCGTGGCGTCCACGGGGTAGAAGAGCGGCTCCTCCGGCTTTCCGTCAGGGTATTCGCAGAGGCCGTGCTTCAGGGCGTCGTCCAACTCCTCCAGCGTCGTGCCCGCCGCCACGCGGGCCACCCACCGGCCGGCGTCATCGCGACGGACGACGGGGGTGTCCTTGAGCGCTTCCAGGGAGAGTATCTCCTCCGCGCCCAGGGGCACGGCGGCGCCGGTGATGCCCGTGCGGCCACCGGAGACCGCCAGCCGATGTCCGGCCCGCCGCGCTGCGCGCACGGCGGCCGCCGCTTCCCCGGCGGAGGTGGGGAAGTGCAGCGCCTCCACGCCCGCGGCGGTCATGCGGGACTCGTCCTGCAGATACTGGGCGTAGGCGCGGCGGATGCGTTCGGGGTCGGCGATGGTGCGGCATTCGACACCCTCGCTCTGCAGTGTGCGCGGCCTCAGTTCGTTCACGGCTCTTGGCCCTCCCGCAACGCGCGAATCACCTCGGGCAGCACCTCGCGGTAGTCGCCCACCACGCCGTAGTCCGCGATCTCGAAAATGGGCGCGTCCCGGTCCACGTTCACTGCGATGATGCAGTCGGCGGAGCCCATACCCGCCCGGTGCTGCACGGCGCCCGAAATGCCGACTGCCAGGTAGAGGTCCGGCTGCACGGTTTTGCCGGTCTGGCCCACCTGCCGGGCGTAGGGTATCCAGCCCGCGTCCACGGCCGCCCGGCTGGCGGCCACCTCGCCGCCGAGCAGGCCGGCCAGCTCTCCGAGCATTTTGAATCCCTCCGGGCCGCCCAGGCCACGCCCGCCGGCCACCAGCACGTCCGCCTCGGCCAGGTCCACCGTGTTCCCGGCCGCTGTCGTAACTCCGATTACCTCCGCATCCGGGCCTTCCAGCGCATCGTCGGGCGGCTGCCACTGTCTGATGCGCGGCTTGCCGCCGCGACCGGGCTCCGGCGGCGTCATCACGCGGGGGCGGACGGTGGCCATCTGAGGGCGGTGCTGCCGGGTGACGATGGTGGCCATCACGTTGCCGCCGAAGGCCGGACGGGTCTGCAGCAGGTTGCCGGTCTCCGGGTCAATCTCCAGGCCCGTGCAGTCGGCCGTCAGCCCGGTGTGGCAGAGAACGGCAACGCGCGGCATCAGCGACCGCCCCCGGTCGGTGGCGCCCGCCAGGACGATCTCCGGGCGGTGGCGGTTGATGAGTCCGGCCAGCGCGCGGCTGTGCCGGCCGTCGCGGTAATCCCCCAGCGAAGGATGCTCCGCCAGGTAAGCCGCGTCCACCGGATACCCGGCAAGCTGCTCCGCCAGGTCATCCAGACGTTGTCCCACCAGTGCCACGCCCAGCGGGCACGAGCGGTCCGCCGCCAGTTGGGATGCCTTGCCGATCAGCTCGAACACCACCGGGTGGAGGTGCCCGTCGTGGTGCTCACCGTAAACCCAGATGCCCCCCTCGGCGCGTTCCGGCCCGGCGGGCTGCTCGGATTCCTCCACCGTGATGGCGTTCACGGGGCAGACCTCTACGCAGGCGCCGCACAGCGTGCAGCGTTCCGTCACGCGGACCCGGTCGTCCGCCTCTTCGAGCGCCGCATAGGGGCATTCCTCGACGCAGCGCGAGCAGAGGACGCAGACCTCGTGGTCAATGTGCAGCGCCATCAGTCGCCTCCCCGCTGCCGGAGAATGCGGGTCAGCTCCGCGGCTCCGTCGAGCATCGTGCACTCGCCGCGCTGCGGCGGGCTGAAGACCTTCACCACGCGCGTGGGCGATCCGTCGAGCCCCATCTCGCCGGGGTCGCCCCCAATCTGTTGTGCGCCCAGCCCGGCTATCGTGCAGCGGCGCGCCTTCATCCGGGACGGCAGCGATGGCAGGCGCGGCACGTTCAGGTCTTTCAGCACGGTCAGCACCGCGGGCATCGCGCAGCGCACCGTCTCCGTGCCGTACTCCGTCAGGCGCTCCGCCACGAATTCCGCCTTACCTACTTCCGGCAGCCCGCAGACGTAGGTGACCTGCGGCCACCCCAGGTGGGCGGCGATCCCCGGTCCCACCTGGGCGGTGTCGCCGTCAATGGCCTGCTTCCCGCATAGCACCAGGTCCACGTCGCCCATGTGCCGGATGGCGCGGGCCAGCGTGTAGGAGGTGGCCCAGGTGTCGGAGCCGGCGAAGGCGCGATCGGTCAGCAGCACGCCGTCGGTGCAGCCCCGCGCGATCGCCTCCCGTACGGCCTCCTCGGCCTGCGGAGGTCCCATGCTCAGGGCCGTGGCGCGGCCCTCCAGGCGGTCCGCCAGGGCTGCGGCGGCTTCCACGGCGTGGGCGTCCAGAGGATTGAGTATAGCGGGCACGCCCTCCCGGATGAGGGTGCCGCGCTCCCGGTCTATGCGGACCTCGGTGGTGTCCGGGACCTGCTTTATGCACGCGACAAAGTGCATCCTGACTGTCTCTCGGGTCGGGGAAAGGGTTGCCTGACGGGACGAATCGCCGACAGGCAAGCCTACTATCCCGCGCCGGGGCCGTCAACCGCACTTGCCTCCGCCTGCCCATCTGGTAACATTGAGCGCTTCGGGGAGGGTGTTCACATTCAGCATTTCAGGAGACGTTCCCGATGACCGTCGAAGGGCCGAGGGCGGCGCGTGCCGACGAGCTGGAGGCCGTAGTGGACCTGGCGAACCGGGTCTTTCGGCCACGGGACCAAGCTATGGGGGAGGAGTTCCCGCTGCTTTTCTGCCCAGAGAATCTCGATAACCTCCGCGTATTCGTTGACGACGGTCGGCCCGTCTCGCACGTGGGAATGATCGAGCGGGACCTCGTCCTTGGGGGAACGCGGCATCGCTGCGGGGAGATAGGCGCGGTCTGCACGGATTCGGACTACCGCGGCCAGGGGCTGGCCACGCGCCTGGTGCACGACGTGCATGAGAAGGCCGTGCGCGACGGTGTGGACATCTTCCTGATCTCCGGGGCGCGGGGATTGTATCGGCGGCAGGGCTACGTGGGCGTGGGCGACTACGGCACCTACACGGTGACGGGGAAGAAGCTCCCCGAGCGCGGCCCGTTCACGGTGCGTTCCTGGCGGCCGGAGGACGTTCCCGCGCTGGTGCGGCTCAACGCCCGCGAGCGGGTGCGTTTCGTGCGCCCGCCGGGGGACTTCCGGGCCTTCCTCGATACGGGGTGCGTGGTCAATGCGCCCGGGGATGTCAAAGTCGTGTGCCGGAAGGACGGCACTCCGCTTGCCTACATGGCGCACTGGAATCTCGGCGAGCGGGACCTGGGCGAGGGCGTTCTGGCGGTGAAAGAGATCGCGGGCTCCCGAGCGGCCATTGCGGGCGCGCTTCCCGCGTTGTTCGAGGAGCACGATCTGAACAAAGCGCTGCTGGATTACCTGGGTTGCGACCTGGAGCTGCGCGCTCTGGCGGCCAGGCACGGGTGGCCCTCCGAAGCGCGGGCGTTCCACGGCACCGTCGGTATCATAGCCCCCCGAGCATTCTGGCGGGCGTGCACGCCGCTGTTCGAGGAACTTCTGGGGGCGGAGATTGTGGCCCGGATGCACTGCTTCTGCTCGGACGAAGCCGTGAACCTGGGCCTGGACGACGAACAGTTGACGCTGCCGGACATGCAGTCCTTCACGCGGCTGGTTTTCCTGCGGCCCGAAGACCGGGATGAACTGGAACTCGACCTGCCGGATGGCTCCGAGCTGCGTGGCTTGCTGGACACCATCTTCCCGCTCCCGCTCGTCAGCTACGGCCTGAACTTCATCTGATCCACCGCCCGGGAAACGACAGACGATCACCGTTACCTCTGGAGAACCACCATGAAACTTGCCGTTTACTCGCTCATCACCCCGGACTACCGCGTCCAGGAAGCCGCCGAGTTGATCGCCGAGATCGGCTACGACGGCGTGGAATGGACCGTTGACTACACCAACGCGATGTGGGACGGAGAGAGCAACTGGCACATTGACACCGGCAACCTGGAAGATTCGGCGCAGGCCGCCCGCAACGCCGCCGACTCCTGCGGGTTGGAGGTCACCGGTCTGGGCACGCGCTGCAACTGCTTTGATCTGGACGGCGTGCGCACCTGCATGAAAGTGGCGCAGATCGTCGCCGCGCCGGCCATCCGCGTTGCCGCGCCGGGCTACGACGGCTCTACGCCGTTCCCCGAACTCTTCGACCGCGCCCGGGACGCTTACGCGGAGATCCAGACCGTGGCTGCAGACCACGGCGTGAAGGCAGCCATCGAGACGCACAACGGCCTCATATCGCCCAGCGCCTCTGCCACGCGCCGGCTGCTGGAAGGGCTGGACCCCGAATGGGTCGGCGTGCTCCACGACCCGGGCAACATGGTCCGCGAGGGCATGGAGAACTGGAAGATGGGCATCGAGATGCTGGCGCCCTACATCGCCGAGGTACACGTCAAGGACCTGGCGTGGTTCCGGGACGACGGCGAGTGGCACTGCGACCTGACCCCGCTCGGGGAGGGCATGGTGGACTGGCCGGCGGTTGTGGGCGCGCTGCGGGAGGTCGGCTACGACGGATACCTGACGGACGAGAACTTTCTGCCCGGCTGGTGCCAGGTCTCGGAGGAACTGCCGACCCGGCAGCTTTTGGAACAGGACTACCGGTTCCTGCGCTCGCTTCTCTGACGCCGGCTTTCTCCTCGGTCCATCCATCGAGGGCATTCCCCATGTCCGGCTCTGCCATCGTTTACCCCGTTTCGGAAGGTCTGGACCCGTCCCCGCACTGCCGGGTGTGGGCGGATGGGCGGGAGGTTTTCGTCCACCGGTGCGAGGTCGCCGATTACTCCATCTTCGCGATGACCGGCCCGTTGGAGGTCGCCATCGAGTTCGAGGCGGGGACGAAGGGCGCAACCATCCGACCACTGAGCCGGGACATCGAACCGGAGGTACAGGGCGTCAGGATCAGCTTTGGTCTGGACTCTCCGACCTGCCTGAGTGTCGAGCGGGGCGACGGCCGCCGCCCCCTGTTCCTGTTCGCCGCCCCTGCCGAGGAGGATGCCCCCTCACCCGATGATCCGAGCGTGCGCTACTTCGAAGCCGGTCGCATGCACACTCCGGGCCTGATGGAGATGCGCGATGGCGAAACGATCTACATCGAGGGCGGCGCCGTTGTGCGGGGGGCCGTGCGCGCCGAGGATGTCGAAAGTGTGACGGTACGCGGGCGCGGCATTTTGGATGGCTCCGGCTGGCCGCAGCAGGGCAAGGAGCGCGGCCCCTGGCTTCTGCGGTTCGTCGGCTGCCGGGACGTGCGCGTGCAGGGCATCGCCGCCGTGGAGAGCCCGCGGTGGACCTGCCCGGTGGTTGGATGCTCGGGAGTAGCAATCCGCGGCCTGAAGATCATCACCTGGCTCTGCGGCCGCGACGGCGTTGACCTGGTGGGCAGCCGGGACGCAATCGTCGAGGACTGCTTCATCCGCGCCGGCGACGACTGTGTGGCCGTAAAGGCCGGCACCTACCGCCACGATATCGGCGGCAGTGACGTCCGCAATATCCGGGTGGAGGGCTGCACGCTGTGGAACGATAACTGCGGCAACGGCCTCGAGATAGGCTACGAGACCCGCTGCGACTCCATCCGCGATGTGGTCTTCCGCGACTGCGACATCATCCACACCGAGTTCGAAGGCCACCAATCTGGCGCCGCACTGAGCATCCACAACGGCGACCGCGCGGAGATCAGCGACATCCTCTACGAAGACATCCGTATCGAGGACGCGCAGGAGAAGCTGGTGGACCTGAAAGTGCTGCTGGCCAAATACTCGCGCGATGAAGAGCGGGGTCAGATCGGCGATATCCGGTTTCGGAACGTTCGGGTGGTGGGCGGGCCGTTTCCCGTGTCCATCGTGCGCGGCTACGACGAGGAGCACATGATCGGACCGGTCACCTTCGAGAACCTGCGCATCCACGGCCGGCCCGTCGCCAACGCCCGCGAGGCGCACATGGTGGTGGAACTGGCGCCGGAGGTCTGTTTCCTGACTCATTCCTGAGCTCGGCTTTCACAAAACCCGGCGCCGGAGCACGGATGTCCACAATCGGCCCGATCAGTTTGCCATGCACCCACTATCGGGCGTGCTGGGCCAATAGAACTGCGTAGGAACACAAATCTTCGGAGCTGGAGACAGGTGCCGTTTCCGTTGAGGCCGATAGGCAGGCGCGCAAGTCCTGGATTAACGTCCGAAAGAGAGGGCAGAGCCCCGCGAAAGGCGATTCCGTTGTGGGAGATTAACCGTCCACGTAACGGTTGAATCGCCCGCCT
>CAYVBE010000121.1:0-12721 GCA_964448935.1 uncultured candidatus Brocadiaceae bacterium
CCTCGCACATGGTAGCCAGCGTGCCGGGACGGTTTTCCAGAAAGACCGCCAACTGTGTTGCTACGTGCATGGGCCCGCCTCCCGCTGAGTAAAACGACGTTAAACGCCTTGTAGTGAATAGCTTATGTGAAGCCAAAGGCCCTTTGGCCCGGCACCCCTTTATTGAAGGATGCTAACACAGAGGGCAGGGCAAGTCAACACGGCCCCGCGCCGGCCGCACGTAGCCGGGGTGATGAATTCCGGTCGGAAAAGATCGAACGCAACTGCTATAGCACCGTGAAGATGAGCGCCGACGGGAATATCACACGGACCGAGTAGCCGGGCCGATTCTCACAGCACGGGCGAGCCCGGCGCGACCTCCCGGTCTAAGGTCAGCAGCACCACGTCTTCTCCCTCCTGTGCCGCCAGCAGCATGCCCTCGCTGCGCACGCCGCGGAGTTGTGCGGGTTCCAGGTTTGTGACCACCACGATGGTCCTGCCCTCTAGCTCTTCGGCGGTATAGTAATCCTTCAGCCCGGCCACCAGCGTGCGCGGCCTGTCCTCGCCCACGTCCACGCGCACGATGACCAGCTTGTCGGCGTCGGGATGGTCCTCCACCGCAACCACCTTGCCCGTCTTCAACTCCACTTTCTTGAAATCCTGAATGGTTATCACCTTCGGACCTCCTCCGAGTGCAGGAATGACCTCTGACGTCCAACCTCTCCGTTTCTATGCGATCACCTCGCGCGCTGCGCGCTCGATCACGTCCTCGGGCACCCCGGCCTGCTCGGCCCATCGGCCCAGCCCCGTCAGGAGCACGAATCGGTTCTGACCCGTGATGAACTTCTTGTCGTGCTGCATCAGCTCCAGCACGCGCCCGACATCCAGCCCCTCCGCCCGGTCAGGCAGCCCCGCGCGGGCCAGAAGCTCCCTCAGGCGCTCCACCGCTGCGGGCGGGCACATATCCAGGCGTTCCGAGATCAGGGCGGCCGCCATCATGCCCACCGCCACCCCCTCGCCGTGGCGCAGCCGGCCGTCCGCCGCGCGCTCGATGGCGTGCCCCAGCGTGTGCCCGAAGTTCAGGCAGACGCGCACGTGGCTGTCGTCGCGCTCGTCTTGCCGGACCACCTCCGCCTTCAACTCCACGCACCGCCCCACCACCTGCAGCAAGGTGTCCCGGTCCAGTCGGAGCAGGTCTTCGACCGATTCCTCCAGGAATTCGAACAGGTCCCGATCGAGCGCCGCGCCGTATTTGATCACCTCGGCCGCGCCCGAACGCATCTCACGTGCATCCAGCGTCTTCAGAACGCCCAGGTCCATGAACACCAGCCGCGGCTGGTAGAACGCGCCCACCAGGTTCTTGCCCTGCGGCAGGTTGACGGCGGTCTTGCCGCCCACGCTGCTGTCAACGGCAGACAGCAGCGTTGTGGGCACCTGCACGTAGGGCACCCCGCGCCGGAAGCTGGCCGCGGCGAAGCCCGCCAGGTCCCCCACCACGCCGCCCCCCAGGGCGGCCACGGTGGGTTGCACGGAGGGGTCCGGGGCGAAATCCGCCAGCCACCGCACGGCGGCGGCGAAGTTCTCCAGATTCTTGTTCTCCTCGCCGTCGGGCAGGTCCCACCGGCCCACGTGCCCGAAATCCGCGTCGGCCAGTCCCGCCGCCAGCGGTGCATAATAGTGACCGCCGATGCGCGGGCTGGTGACCACGGCCACCGTGCCGTGCCCGATCTGCCGCTCCCGGAGCGTGGGCCCCAGTTCCGCCAGCCGATCGAAACCGATCAGTATGTCGTAGGACCGCTCGCCGAGCGGGATGTGCACGGTGCGCGCAACGCCCATGGTGAAAACCCTCGAAGGACCGGGTAAAGAGGTATCTAATCAGTTCCGGCGCCAAGATGCAAGTTCGAATGCGGCGCAGATGTGACGAGATGAGCGGCGATGGCGTTTGAAGGGCGGCCGCGGCTGGGGTACATTGGGCCTTTCCGAGGACCGTCCGAGAGGAGTGCCATGGCCCTGAGGTGGCGGCGGCGTCTGACCATTGTCTTCAGCCTGCTGATCAGCGTTGCGGCGGTGGCGTTTTTTTTGACCCGGCTGCACGGCCACTGGGGCGGAATGGCGCGCGTGCTGGCGCGGGCCGACTACCTGTACATGCTGCCGGCGCTGCTCTGCGTGGTCCTCACCTACGCGCTGCGCGTGATGCGGTGGCGCCTGTTTCTCACGCCCGTCCGGCGCGTGCGATACCGGCAGATCACGGACGCCGTCTGTATCGGTTTCATGGCGAACTGCGTGCTGCCGTTGCGGGCCGGCGAGTTGATTCGCCCCTACGTGCTGTCCAGGACGAGCGGGGTCTCCCTGGGCTCGGCGGCGGGCACAGGAGTTGGCCTGGCAAGGGTTTATGATATGGTTGGCGCCTGTTTCCTCCTGTTCCTGACGCTGTGCGTGGTGCCCGCGCGGGGTGATGTGCGATCCGAGCCGTGGGGGCCCTACCGCGCTGTGACGGATGTGCGGGTTGAGCGGAGGGCCGAAGCGCCGCCCTGGGCACGGAGGCTGCGGGAGGAGGCGCCCTGGTTTGCCGGGTTTGCCCTGCTGGCCATGGTGGGGCTGGTGGTGGTGGCGGCGCGGCCGCGCCTGGCGCTGGGGGTGGCGGAGTTCCTGCTGCGGCCGTTGCCTGCCGGATGGCGTCACAGGCTGCTGACGGCGGGCGGCCAGGCGTTGGAGACCTTCAACTTTCTGAAAAGCCCCGGACCGGTGGCGGCGGCCCTGGGGATGACGCTGCTGCTGTGGCTGTGCTATCCGCTGAGCGCCTGGTACGTGGCCGAGGCGTTCGGGCTGGGGCTACCGCCGGGCGCGGCGCTGCTGGTGCAGTCTCTGTTGACGCTGGCAGTGGTGCTGCCGCAGGGGCCGGGTTACATCGGGGTCTATCAGGTGGCGGCGATGGTGGGGGTGCAGCTCTACGGCGTGCCGGAGAGCGCAGCGGCGGCGTTCGCCACAATGCTGTGGCTGCTCAGCGTGGTGCCCATTACACTGGTGGGTCTGCCTCTGCTTTGGATGCAGGGCCTCGGGCTGACCGGACTGCTGAGGGCATCGAGGCAAGCATCCGGGGAAAGCCCGGGGGGCTGACGAGTGGTCTTACTCGCCCTCAAGCGCCTCTTCTATGGTGGGGTAGATGCCGATGAGGGTGTGGAGTTTGGTGAAGCGGAAGACTTCTTCCACGAGCGGCTGGGGGTTGACGACGCGCACGTAGCCGCCGTTTTCTGTGGCGGTTCGGAAGGCCCTCATCATCTGGCCCAGACCGGTGGAGCTGATGAAGGAGACGTCGCCCATGTCGAAGATCAGCTTGTGGCAGTCCTGCTCGGTGACCTCGTCCAGTTCCTCGCGCAGGGCATCGGCCCCCATTTCGCGCATCTGCCCGGAGATGTGGAAGATGCACACATCATCCCTGAACTCTCTTTCGATGGTCGCCTCAGCAGATCCGTTTTCGCGCATGGCTTTGCTCAGCAGATAAAGCTCAGGTGCGTTTTGCGGCGGCCCAGGGGGCGTCCTTGACCATCGTGATCTCGGTCCCCTTGTCGTTGAACCGCACCTCGTCCATATAGGCGCGGATCAGCGCCAGGCCGCGTCCGGAGGTGGCCAGCAGGTTTTCGTCGTCCGTGGGGTCGGGCACGTCGTCCGGCTTGAAGCCCGGCCCTTCGTCGGCCACGGAGATAAGGGCCCGATCTTCGTCTATGTAAAAACTGATGGTCACCTTTTTGGTATCGTCCAGCTCATTGCCGTGTTTGATGGCGTTGATCACTGCTTCTTCCAGCGCCAGCTTGACGGCAAAGATGTTGCGCTCTCCGTAGCCCTTGTTCTCCAGCACCGGCAGGATGGCGTTCTCCACGTGGTGCACCTGGCCGGGTATGCTGGAAATGGTCACGGTCTTGCGCTGGGCCTTCTCCAGCAGCAGCTCCACCCCCAGCAGGGCCACGTCGTCCTCCGGCTCCTCCATCAGCTCGCTCAACTGGACAACCAGTTCCTCGATGCCCAGGTCACCGTGGGTCGTCAGGTACTCCTGCAGCTTTCGCTCGGAGTGGCGTCGGTCCTGTGCCTGGAAGCCGTTCAGGAGCCCGTCGGTGTAGAGCAGGATGCGGTCGTGCTTCTCCAGTTGAAGGCCCTTCTGTTCGTACTGCGGATCCTCGAACATGCCTACGAACAGGCCCTCGGTGTCCAGCGGGATGGCCTCTCCGTTGCGCAGCACGACGGGGCTGCAGTGCGATGCGTTCACGTACTGGAGGGTCAGCAACTCGGTGTCCAGCACCCCCACGAAAGCCGTCATGTAGTGGCCGGCCAGGGTGCTGCGCAGCATGGCGCGGTTCACGCTGTCCATGATGCTGCGCGGGTTGATGTCGTTGGTGGCGTAGGTGCGGAAGGCCAGCCTGCCGGTGGCCATGATGACGGAGGCGGGGAGCCCGTAGCCGGAGACGTCGGCGATGAGGAAGCCGACGAAGTTGTCGGCCATGTTGATGATGTCGTAGAAGTCGCCCCCCACGCGACGGCCGGGCCTGGTGCGGATGGCAAACTGCACGCCGTCGGGCGCCTGCTCGGTGACGGGCCGCAGGCTGCGCTGCAGCTCTCTGGCCACCTGCTCGTCCCGTTCCAGCAGCATGGCCTGCCGCTCGAGCTGCTCCGCCAGAAGGCGGGTTTCCTTATCCTCCGGAACGGCCACACCTCCCCCGGTATCCTTGGACTTCAGGGCAGTCTCCAGCGCGTCTATGCGCAGATGCGCGCGCTTTACCTCGCGCACCAGTTCCTGCGCCTTCAACCGCAGCTTGCCGGGTTCCGAAGGCAAGGGCTCTTCGCTGGGTGTTTTTCGGGCATCAGTCACGATAATTGCCACACCGCGCAAGCGATAGCACTGCCTTGCGGCGGGTGCTCTGCTCCAGGTCCTTGTTAGTCAACACACCGGCAGTCCGTTTCTTCACCGATGCAGGCAGTATTATGTCGGAATCGCCGGGGAGCCGCAAGTGAAAGGGATGTGCGGCCTTGCCGCAAGGGTCGAGAGAGACATCCGCCCGCGTTGGCGTAATGCGTCACGGCCGCAGTATTTCCAGGCCGCTGATGAGGGGCGCACCTCCCCGGCCTCCGCCCGGCGAACGGGGCACGAGCTCTACTGTGAGCGTGCCGCCGGCCGAGACCGTGAACTCCCGCGTCAGCGCCCTGCCGGCGCCGCCTGCGGCCGCCCGGACGTCGAAGTCCTCCAGCAGCGTCTTGCCCTGTATCCTTACGTCAAACGGACCGGTCCGGATGCCTTGTTCCATCGCACAGAAGTGCATTATCAACCGGTACTTACGTCTCGTCTCATCGTACGGCGATAGCCGGACCTCCAGCTTCGGCGGCCCGCGCAGCCCGCAGGTGTAGACCCACGGCCGATCGGTCCCACGCACCTCCGTCCAGTCCGGATGGTGTTCATAGGTGTCCGGCTCCGGTCCTTCGTTCAGCCCGGCGATCGGCAGGTTGGCGGTCCGGCGTTTCGGACCGTACTTCGCTCCGGCAAGCGGGCGTCCGTAGGCAACGGGGCGCGGATAGGCGTACCAGAGGTTTCCGTCGGCGTCCGGCCGGTCACCGGGGGCGCCGAAGTTGATCCGCAGATGTTCCACAACCCCGCCGGAGGCCCGTCTGCCGATCCCGTAGTGGTAGTTCCTGTCCGCCGAGACCAGCGCCAGGGAGGTCTTGTAGTTGTAGGCGCACGCGCAGGAGCTGGAGCCCTCCGGCACGACCACCAGGCCGCCGGCCGGTATCATGTTGATCCAGCAACTGGCGCGCACGATGGGGTAGTTGAAATAGCCGCTGCGGTGCTGCAGGTCGTAGAACCCCATCGAGCCGACGCGGGTCATCAGCATGTTGGGCGTGCCGCAGTACATGCTGCACGTGTGGGGCATCCAGGTATTGAGCCCGCCGGGCTCCCCCGTCACCGGGTCCGGCACCTGGAGGGGCTCCCCCGTCCGCAGGTCCAGGGCCTGTGGCATGTAGGCCACACCGTCCATGAGCACCGGGGTGCAGGTTCCCAGCTCTTCCAGCCGCCACAGCCGCGAGCCGTCGCGCACCGAATAGCCCGCCGCTCCGCCCCCGGACTTCGCCACCACGCGGTCCTCCATGGAGCGTGACATTGGGTTCATGGTGGCCATCAGAACGCCATCGGCTACCCAGAGCGTGTTCTGGATGTCCACGACTTCCTCGGTTTGCCACAGGATGTCGCCGGTCTCCAGGTCGAGCGCAAGGAGGCACCGGGGCGGCAGGTCCTCGTCCTGTTTCCTCCGGGGGAACAGCACGTCGTATCGCGGCCGGCCCTCGATGAGGAACACCCGGCCGCCGGAGATGGCGATCGCGTTCGAGTCCACCTCCTGCTCGGGGCGATGGATCCAGACCGGCTCGCCGCTGCCTTTGTCCAGCGCGAAGATGACGTGGTTGGACGGGTATGCCTTGGACCACCACCGTTCCTCGACGTTCGGCCGGCCGATGGTGCCGATGACGTAGTCGTCGGTGACGGCGAGGAATTCCCAGATCAGGTCTTCTCCGTCCTCGGAGGTCTCCAGGGCTTCCGATGGCGCCTCGTAGACGCGCACGGTATCCCCCGTCGCCGGATCCAGCCGCAGGCAGCGGGTCCCCTGCAGGGCATAGACCGCCCCGCGGTCGGCCGCCAGCGACGGTCCCCGGTAGGCGGCGGGCCAGTGCGCCAGGTCGGGCAGTTCCCTCTCCCACAGTATGCGGCCGTTGTAGATGTCCATGGCTATCAGGTGGTCCAGCCCGGGCACGAAACACCGTCCCTCGACCACCAGCGGCGCGGGCGTTCTGAAGTGCCGGCTCACGATCTTGCCCGGCCCCAGCCCGCCGAACCACAGCGCCTTCAGCGGCAGCCGCGCCCGTCTTTCGTCCGATGCGGACGACTTGCCCGGGTCGCCGTACTGATGCGTCCACTCCCCGGCGCCGGGCAGCGCGCCGCGCGTGAGCAGCAGCCCCGCGTCCACTTCCTTCCACTGGTCGCGCACCGATTCCGCCCGTCCGAGCCAGCGTCGGACCGCCCGTTCCAGCCCGTCGGCAAACGCGACTACCAACCGTCCCCCATGCGGCCGCGTCACACGGTAAAGCTCCGTCGCCGATAATTCCTCCAAGTCCATCTCTGACTGCACGTTGCACACCACAAGGTCTGCGAAGTAATCGGGCAGTGGATCGGTCGGGCAGATATGCACGGCAACCCGTGGCCCGTAGAGCCCGGATCGGTCCAGCGCCCGCCGCAGCAAGTCCGCCTCACCGTCGTCGGCCGGCGTGCAGATGGTCAGGTTCGAACCCTCGGCAAACCCTCTCAGCAGTCCGGCGTCCACATCCCCGACTGCAAGGCAGTAGCCTTCCTCGGCATCCAGCGGCGACAGTATCCCCCGCGCCAAAGAGTCCTCTGTCGTTGCTTCGGAAACGCCGGGTTCGACGGTCGGTCCCTTGCTCCCGCCGCCGGGCGTGAAACAGTAGATGCGCCCTGACGTCGTGCTGGCCAGGATGTGTCCGGGCGTGACCGCGATGTCTCTCACCTCGCCCTCTACCGCGCCGTGCCACAACTTCTCGCCCGAACCGGCGTCGTAGCAGGTCAGTTCGCCGGTGCCCCCGGCGATAAGCGTCTCGCCCGCCTGCAGGAGGGCGTGGACCGGTCCCGTGTCGGCGGACCAGGTCGCCAGGTCCGGGCCCGGCACGAAATGCCCGACGGTATGCTTGATGCGGCTTTCTTCACCGACGGCGTTCCTGACTTCGCTCAGCGCCACCCGGCGGAGCGTCTCGGCCCCGATCAGCGTGATCATCCCGTCCGGGGAGATCACACCCCGCCGGCCGCCCCGTATGGTGAAGACCTCGCGCCCGGTGTTCACGTCCATGGCCACCAGGCTGGCCAGGTCGTGGGCATGGATGGCGCCGGAGTGCCCGCGGCGGAGCTGCGCGCCGTATTCCTTCATCAGCGTCTCGGCCGGCACGTAGGCCAGGCCGCCGTGCGTCATCACCCGCGCGCCGCCCGTAAAATCCCCTTCAGCCTCATGATACGTGCATTCGCCGGTGCTTTTGTCGAACAGGGCGGGCGGGGAGCGGCCGCAGGTGACCACCAGTATGTCCTGGCAGATAGCCAGATAGCCCTGGGGCGAGACCCCCCCCATGCTCGACACATGCGGCCGGGTCATGAACCGCGTGCCGGAGGTGTCGTTCATCCAGATCACGCGACCGGTCTCCGCGTCCAGGCAGCAGACGAAGATTCCTTCGGGCGACAACATGCCGAACGTGGTGTAGGCCCTTCCATCCTCGACCAATACGCCCGAGCGCGCGGGCCAACGCGAGATCATCTGCCCGTTGCCGATCAGTCGCTCGTCCGGGATATCCGGCCGGAACCGCCACAGCACCGTCCCAGACGCCGCCTCCAGGCAGTAGACGTAACCGCCGTCCGAGCCGAAGTAGAGCCTGCCGTTGCTCACCGTGGGCGCCAGCCGCACCGGTCCCCCAGTGAAGAACTTCCATCTCTTGCGTCCGGTCTCCAGGTCCAGCGCGTGGACGGCGTGGTCCGCGCTGGAGGCGAAGTAGGCGGTTCCGTCGGCAGCCACCACCGGGTGGGCGTAGTCGAAGTCAATCCGTTGCGGCTCCCACAGCGGCTCTTTCCAAGCCGGGCGCGGCCTGTGGCGGGCGACGTATTCCCACTTGAGCCGGTAGGGCGGTCGGACGGACGTCTGCGTGTAGCCCGTCCGACGGGCGTTGCACAGGTGCGTGGCGTCCTCTCCGGCGGCAGTCTGCGCGGCCAGGAGAAGGCAAACCGTTATTACGGCAAAGGTCGGAACCCGAGAAAGGTGGCTCATGGATGGGGCTCCACGGGGAAATTCACGCACGGCTCTCACCTTCCAGCATAGCACAACGCCGCGCGCGTGTCAGCATCCTGCACGGCGGCAGCGGACTATCACGTCGCGCTCTCCCACGGGCAGATCGGCCAGCCAGAGACCGCCGTCGTCGGACTGGAAGGAACAGGAGTCCGAGACAACCCGGCCCCGCTCGGACCAGACGGCCAGCGGCCCGCTCTCGACCATCCGCAGGGCCAGCTCCTCCGGCCTGCAGTGCAGGACCTCGACCGCCGCCGGGCTGAGGTACTTATCCGGCCGGCCCACGATCGCCCAACCGTGTCGCACCGGGCAGAGAAAACCAAGCACGTGCCCGTATCCCTCCAGCCTGAATTCAAACGGCTCGTCCAGACGCACCGCTTCACCGGAGAGCCAGTCGTAGAGCAGCAGGCCCTCCTCCGGCACATCCCATTGCGCGTTGTCCGGCTGCATCATGCAGGAGGCGTGTGCGTAGTCGGCCGCGTCTATCTTGCCGCTCACGGGCACCTCCGGCTCGGTCAGGTTATAGGCCGCCACGGCGGCGCAGCGGTTCGGCAGCGGGGCGATGACGCGGTACGGCTGACCGCCCGCGAAGGAGTCCAGGAACACGCTGTCCGGCAGCGGCGCGGCGGGCGCCAGCGGGCGCAACAGCTCCCCGTCCTCCGTGCAGAGCGGCCGGATCACCTCGGGCACGAAGTCGCTCGGGTTGTCGCTCAGGTAAACCGGCCCGCCCGAGAGCGCCTTCGAGACGGCCATTACCTCGCCGGAGACCGGGTCGTTGGAGTGGAACATATCGTGATCGCCCCACACGGTATGGCCCAGCCACAGGATGTTGGCGTAGGAGTTGTGCAGGTGCCGGCGCGCGCGTTCCAGGTCACCGGCGCGGTAGTCCTCGCTGCAGCGCGCGACGGCGCTGACGCGGGTGTTGAACGCGCAGAGATTGTTGTGCGCCATGCAGTTGATCAGCCCGTCCATGTGATAGGCACACGCGGTTTCCAGAGCGCGCGAGTTGGCGCCGGCGCAGAGCACCGGCTGCTCCGTCCCGCGGTAGTTGCGCAGGTTGGACGCCTGGTCGTCCACCTTCAGGAAGTCGAACCCCGCTTCCCGCGCGGCGCCCACCATCGCGTCGTAGAAGGCCAGGGAGTGCAGGCGACCCGGCCGTGGCTGCAGCGCGCCCTCCACGTGCTCCTCCACCATCGGCATCAGGTGCTCGTTCAGCTCTTCCAGCTCATTCTCCGGGCTGATTCCGTCCCAGTAGCCGTTGAAGTTCAGCCAGAGCCCCATCCACCGCAGGCCGTCCGGGCGCCGCAGCGCCATCAGCGGCTCCCAACCGTGTGGGAACTTCTTATTGGTCCGGAAGTTCAGCAGCCGCCGGTCCTCGGCCTCCAGGTGCCCGTCGTCCACCAGCACGTAGCGCACCGGCACCTCGGACTCCTCGATGGCCCGCGGGGCGTCCAGGAGGGTCTGCTCGTCTATGTCCTTCCGGAATTCCTCCCACGTGCACCAGCCCAGATAGCGGAACGGTTCCGGATAGCGCTTCTCGCAGCGCATGCGCGTGGTGTGGCCGACTTCGGGATGCGAGAGCGCCCGGCGCCACGCCTCGCGCGAGGCGGTGTAAGGGTCATCGGCTCGTGCCCAGGCCAGCACGGGCAGGTCGCCCTCGACCGGTCCGGTTCCCAGCGTTCCCAGGTGGCAGATCAGAGCCCCATTCTCCGAGCCCAGCCAGGCCACCGCTTGCCGCCCCGCGACCGGCAGCAGCGCCATGAACCCGCCGTCGCGCAGCGCCAGAAGCAGCAGGACCCCACCCTCTATCAGGTTTTCAAAACCCTCTACCGGCAGCGCCTGGCAGCGGTTGGCCGCCCAGGGCCACATGCCGGGCCTGGGGCCGGCGTGGTCGTGCTTCTGGAAGGCGGCGTAGTAGGCCGCGCGGCGGAAGCGCGGCACCTCCACCTCGTAGCGCTCCAGCACTCCGTCATCGTCGGGCGCGCCTTCGTACGCATTTTCGGTCCACACTCCGCCCGCCGGTTCATCCGCCAGTGAAATGCGCTCCCTGTCTGTCATCCTTGCCTCTTCTACGCTGCTCTTCTGTAGCAAACACCGCCGCGCCGGGGGACATCACCGCCACCGAGACCTATGAGCTGTTCGCGCCCGAAGAGGTGGCGCACCCCGAGCCGAGCGCCGTCATCAAGCCAGGCAACCCAGAAACGCTGTGCCCAGTCCGAGGAACAACAAGAATCCGGCCACGTCAGTCGCGGTGGTGATGAAGATGGTGCTGCCGAGGGCGGGGTCTTTTCCGCAGGCCTTCAGCAACACCGGGAACAGTGCCCCAAAAAGGCCCGCGATCATCAGGTTGCCGACCATGGCCAGCAGCATGATAAAGCCGAGCCACAGGTTGCCATACCAGAGCAGGGCGATGGTGGCCATGATAATCCCCGTTATCATTCCGTTGGCCAGGCCCACGCCGATTTCCTTCAGGAGGAACCTCCACGAATCGGCAAAGCTCATCTCTCCCAGTGCAAGACCCCTGACCGCCACCGCCATCGTCTGCGTCCCTGCATTGCCGCCCATGCCGGCGATGATCGGCATCATAACCGCCAGCGCCGTGAACCGGGCAATGGTGTCCTCGAACAGTCCTACCGTGAGAGCGGCAAGGATGGCCGTGCCCAGGTTGACGACCAGCCAGACCCAGCGAAGGCTCACGGACGCCAGGAGTGGCGTGTCAATGCTCTCTTCGGTGCTGACGCTGGCCATCTGGAAGAGGTCCTCTTCGGCCTCCTCCTCGATCACGTCCATTGCGTCGTCGAAGGTGACAATGCCCACCAGCCGCTGCTCAGAGTCCACCACGGGGATGGCCAGGAAGTCGTAGTCCGACAGGGTACGCGCGACCTCTTCCTGATCCTGGTCAACGCGCACCGCGACGACGTCCCGGTGCGCTATCTCGCCCACGGCAACGGTCCTCGGCCTGGTCAGGATAAGGTCCTTCAGCGATACAAGGCCCGTCAGCCGACGCTCCGCATCCAGCAGGTAGACGTAGTAAATCGTCTCCTTGTCCGGCGCCTCCAGCCGCAGCCGCTCCAGGGCATCTTCTACGGAGATGCTCTCCGGCAGGGCGGCATAGTCAGTGGTCATCAGGGCGCCGGCTGTCTCCTCCTGGTAGGAGGCCAGGCGGCGGATATTCTCCCGCTGGGCCCGAGCGATCAGGGGCAGCACCGCGTAGCGGGTCCCTTCGTCCATGGCCTGCGCCAGGTCCGCCCGGTCGTCCGGCGCAAGCTCGGCCACGATACTGGCGGCTTTCTCAGGGGCGCCCTGTTTCACCAGCTCAAGCTGGAAGTCGTCCTCCAGGGCGGCCAGAAGCTCGGCTCCTCGTGTGGGCTCCAGCTCGGTGAGGAGGTCCCATGCATCGTCGGCCGGCAGGGCCTCCAGCAACTCTGCTGCCGTAGCGGGATGAACGCTCTGGAGTGCCTCGTGAAGGACGGCTCTGTGCCCGTACGCGTAGAGAGCAGCGAGATCGGGAACGACGAGGGGATTCTGCACGGTTCGCCTCCTTCCGGCCGGCCTGCCGAATGCCGGCCGGAGGCGAACCGGGGGGCTACGGCAAGGGACCGCGACACCGGTTCACATCACGCGCACGGCAATGTGGCGGACCAGGCTTGGACTCGTATGGGTCGTCGGGCTCAGAAACGGATTCGCCCGGCAACGGATTGCCGCCTGCGTCCTGCGACTCGGACATGTCAGACTATCTCCGTACGTTACAGGTCAGCCGGGTCTCGTACCCGGCATCCGTAAGTTTAATCCATGCAGAAAGTTCGGCTCAACTAAGGCAGGGTCATTCAAAAGTCCCACGCACCGTATAGCCATTGATGTGTTCCGCCTTC
>CAYVBE010000122.1:0-12653 GCA_964448935.1 uncultured candidatus Brocadiaceae bacterium
GAGCTTCCA
Organism: uncultured candidatus Brocadiaceae bacterium; assembly: GCA_964448935.1. Classification (GTDB taxonomy): domain Bacteria; phylum Planctomycetota; class Brocadiia; order SM23-32; family SM23-32; genus CAYVBE01. The sequence goes on from CAYVBE010000122.1 coordinate 10, forward strand.
GGTCGCTGCGGAGCCGCAACGAAGAAGTGGCCTGCCAGAATGGCTCTGAACCCAAAAGATCAACTGTTATGGACCACTACTCTTCCTCTGCCTCAGTCTCCGTCTGTTCGGCTTCCGCTTTCTTCTTCCTCTCCTCGCCGGGCAGGAGCAGCCGGATGCGCCCCTGTTCGACTTCGTCGAGAATGTAGCGGAAAAGCTCGTGCATGTTGCGCACCCTGGGCATGAAGGCGCCGCCGCCGCGCACGTACTCACGGGCCTGCTTCTGCACCAACGAGGTGAGCCTGAAGCGGCCGCCCACCTTCTTGCTCAACTCATCTATGCGTCCTTCTTCCGTGGATTTCATACGGCTACCTCTCCGACTGATGAGAACCGACGCCGTCTCCATGGGCCGGATAGTTCCGGGCCAGGATCGCGGCGATCTCCTTGCAGGCTTCCTCCAAATCGTCGTTCACGACGACGCGATCGTATCTCTCGGCATACTCCATCTCCTGGCGTGCCCGGCGCAACCTCTGCTGCACGCTGACGGGGTCGTCCCGGCCCCTTTCGGCCAGCCTGCGCTTCAACTCCTCCTCCGAGGGGGGCTTCAGGAAGATGAGCGTCACCTCCGGCCACCTGCCCTTTATCTGCAGGCCGCCGTCCACGTCGATGGTCAGCAGCACCGGCAGCCCCGACTCGGCCGCCCGGTTGACCGACCGAACGGGCGTTCCGTAATAGTGGCCCACGTAGGATGTGTGCTCGATCAACCGGCCCTGCTCGATCCACCGCTCGAACTCCTCCGCGCTGACGAAGTGGTAATCCACCCCGTCCTGCTCGCCGGGCCTGGGCTCGCGCGTGGTCGCAGTCACCGCGCGGACGGCCAGTCCCTGCCGGCACAGCCTCCGCGCCACCGTGTTCTTGCCCACTCCGCTGGGCCCCGATATGACGAACACCTGCTGCGGCCTGGCCAGGTCGTCGGCGCCGGGCTGTTCGGTCATAAGGGCGGATTATTCCACGTTGGAGACCTGTTCGCGCAGCCGGTCCACGGCCGACTTCAGATCAATCATCCGATTCACCTGCTCACCCGCCGGCGCTTTCGAGGCAATCGTGTTCGCCTCCCGGAGCATCTCCTGGCCGATGAACTCCATCTTGCGTCCCACCGGCTCGTCGGCCTCCTGAAGGCCGGCGCGAAACTGCTTCAGGTGGCTGCGCAGCCGTGTTATCTCCTCGCTCACGTCGGAGCGGTCCGCATAAACCGCCGCCTCGCGGGCCAGGACGTTCTCGTCCACCTCCACGTCCACACCCTCCAGCAGCGCGTTGATACGCTCCCGCAGCCGGCCGCGGTATTGCTCGACGAAACCCGTCTGGAGGTCCTCGATGGTGTCCACCATGTCTTCCATCTCGTCGCACAGGTCCTCGAGCTGACGTGCCAGGTTCTCGCCCTCCGCGCGCCGCATCTCCACCAGGCGCTCCACGGCGGTCTCCGTGACCTCCACCACGTCTTCCCAGACGGCGTCGCGCAGTTCGGTCTCGGTCTCGACATCTCGCACGGCCTCCGGCAGGCGCAGCACGGCGGCCAGGTCAACCTGAACGGGCACGTTCTCCTCGGCCGCCACCTGCTTGATCCCGCGCAGATAGCCCCGCACACGCTCCCGATTCACCAGCACGGGGGCGGCGCCCGCCCGCGTCTCGCAGGCCAGCGACAGATACACCTGCCCGCGATGCACTTTCTTCTCGACGAGCTTCTGCAGTTCGCTTTCTTTGAGCCGGAATGATTCGGGCAGCCTGAAGGTCACCTGGCGGTCCTTGCGGTTGACCGAGCGGATTTCCACCCGCACAAGCCATTCGCCGGTGGCCTTCTCGGCGCTGCCGAAGCCCGTCATGCTCTTGATCATGCTATTCTGCCTCCGCCGGGCCGCCCTCTTCCGGTTGGCCCTCCGGCGCGGTCTCTCCCGGCTGCTCGGGCGGCACCTCCACCTCGACGGAGCGTTCCTCCTCGGCCAGGCCGGTGCCGGCGGTGCCGGGCTCGCCCATGCGCGCCAGCAACATGCCCAGGAAGATGAACAGGGCCAGCATCACATAGGTGGCCTTTGCGATGGGAGAGGCCGAATGGACGCCCAGCAGCGAATCTCCGCCCAGACCGCCCAGCGAGGAGGCCAGCCCGCCGCCGCGACCGCTCTGGATCAGGATGGCCAGCATCGAGACGGCGCCCACCAGCAGGAGGTAGATCACCAGCAGAGTGCGCCACTCCAGGAGGTAGAAGGCCAGACCGACCGCAAAGAAAGCCGAAATGGCCAGCGCCTTCTTGATCACATTGCGCAGTTCTTCAGGGTCCATGGGGCATTTGTTCCGATAGGTTAGCTCAGGTCAACGGCCACCTGGATGATGGGCACGAACGTTTCCGCGTTCAGGCTGGCGCCGCCCACCAGCGCGCCGTCCACGTTGGGCATGCTCATCAGGTCCGCCGCGTTGTGCGGCTTCACGCTGCCGCCGTACTGGATGACGGTGCCTTCGGCGACGTCGGCGTCGTAGAGGTCCTCCAGTTGGCCGCGCAGATAGGCGTGGACCTGCTCGGCCTGCTCCGGCGTGGCCGTCTCGCCGGTGCCGATGGCCCAGACGGGCTCGTAGGCGACGGTGACCCTGGCCATCTGCTGCGCCGACACGTCGGCCAGCCCGGCCTTCAGTTGGCCGGAAACAACATCCTCCGTGTCGCCCGCCTGACGCTGCTCCAGCTTCTCGCCCAGGCACAGGATGGGCTCCAGGCCGCACTCGAGGGCCTTCAGGAGCTTCTGGTTGATGAAGTCATCCGGCTCGCCCATCACGTGCCGGCGCTCCGAGTGCCCCACGATCACGTAGCGGCACCCGACGTCCAGCAGCATGGGCGCGGCGATCTCGCCCGTGTAGGCGCCCTCGGGCTCGGGATACATGTTCTGGGCGCCGACGTCTATGTTGCTGCCCTGCAGCACCTGCACGACGGAGCTCAGGTAGACGAAGGGCGGGCAGACGGCCATCTTGACGCCCTCGATCCCTCCGGCCTGCTTCTTAAGGTCCCGGACCAGATCGCAGCTCTTCCGTCCGTCCAGATTCATCTTCCAGTTTCCGGCGACAAACAGTTGTCTCATGGGTCTTCGATCCTCGGCAGAAACGTGAACTTGACACCTTAATCCCGATCGCGCGGGAAGGCCCCCAGCACCTTGAAGGCAACGCACTCCTGCTCCATCTGCTCCAGGGCCCGCCGGATCTCGGGGTCTTCAGGATGTCCCAGAAAATCAATGAAGAAATAGTACTGCCAGGCCGCTTCCGGAGACGGGAACGACTCGATCTTCGTCATGTTGATGCCGTGCTCCTTGAACGGCGCCAACAGGTCCACCAGCGCGCCCACCTTGTCCCGCACGCTGCACAGCAGGGCCGTCTTGTCGTCCCCCGTGGGTTGGCTGGTGTGTGTGCCCACCACAAAGAAACGCGTCATGTTGTGGGCGTAGTCCTCGATGTGTTCCTGCAGCACTTCCAGCCCGTGCACCTGCGCCAGGCTGGCGCTGCCGATGGCGGCGGCGCCGTCCTGCTCGGCCGCTATCCCGGCCGCCACGCTGGTGCTGGACACCTCGTGCAACTCGCGCCCGGGCATGTGTGCCTGCAGCCAGCGGCGCGTCTGGCCGAAAACCTGGCCGCGGCTGTAGATGTGCTCCACCTCGTCAGCCCTGCAGCGGGCCATCAGGGCGTGATGAATCTCGTAGGCGATCTCCGCGCAGACCTTCAGCGGGCTGGACAGGAAGCGTGTCAGGGTCTCGTGGATGCCCCCGCCGGTCGAGTTCTCCACCGGCACCACGCCGTAGTCGGCCCGCTCCTTCTCGACCTCGCCGAAGACCTCGTCAATGGTCGGCATCGGCACGTAGTTGACTGATCTGCCGAAGTTCCGCCGCGCGGCCCCGTGCGTGAACGTGCCCTCTGGGCCCAGATAAGCCACGGTCACCGGTTTCTCCAGCGTCAGGCAGCCGCTGATGATCTCGCGGTAGATGGCCTCGATCACCGAGTCCGGTAGCGGCCCCTGATTGAGTTTCTTCACGTGGTCATGAACCGCACGCTCCCGCGCGGGCACGTAGATCTCACTGTCGGCCTCGTTCTTCAGGTCGCCGACCCGTCGGGCCACGTCGGCCCGCTCGTTGACGAGCTGCACGATCTGGGTGTCCAGATCATCTATTCGCTTGCGCAGTTCATCCAACTCCATGGGCGACAATTCCGGCACGGGAAGGGAGTAGAAGCGCCGGCGCGAAGACACGTATGCACCGCCGGGAGGCCAGCGCACACAGACTCAGTTTAGAGGATTCCACTCCACCTGTCAACTGGCGGCACAGGTTTGCGAGGGATGTCCCGTACGGCTCCTGACGGACCGCCAGGGGGGTTCCCCGGTGCCGGGCAGTTGACCGAACAGGCGTTGCGGCATTACACTTCGTGTTGGGATGAATCAGATGTCCATCACAGTGGGGGTATTCGCCCTGGTCTACGGCTGGCTGATTGTCAGCCGGGGGCATCGGGCGAAGGCCATATGGATCGGCCTGGGGGTGCTGTTCCTGCTGCCGCCGGTGCTCGGCATGGAGCCGCTGTTCGGGCTGGCGGACCTGTTTGCCCGCACGGAAACCGGCAACTGGGATTCCATCAACTGGAACGTGATGGGCATTTTTGCCGGCACCCTGCTGGTGGCGGAGGCGTTCATCTACAGCGGCGTGCCGGCCTACTGCGCCGACCTGCTGATTGACCGCAGCCCCAACGTATGCTGGGCAATCCTGGGGGTCTGCGCGTTCGCCAGCGTGATCAGCGCCGTGGCGGAGAACGTGGCCACGGTGCTGATCGTGGCGCCCATCGCAATGGCGCTGGCCCGCAAGCTGAAGGTCTCCAGCGTGCCGTTCATCGTGGGCATCGCCATATCGTCCAACCTGCAGGGCACGGCCACGCTGATCGGCGATCCGCCCAGCATGATCCTGGCGGCGCGCTTCCAGCTCAACTTCAACGACTTCTTCTGGCTCCAGGGCAAGCCCGGCATCTTCTTCGCCGTCCAGGTGGGCGCGCTGGCCGGCTTTTTCGTCCTCTGGCTCATGTTCCGGCACTACCGACAGCCGATCGTACAGATCGAGATGGAAGAGCCCCGGAGCTGGTTCCCCACCGGCCTGCTGGTGCTGATGATCGTGGGGCTGGCCCTTGCTTCGCTGGTGGACCCTGACTTCATGTGGTTCGGCGGCGTGCTGTGCATGGCCATGGGCGCCGTCGCCGTCGGGTGGCTCTATCTCAGGGACCGCGAGACGTCGGTCAAACTCCTGAAGTCCTATGACTGGAGCACCACGTTCTTCCTGGCCGGTGTGTTCATGATGGTCTTCGCCCTCAGCGAGAGCGGCGCCATCGAGGCCGCCGCACGCCTGGGGCACACGCTGACGGGTGACAGCCTGGCGGGCGCTTTCATCATCGTGGTGGCGTTCAGCGTCCTGATCAGCGGCTTCGTGGACAACGTGCCCTACCTGGCCGCCATGCTGCCCATCGTGGACCGGCTGGGGACGGACCTGGTCGGCCCGGGCAACATGATACTGCCCTTCGGGCTGCTGATCGGCGCCTGCCTGGGCGGCAACATCAGCCCCATCGGCGCCGCCGCCAACGTGGTGGCCTACGGGCTGATCAACAACAGCGAGGACGAGGAGCTCAGCTTCGTGGGCTTCGCCAGGATCGGCCTGCCCTTCACCCTGGCCGCGGTGGCGGTCGGAGCAGGCTTCCTGTGGCTGGTCTGGGCGTAGCGGGCCGTTGTATCGCAACCCGGCCTGGATTATCATGTCTGCCCGGCGGTCGGCTCGATATCCCACGCACTTGATCGAGAAGGAAATCCCGGATGGTTCGCGCCACGCAGATTAAGAACGGCAACGTCATCGAATGGCGGGACGAGTTGTGGCAAGTCGTTGACACCCAGCAGACCTTCATCGGCAAGAAAGGCGCCTACATGCAGATGAAGCTGCGTAACCTGGAGGACGGCCACACCGAGACCAACCGCTTCGCCAGCAGCGACGACGTCACCAAGGCATACGTCGAGACCAAGCGGATGGAATACCTCTATGAAGACGGCGTCGGTTACGTTTTCATGGACCCGCAGACGGGCGAGCAGATGCACCTGAACGAGGAGCTGTTGGAGGACGTGCTGCCCTATCTGACCTACAACGCCCAGATCGAGGTGAAACTCCACGAGAGCCGGCCCATTGACGTCCAACTGCCCTCCAGCGTCACGCTGGAGGTCGCCAAGACCGACCCCGCCGTGCGTGGCGACACGGCGACATCCGTCACCAAACCCGCCGAGATGGAGACCGGCCTGGTGGTAAAGGTCCCCGGTCACATCAAGACCGGCGAGAAGATCCAGGTGGACACGCGAACGGGCGAGTTCCTGGGCCGGGCCTGACCGGCGCCGAATTCACACGGGACGCAGACATGGCTGCCCCTCAGACAAACTTCTCCGACGCCTACGCCAGGCTGCAGGAGGAATTTGCCACCGAGCTGGGCGAGGAGCGGGTGGCATACGGACGCGCCGGCCAGAACGTGCGGGAGGAGATCGTCCGCTGCATCTGGTTCGGCGGCCACTTTCCCTCCTCCGAGCTAACCACCGAGGACGGCCGCCGGCTGGAGGTGGTCAGCCCCGGCTGGTGGAACGTGGAGGGCGGCCCCGACTTCGTGCGCGCCGAGTTGCTGCTGGAAGGCGAAGGCCGCACCGTGGGCGACGTCGAGGTGCACACTAACGCCTCCGGCTGGTACGCCCACGGGCACGACGAGCAGCCGGAATACAACGACGTGGCGCTGCACGTGGTGCTGTGGAACGATCGCGACGATGAGGGCGTGCGCTCCGAGGACGGCCGCCTCATCCCCCAACTCACGCTCAGCCGCGTCATCGAGGAGGACCTGGAGGAGCTGGTGGAGGCCATGGGCCCGGACGAGGAGCCGCTGCCCGAACAGTGGCGGGGAGTCGAGGGGCGCTACTGCGGGCGCGCCTACCGCGAGGGGGCGATTACCGCCGAGTGGCTGGGCGGTCTGCTGGACGCGGCGGGCGATCATCGCATCCTCATGCGCGCCGCCGCCCTGACCGATCTCTTCCAGAATCATTCCCGCGAACAGCTGCTCTACGAAAGGCTCGCCGAGGCGCTGGGCTACAAGAGCAACCGGATGCCCTTCATGCAACTGGCGGGGGTGTTGCCGGTCTCCACGCTGCGGGAGCTGCTGCCGGAGGGGGCGGAGAGCGAAGAGAAGTCCCGGCTGCTGGAGGCGCTCTACTTCACCGTGGGCGGCTTCCTGGACGACGGGTCGGACGAGCATGACCCGGAGACGGCCGACTACGTGGCTGCCCTGAGGCGGGCGCGAGATGAGATCGGAGAGATGCCCACGCAGGTGCGCATGACGCCCGACCACTGGCACTTCGGCGGCACGCGCCCGGTCAATTACCCAACCCGCCGGATGGCAGCGCTGGCCCGGCTCTACGCGCGCAGGGTCCACGAAGGGGTTTTCTCCCATTTCCTGCGCCTCCTGACCGTAACCCGCCCGGAGGGGCGCCAGCGCGCCGACGTGGCGCTCAGGAACGCCTTCCTGCAGACCTTTCAGCAGCTCTACCATCCCTACTGGTCGCGTCGCTGCACGCTCGGGGGCAAAAAGCTGAACAAGGACACCGCCCTGGTGGGCCGGCAGCGCGCTACGAGCATCCTGGTGGACGTTCTTCTGCCTATGCTTCTGGCCCACGCAAGGGCTGAGGAGGACGGCACGCTGACCACCCGCCTGCACGGCCTGTGGGACGGCCTGCCCCGGCGACAGGACAACTCGATAACCCGCCGCATGTGCCGGGTCATCTTCGGCGACAGGCAGGAAGCCCGCAAAGTGGTCGATTCGACCAGGCGCCAGCAGGGCCTGCACCAGCTCTACCGCGACTGCTGCCGCACCGAGAGGGGCTGCGAGCGCTGCGTGGTATACCTGGCCCACAAGGCCGGCAAAAACCTGGCCGCGTTCTGAACACGCCATCAGCGTTCATTCGCCGCAATAGCCGGTCGGGTGCTCGGGACCGACCTCCCCACTCAGCACGCGGCGGTAAACCTCCAGCGTCTCCCGCGTCAACACGTCCGGGTTGAAGTGGCACTGCACACGCTGCCGCCCGCGCCGCACGTAGTCCCGCGCCTTCTCCGGGTTTTCCTTCAGCTCCAGAATACCTTTCGCCAGCGCGCGGGGACAGTGCGTGGGGACGATGATACCGGTGCGCTCCGGCAGGACGGCCTCGCGCACGCCGCCGGCATCGGTGGCCACGATGGGGCAGCCCCCGGCGGCCACTTCCAGCAGCGTGCTGCACAGGCCCTCCTCGGAGCTGCTGAGGGCGAATACGTCGAACATCCGGATGAGCTGAGGAATATCGCGCCGCCAGCCGGTCATCACAAGCTGGTCGGCCAGCTTCATCTTCCTGGCCTTCGAGGCGATCTGTTCCCTCAGCCCCCCCTTGCCCACGATCACGACCCAGGTTTCGGGCACAGCATCCCGCACAATACGGCAGGCTTCCAGCAGCGTCCTGTGGTCCTTGTGGCCCACCAGCGCGGCGATATTGCCCACCACGAAGGCGCCCTCGGGGATGCCCAGCCGGCTCCGCAGGTCGGGGTCCGGGTCGGCATTCATGAAGCGGTCCGGGGCGGTCACGCTGTGAACCACGAACACTCTCCACTCCGGCACGCCGGCCTCCACCAGCGTCTCCTTGACCCGGTTGCTGATGGCGATGTAGGCGTGCACGCCGAGCCGATACTTCAGCGCCCCCAGGCCAAAAAACCCTTTTCCCACCGGGAACTCGATGCGGCGGTGGGCAACCACCCGGCAGCCCCCGGGCCACAGGTAAGTGGCCAACAGGGCCAGCATGTGGGTGTGCGCCGTGTGGGCGTGCAGGATGTTGAACCGGCCCGAACGCGCCACCCGTGCGATGCGCTCCGCTGCGCCCAGGTCCACCTCGCCATGCATGCCGATTTCGTAAACCGGCAGGCCGGCTCGCGCGAATTCCTCAACAGCCGGCCCGTGCGGCCACAGCGCGGCCGCCGTGCGGTAGCCCCGCTCGTGCAGACCTTTCGCCAGGTAGAGTGCCTGCTGTTCTCCGCCACGCCAGCCCCGCTGTTCGTCCAAATGGAGCACGCAAGGCCGCTCGCTCGACTTCGACATGACGGGTCACCTCTCAGCGGGCTGGCTGCGGTCGGGCGGTCAAAATCGTCACCGACCCCAATCGGTCGGCGGCCTGAACGATCTCCTCCTCCGCCCCGCCTCCTTCCGGCTGCACGACGATCTCCACGCCCGCCTCGGAAAGACACTCCACCTGCTCCCGGCCCTCCAGCAGACGGTTGACGGCCGTCACGCTTCCAGATGCCCCGCCGGCCACGTCCGCCAGACAGCACTTCAGGGCATACTCGACCGATGGGCAGCCGTGGCTCAGACCCGTCAATGCCTCATCGGTGACCAGTGCGGCGGCGATCGGTGGCGCGTGTCGGGCGCACGCCCAGGCCAGCCGAACATCCGCCGCCCGGCCGGGTTCTTGCAGGTCTTCGGGCATGAGGAACGCCGGCCCGCCGTGTTTCACCAGGAATCCTCCACCGACGCGTGTCATCTCCAGCGCCCTTTCGTCCCCGGGGCTGAGGGCCAGAGGGGGCGTCTCCAGCACGGGCAGGTCGCGCCATTCGTCTTGCCGCCGGAACACCTCCAGCGCCTGCTCGTCCTGCCCCGGCGCCGCGACCGCCGAGACGAGGCCGTGTCCGGCCGACACGATTGCCGCCGCCACCGCGCGGTCCAGCGGCCGATTCAGCACCAGGCCGCACCGGCCGCCCCGGAGCCCGGGAAGTGCCAGTGCCCTCTCGAACGCGTCCGACAGGCCGTGCGCCGTGCCGGCGCCGCAGACCTGCCCCCGGGCGGCGAAGACCGCCGCGGGCCGGTCCAACTCCTTCCCCAGAGCCATGCCGGCGTCAAGGTTCAGGACGTCCGTAAAGGACGGCTCCTCGCCGTTGACCAGGCATGCATTGCCGATGGTGCACTCCCCCTGCTGCTTCTGGACGTAGAAAGCGGCCGGCCGGCTCCGCGTTTCCCGCCGGGGCAAGTCCATCCTCTTTTCCAACTCCAGCAACAGCGTGGCGGGCAGGCCCTCCTCCGGCCCGTGAATGCCGATCATCTGCCGGGCGATCATCATGTCGTAGCGCGCAGTGTGGCGGAAGGCCTCGAGAGCCAGTTGGAAGTGGGTCTCCTCGGACAGTTCGCCCCCGCTATGCTCCATCTCCATGGCCACGCTGTCGTACTCGGCGGGATTCGTGACCACCGCCACGTGGGTGTAGTTCTTGGCGGCGGCCCGCACCAGCGTGGGGCCGGCCACGTCAATGTTGTCAATGGCCCGCATCATGGGCAAGCCGGGCTGAGAGATTGTGTCCAGAAACGGATAGAGGTTGACAACGACCATGTCTATGGTTCGGATGCCGTGCTGTTCGAGGTCCCGCAGGTGCTCTGCCTGGTCCCTGCGGGCCACCAGGCCGGCGACGAGCTTCGGGTGAAGGGTGCGCAGCCAGCCCTCCAGTATCTCGGGAAACCCCGTGTATTCCGAGACGTCCAGCGCCTCGATGCCGCTTTCGCGCAGCAGGCGCCCGGTGCCACCCGTGGCGATAATCTCCACGTCCAGGTCCGCCAGCCGCTGCGCAAACTCGGCAACGCCCGTCTTGTCCTCGACCGTGACCAGTGCCCTTTGGATCTTCGCCAAGTTCTCCCTCCCGCTCGCGTCCTCTATTCCCTTACCGGCTCAGAAACGGGTTGGACTCGCGTTCCTCGTCCACCGTCGTATCCTCCCCGTGGCCGGAATGGATCACGGTCTCTTCGGGCAGCGTGAAGACCTTCTCCCGGATGGACCGCACCAGCGCCTCCGTATCCCCGCCCGGCAGGTCCGTGCGGCCCACGCCGCGGCGGAAGATCAGGTCGCCGCAGAACAGACGCGGGGGCGACTCGTCCTCGGCCAGCAGGGAGATGGCTCCGGGCGTGTGACCGGGCGTCTCGATGACCCGCAGCTTCGTCCCGCCGAAGGCCAGCTCGTCGCCTTCCCTCAGCAATCGGTCCGGCTCCGGACTCTCCAGGTCCGACCCGAATGCTGCCGCAAGGTTCTCCGCGGGGTTCCGCAACCTCTCCGCATCGCCTTCCCCGATGCACAGATCCGCGTCGGGAAAGGCCCTCATCAGCGCCGCGTTTGCGCCCACGTGGTCCACGTGGGCATGCGTGTTGACCACCAGCACCGGCGTCATCTCCGCATCCCGGCACCACCGGACGATCCGGTCCGCGTCGCCGCCGGGATCAACGACCGCCCCGGCGCCGCTCTTTTCGTCTTTCAGCAGGTATGCGTTGGTCTGCAACGGCCCCACCACCAGTCGCTCGATCTGCACCAGGCTACTCCGGACCGTAGAATTGCGTGACTACCCTTTCAACATCGCAGGGCGTGCTCTCGCCGCCCGGTCCGGCCGGCATACCCAGCACCTCCAGTTCCTTCTCCGGGTCCTCGTCCGGGTCGCTGGCGTGTGCGCGGTTCTGCAGCACGTTGCGGCCGTACACCTCGCGCAGTTCCTTCAGGCGCGTGCGAATGATGGGCAGCGCGTCCGGCCCGGAATACAGCACCGCCATGCAGTGCGTCTCCTCCTGCGGGTCCAGCGGGCGGTTCGTCTCGGGGTCTTTGCCCGTCATGTAGCGGATCAGCTCGTTGAACTCGGCATGGGCGTTCAGGTCCTTCAGGTCCTCGGTCAACTGTTCGTACAGCTCCTCCGGCGGGTCCAGGTCGGTCAGCCGGCGGCGGAGTTCCTCGTAGATGCGGGCAACCACGACCGGTTTTGCCTCGCCGGGCCCGGGCTTGGGGCAGAACAGTTTTTCTGCGCTTTCGGCGGCGGCCAGTGCGTTCTGCGGGTTGAACGCGGCGGCCTCTTCCCCGCCCATCTGCTTCACGGCCCGCTGTGCCAGAAGCCGGGCCCGCTCGACGATGCAGCGCGCCCGTTCGCCCACCATGCCCTTCAGCTGTCTGCGGAACTGTGGAAGCTTCAGGCTGTAGAACTCCTGGGCCTCCGCCACGCTAAGCTCCATGACCTTCATGGCCGTGATGAACATCCCGGAACGCGCGAAGAAGTCTATCAGGTTGCCCGGCAGCGGGTTCCGGTGGCGAAAGCTCTCCGGTTTGAGGATCACCAGGGAGTTCTGAATATTGCCCGGTTTCACCCCGTCCAACGCCTCAAGCACGAATCCGCCGTCGCTGTACGCGTATTTGCGGAAAATCTTCAGATGTGCTTCGTTCATCTCGGGCGTGACGCCCGTCAGCACGGCCGGCTCGAAGAATTCGTTCTTGGGCAGTTGAGATTCCACCTCGGAGAGCTTGGGGTACTTGTCCAGCAGGCGCACGCGACTTTCAAAGTCTTCGTCCCCGGCCAGCTTCTCCCTGTGCTCGACCAGATGGTCGCCATAGGTGCCCCGCACGTTGTCGCCCCGCAGCCTGCTGATGTGGCCTACCGCCTCGGTGAGTTCTTCCACGGCGTTGGGGCCCCGGAAGATGAGGACGGCCAGCCGGTTCGACGTCCCCCGCGCATTGGGCTTTCCGAAGTTCTGCAGCACGTACTCGATCAGCAGCTTCTGATAGTGCA
>CAYVBE010000123.1:0-12629 GCA_964448935.1 uncultured candidatus Brocadiaceae bacterium
CTGGTTCCTGCTGCGCCGCAAGAAACAGGCGGCCGAATCCTGACCGTGCGCAGTTTGACAGCCCGGCGGGGTTCAACTAAACTGGATGCTCGAAACCGGGCCGTTTCCAACCCGGCGCAAGCCGGCGGAGAGGTGGCTGAGCGGCCGAAAGCGACGGTTTGCTAAATCGTTGAGGGGCAATAAGCTCCTCCGAGGGTTCGAATCCCTCCCTCTCCGCCATTTTGCCTGCCCATTCGGACCTGCGCCTTCACGTCATACGATGCCCCAGGGGGATTACGATGCGGCGTTTGCAACTGGCCTTCTGCATGCTTTCGCTGGCGGCGATGCCGCTGCTGGCCGGTTGTGGAACTTTCCGGGAGACCTTTCCTAAGCGGTCCGCGACGGAGCAGTTTCTGATCTCGGAGGCCGTGGACCGGGCCGCCGAGGACCTGCCCGCGTACTGGATGGACGGGAAGGCCATCTACCTGGACGCCACGAACCTGGACTGCATAGACCGTCCCTACGTGGTGCAACGGCTACGCGATCTCATTCTGTCTAACGGCGGCATTCTCGTGGAAGACCGCGAGAGCGCAGAGGTGGCGCTGGAAGTCGCCAGCGGCGGGCTCTCGATGGACAAGGGGCACTGGCTGCTGGGCCTGCCCGAGCTGCCACTGCCCATTCCCTTCGCGGACGAGACACTCGTCTTTCCGGAGGTGCCCCTGTTCAAACTGATCACCTATGCGGGCAAAAGCAAACTGCTCGTCAGCGCCGTGAATGCCAGGGACGGGACCCAGGCGCTGGACCTGCCGCTGTGCCTGGGCAAATCACACCACCGCTATCTGTGGCTGCTGTTCGTCGGCCCCTTCACACTCAGCGACCTGCACAAGGACATTCGCTGAGGCCCGCCAAAAGCAAACGCCCGCCCACGGCTACGCACCGCAGGCGGGCGTAATGTTCAGTGCGGTTGGTGAATCCTCAGAGCTCGACGGGCTCGCACACGCTGTCCGGATCGGCCGCCGCGCGTCCGCAGATATGGCAGATGTACTTCGCATTCTTGGCCAGACGGGCCACTTCGGCCATCTTGCGCTTGGCCACCAGCTCGCAGAGGTGCTGTTCGTGGCCCTCGTGCGACTCATACAACCTGTGCTCGCCGACCGTCATCTTCTTGCCGCCTTCCTCGGCCATCGTCATCCCCCTTCACAAAAAAAGTAGAATCACTGACGGGGACCCCTTATGCCCCCGAACACAAGTCTAAGCTGCACCATCCGCCGCGTCAACCGAACGGAACTTCAATCCGCCCGCCTATCGTTCCGGGATGCCGGCGACCCGGGCGTGAAAGTGCAGGGCCTCCTGGATGCGCACGTCCCAGTATGCCCAGTTGTGCGCCCCGGGGAACTCCTCATACTCGTGCTCGATGCCCAGGCTATCCAGGTGGGCGTGAAAGGCGCGGTTTTCCTCGAGCAGCCCGTCCTCCGTTCCGCAGTCGAACCGGATGGCCGGCAGTTTTGACCGGTCCAGGTCGCTGGCCAGTTGGAACACATCGTTGTCCGTCTCCGCCGGATCCTCGCCGAAGATTCGCCCGAATTCCTCCCCCCGGCCTTCGCGTTCGGTCAACCGCTTGCGGATGTCGAACGCGCTGGAGTGCGCCACCACGCTGCAGAAGCGGTCCGGGTATTTCAGCGCCAGCTTCATGGCCCCGTAGCCGCCCATAGACAGCCCGCCGATCATCCGCCCGCCACGCTCCCGCGAGACCGGGAAGAACCGCTCCGCGAAGCCCATCACGTCCTCCATGATGTGCTTCTCCCAGTCCGGCCCCTGCTGCGCGTCGGTGTAGAACCCGCGCCCGCCGTCCGGCATCACCACCACCAGAGGCATGGCGGTCACGTAACGCTCCAGGCTCGTGCGCCGCGTCCAGATGCTATCGTCGTCCGAAAGGCCGTGCAGCAGGTACAGCACCGGAAACGGCCCGTCCCCCGGTGCGTCCTGCGGAAGCAGCACCGTCATGTTCGTCTGCATCCCGATCGAATCGCCGAAGAACCCCACGCGCATAATCGCCATCTGCATCTCTCCTTGCCACTCAGGTAGTTTCCGCCGCCGCGCACCGGCGCGTTGCTCGATCATTATCCCGCGTATACGCTCGATCGCAAGTGCGCCACGCGCCGCGTTGACACGGCGAACCCTTGCGCTACACTGAATGCCTTGCATCAGAACTCTACTTCCTGAAAGGAAACGGCATGAGCGCGGAATCTTCCGGTACAGTCAGGTGGGGTATCATGAGCACGGCGGGGATCGCACGGAAGCACGTCGTTCCCGCGCTGCATCAGGTGGGCAATTGCGAACCACTGGCCGTCGCCAGCCGCTCCCTCGAACGCGCCGAAGCGATGGCGCAGGAGATGGACATACCGCGCGCCTACGGCAGCTACGAGGAGCTTCTGGAAGACCCGGACGTACACGCGGTGTACGTGCCGCTGCCGACGGGACTGCACGCGGAGTGGGCCATCCGGTGCGCCGAGGCCCGCAAGCCGACCCTGGTCGAAAAGCCCATCGCGACGAACGCCGAAGAGGCGCGCGAGATGGCGGATGCCTTCGCCGAACGTGGCGTTCCCCTGGCCGAGGCGCTCATGTACGTGTTCCACCCCCGGATGCAGCAAATCAAGGAGATGGTGGATGGTGGGTCCGTGGGCGAAGTGCGCGTGATCCAGTCGGTGTTCTGCGCCCAGCCCGAAAGCGAGGAGGACTTTCGATACCAGAAGGAACTCGGCGGCGGTGCGCTACGGGACGTGGGCTGCTACTGCGTCAGCCTGACCCGCCAGATCACCGGGCAGGAGCCCTCCGAGGTGTCGGCCACGGCGCATATTCGCGACGGATGCGAGGTCGAGGACTGGCTGGCGGGCACGCTTACCTTCCCCTCCGGCGTGGTCGGATCTTTCTGCTGCAGCCTGGCCACGGAGTTTGGCATGCACTTCGACATTTATGGTTCGGAAGGTCGCATCTTCGTGCCCGGCGGCGTGGTGCCCAACATAGACGCCGAGGCGCCCGTTCACCACTACGTCGAGTACGAAAAAGAGGAGATCGTCCTGCCCGCCGCCAACCAGTGGGCGCTGATGGTGGAAGACTTCGCGGACGCACTCCTGGAGGACCGTGAGCCCATGCCCTCGCCCCAGGAGTCCATCCGCAACATGGAGGTCCTCGACCGACTCCTGGAGGCGGCCGGCCTTTGAGGGACCAATCGTGGCCGAGCCTTCAGCGCTCCAGGCGCCAGACGGGCGTGTCGGCCCGCTCGAGTTCGACCTCGAATTCCTTGCACCGCTGGTGGAGCACCTCGCCGGTGAAGGCATCCCTCACCGCGCACTGCATCGGCAGTGTGATGGTCCGCGTTCCGGTATAGCAGGCGTGGACCGCCAGCAGGTCATTGACCGCGAAGACCTGGTCCCCCGAGTCCGTAAAGATGTGGACGCCGGCCTCGCACAGCATGCGGCGCAGGACGACCGCCGGCAGGGACGGCGCGCCGCTCCAGACCGAACGCCAGTCGTCCATCCGACGCACCATCAGCGCCGGGGCGTCGGGCTGAATGTAGCGGCCCAGGACCCCGACGTCGGCGGCGGGCTCCGGCACGCCCTTGATTACCGGACTGAGCACGGCATCAGGCCCGTACTGAATCAGCGTGCCGGTGTAGTGCGTGGCCGCCTTGAGTGACTGCCCGTCCATGCTGATCTCGACCGGAATGCCCGTCAAGTCCGTCATGGCCTCGGCGGAGAAACCGTCGCGCTCGATGAAGCCCGCGCCGTAGCACCAGAGCAACGTCCGTCCCCCGCATGCGAGGCCCTCCCGGATGGCCTCGCGCATCGGCGGCGGCACCACGAAACAGTCCATGAAGATCAGCAGCCGGTAGCGATCGAGCAGCCCCCGCTCGACCAGCATGGGGATGTCCTCGGCGTAATAAACGTCCACCGGCGCTCCGGCGTGCAGGAGTTCGGAGATCTGCCGGCAGTAGAGCGCATCGGTGAGTGCAGCGTCCTGGCGGAAATGACGCTTGCTCCGCTTGCTGACGAAGGCGGCCACCTGGGCCCGCGGCCGGAAGGGTCGGTCGAACTCCTGCTCGAAGAGGTGGACGAGGCGCCCGATGTGCTCGACAATCTCGTCGGCGCCGAACCATCGCTCGCCGGAGAAATCGTGCCAGTAGATGGAGCCGCCGGAGGCCAGGATGCCCATGAAGTTGCGGCTCAGCACGCCCTCGGATTCACGCCGGTCGGCGCAGAACTGCTGCCACGGCAGAGGGTTCTCGGCCACGTGCGTGGAGGTGTCGTCCTCCTCGTAGAGGAGCTTGCCGTGGGCCACGACGCTGGATCCGGCCATGTGATGCACCCAGAGCCCACCGGGCTTACGCTCGAAGTGGCTGTGGATCAGCGAATACATGTCGACGTCGTCGCAGGCGAACGCGCGCTGCATCGCGTGGTGGCCGGAGTTATGATATGCGCCGGTCATGCCGGCCGGCCAGAACTCGTATCCGTACCACGCGCCGCAGATTTTCTCCGCGTTCAGAGCGCGGAGCGTTTGTTTCAGCGCTCCGGCCATGTCGTCCAGCGCATCCGCCACCACCTCGGAATGGTAGAAGAGGTAGTCAATGATCCGCCTGTCCTCGACCGGATGCAGCAGAGCCGGCGTCTCGGGGCGCATGCGGGTGCGCTCCAGGATCGGAATCTCGGCGCTCTGGAAATCCACATCGTCCTGTTTCCACGCTTCCCGCAATGCGCCGACATCAGCGTATTCCTCCCGCAGCCATCGGCGGAAGCCGCCCGTCTGCGCCTCGCTGTAATCGCTCAGCACATTGTCCCAGTAGTAGGCCCACTCGAAGAAACCGCCGTGGAGGAAGTAGCCCATGATCGTCTCGCCATACTGCTCCTCGCAGTACCGCACGATACGGTCCACCCACGTGCGCACGTCGCGGCGCCATGGGGGGCTGGCGAAGGACGCCCGGTCGTGCTCCGGCGGGGCGTCAATGACCTCGCCGGTGTACTAGTCCCGGTGCACCATCAGTTGGCCGGGGTTCTGCTCGATCCACCAATCCGGCGGGCGCGGCATCAGTATGCGCGCCATGAACAGCAGATCCGGGTCTATCTCCAGCAGCCCCCCCATCTGGCGGTCGAATTCGCTCGTATCCAGGCTGCCGTCCGGCCGCGGGCGAATCATCACCACGTCGCGGTAGATGCGGATGCCCTTCTCCCGGAGCCGTCTCATGCAGTAATAGGCGTTCTCGGGGTTGTCGAACAGGAAACCCCTGTGCGAGTAGATGATGCCGGGGTCCGGCTGCCCGTTGATGAAAAGGCGCGGCACTCCCCCGTATTCGCCCACGCTCGTGGTCAGTTTGCTCACCGTCCTGTCCCTCCCGCTTGCCCGTTTCAGCTCATGTGCAAAGCAACTTCGTCCTCTTCCCAGAGCACGCAGTCCACCGGCTCGTCCGCGCGCAGGCGGTCCCAGCAGTGCTCACAGTCCACGCAGCGTCTTATCTGGTCTGGACGGTCCTCCTGCAACTTCTTGGGCCACTCGGCGTCCGCGATCATCTGCCGCCCGACGGCCACCAGGTCGCACCGCCCGTCTCGCAGCGCCTCAGACGCGTCCGCCGGTTCGCCCATCCCGCCCACGGCGATGACGGGCCGCTGGAACCGGTCCGCGAAAGGCTCTGCCAGGTCGGCGACCGACTCGTCTTTCGCCGGCGAGATGTCCAGCACGTCCAGCCCCACCGCGAACAGGCGTTCGGCCAGGAAAAGGCTGTCGCGGATTGAATATGCCTCGCCCTGCGGCGTGTGCCGGAAGGCGACGAACAGTTCATCGCCGGCGGCTCCGCGCACGTGCTGCGTGATCTCGACCGCCAGCCGGCTGCGGCCCGCCAGGTCGCCGCCGTAGCCGTCGGCGCGCGCGTTCTTGTCCGGCATGAAGAACCGGTTCAGCAGGAAACCGTGTGCCCCGTGTATCTCGATGCCCTGGAATCCGGCCTCCGCACAGACCCTTGTGGCGGCCGCATAGCTGTGAATGATCTCCTCGATCTGGCCGGCCGTCAGCTCGTTCTGGTCGGCGGCCGTGGACGGACTGGTGGGGAATATCTGTATGCCGGGCACCGCTCCCTGCTCTCGGATGGCCCCCGCCAATCGGGTCAGATCGTCCACCGGCAGCTCTGACCCGACATCCGGCGCTCCGGTGGATTCCACGAACACCAGTCCCGCGCCGCCGGCGGCCATCCGGCGATACCAGGCCTCCGCCTCGGGCGAGGCGAGCGGCCGACGCTGCACCATCGGCGGCACGACGATCCGGTTGGCCAGCGTCAGTCCCCTGATCTCAAGCGGCCGGAATAACGCGTCAAATTCGTTGCTCATTCGTCCCTCCCTCAGTCCAATTCGTCCCAAAGCTTCTGAACATATCCAGGCACGGACTTCATGACGCGGACCTCGTCTTTCAGACCGGCTCGATCGTCATCACTGACGTCCATCCGAGTCGTCAACAGGTCTTCCTCAAACCGCTCGACCATAGGCGCCGCCTCCTTGCGGGTGAGCAAAAGATGGTCCCAGTATTCCTCGGTGTCATACGGCACCTCGTGGGCAGCCTGCGCCCAATACTCGAGGTTAAGGGCGACCTCACGATCTTGATCCTTGAGGACGGACAGGATGCCCGGGATGTCCACGATCCCCTCCCCGATATTGCACCACACCACCCGCGCCCCGTCGCGATCGGGCAGGATGTAGCCATCCTTCAGGTGCGTGGAGAATATGCGGCCGGCGAACCGTCGCGCGAAATCCATCGGGCTCTGCAGGAAGAGCAGCGGATTGGCCGTGTCGAAATTCAGCCCCACGTAGTCGCCGGGGACGGCGTCCAGGATGGTCCCGATCTCCTCCAGAATATAGTCCAGATGGTTTTCGATGGCCACGGGCATCTCGTATTCCCCCGCGAACTCCGCCAGCCCGGAGGCGTCCTCCGTATCCCGCTTCACGTATTCCGCCGATGTAGCCTCGTCCCAGTCCTCCTGCCAGCGCGTGTTCATGCCCGGCGAAAAGGTCATATTGATGCTGTGCGCATCGAGGAACTTCGCCGCCTCGAAGGTCCGCCGCACGGCGTCCTGATCACCCTCCCGCACCTGCCGGAGCAGCCCGGCATTGAGCGTGCAGGTCATTCCCAGCTCATCCAGCAGATCCTTCGTCTCCCGCAGGTCGGCGGGCTCCAGCGAAGGCAACTCCCGCCCGACGGAAAGAAGATAGCTGTCGAATCCATACTCGCGGGCCTTCCGGATCAGGTCACGCCCCTCACCCACCAGCCCCAGCTTCTGATGCCGCATGAAACTTCCCCACATCACACCAACTCGCATTTCTTCCTCCTTGTCTCGTGCGCGCTTCCAATCCGGGCGCAACGTGCCTGCCACACACTGTAATACCCACACTCTCCCTGTCAATGGAAGGCGCCTGCACACGGGAAAAGGACGAGAAAAGCCGCATCTGAAGGCAAAACACCTTGACAGGGACCCCGGCGTCGGCTAAAGTACACTTATGAGGTCTGGATTAGCCAGTTAGCGGGGCGACATGATTGTTTCTACCAGAGTGCGATACGGGGCGCGGGCGCTGGTGGACCTGGCGTTGCACCAGGGGGAGGGCGCTGTGCCTCTGAGCGTGATGGCCGAGGAACAGGGCATTCCGGAACGCTATCTGGGAAAGATCGCGCAGGAGCTTCGGCGGCACGGCCTGGTCCAGAGCGTGCGCGGGGCCGGCGGAGGTTACCGGTTGAGCCGCGACCCGGCGGAAGTGACGCTGCTGGACGTGTGGCAGGCGCTGGAGGGGCCGATTGACCCCGTGGAGTGCATCCAGAATCCCGATGGCTGCCCCAGAACCACGAAGTGCGTCACGCGGGACGTGTGGGCACGCCTGGGCGAAGGGATGGCCGGCGTCTTGAGGGATGTCACGCTTCAGGATCTGGTCGAACAACGGGCGCTGAAAACGGAATAGCGAGTCGGAGATCATAAGAGCTTCTACTATCCGGTGGGGGAACAGGACAATGAGAAAAGTGTACATGGATCACAGCGCGACCACCCCGGTTCGGGAAGAGGTCGTCCAGGCGATGCTTCCCTTCTTCGGCAAGGCCTTCGGCAACGCGTCCAGCGTGCACCAGTTCGGCCGGGCCGCGCGAAACGCCGTCGAGGAAGCACGCGAGACGGTGGCCGCGATGATCGGCGCTTCACCCGACGGGTTGATACTGACCAGCGGCGGCACGGAGAGCGACAACTTCGCCATCCGCGGCACACTGGCCGCCGCGCCCGAAGGCAAGAAGCACATCATCACCTCCGCCATCGAGCACCACGCCGTGCTGAGCACCTGCCGGACTCTGGAGGACGAGCGTGTCGAAGTGACCGTGCTGCCCGTGGATGAGAATGCCCTGGTGAACCCCGAAGACCTGCGCCAGGCCCTGCGCCCCGAGACGGTGCTCGTGACGATAATGATGGCCAACAACGAGGTGGGCAGCGTGCAGCCCATCGAGGATCTGGCGGCCATCGCGCGGGAGGCCGGCGTGCCCTTCCACACCGACGCCGTGCAGGCGGCCGGCAAGATACCGGTGGACGTGGACGAGTTGGACTTGGACCTGCTGTCGCTGTCGGCCCACAAGTTCTACGGCCCCAAGGGCGTCGGCGCGCTCTACGTCCGGCCGGGCACACGGGTGGAGGCCATCCAGACCGGCGGCCATCACGAGCTGGGCTGGAGGGCGGGCACCGAGAACGTGCCCGGCATCGTGGGCATGGCACGGGCCCTGGAGCTGGCCTGCGAGGAGATGGACACGGAGATGTCCCGACTCGCCGAACTGCGGGACCGCCTGCGGGATGGCCTGCTGGAACAGGTTCCGGAGGCGCAGCTCAACGGCGGCCGGGACACCACGCTGCCGCACCTGCTGAACCTGACCTTCCCCAACGCGGAGGGTGAGGCCCTGCTGCTGAGCCTGGACGCCGTCGGGGTGGCCGTCTCCACGGGGTCGGCGTGCACAAGCGGCGACCTGGAGCCATCGCACGTGCTGACGGCCATGGGCATCCCGCCCGAGCTGGCGCACGGAAGCCTGCGTTTCTCGCTGGGTCGGGACAACACCGCCAAAGACGTGGAATACGTGCTGGATCAACTTCCCTCCATCGTCGAGCGACTGCGCAGCATGTCGCCCTTTGCCGGAGGAGCCGTAACATGAACCGCAACGTGGAACAGAGAATACAGAAGCTGAAGGAAGACCGCGACGCGGTCATCCTGGCCCATAACTACCAGGTGGACTCGGTGCAGAACATGGCCGATTACGTGGGAGATTCACTGGGCCTGAGCCGGAGGGCGGCCGAGACCAGGGCGGAGGTCATCGTCTTCTGCGGCGTGCACTTCATGGCGGAGACCGCCGCCCTGCTGAACCCGGACAAGACGGTGCTCAGTCCGGACCCGGAAGCGGGCTGCCCTATGGCATCCATGACGAACGCGGATCGCGTGAGGCAAATGCGGCGCGAGAATCCGGACGCCGCGGTAGTCTGCTACGTCAACAGCACGGCCGGGGTGAAAGCCGCCAGCGACATCTGCTGCACGTCCTCGAATGCCGTAGAAGTCGTGAGTTCCTTCGATCCGGAGCGCCCGATCATCTTCACGCCGGATCGCTACCTGGGCGGATACGTGGCCCGGCAGACGGGCCGGAAGCTGATACTGGACAACGGATACTGCCCCACGCATGCAAGCATCCTGCCCGAACACATAGCCGAACTCAAGAAGAGCTACCCGGAGGCAGAGGTCATGGTGCACCCCGAGTGCCGACCGGAGACGGTGGCCATGGCCGACGTGGTGGAGTCCACGGGCGGAATGGTGCGCCACGCGCGGGAGTCCGGCGCCCCGGTGCTGATCGTGGGAACCGAGGTGGGGCTGCTGTACCGCCTGCGACGCGAGAATCCCGACAAGGAGTTCCTGCCGGTCACCCCGGCCGCGGTGTGCCAGAACATGAAGCGAATAACCCGTCAGAAGGTCATCCGGTCGCTGGAGACTATGCAGTACCGGGTCACGGTGTCCGAGGAGATAGCCGCCCCGGCGCGGGAGGCCATTGAGCATATGTTTAACCTGAAAGCCGACGCCGCCCCGGTGCACAGCGGCGCGTGAGGACCAACCATGACCGAGAAGAGCAACAGAGTGGTGGTCGGCCTGTCCGGGGGGGTGGACTCCGCCACGGCGGCGCTCCTGTTGAAGGAGCGGGGGCACGACGTGATAGGACTCCACCTGCGTCTGCCCGCGTTCGGGGACGAGGAGTCCCATCGCTCGGAAGAGGATGCTCGCGCCGTCGCGGAACATCTGAATGTGCGGCTTCGCATTGAGGGCGCCCAGGCCCTGTTCGAAGGGGAGGTCCTCAGCCACTTCATAGAGTCCTACGCATCGGGACGAACGCCCAACCCGTGCGTGCGCTGCAACCCCGGGGTAAAGTTCCGGCGGCTGCTCGACGTCGCCGATGAGGAAAACGCCGACGCGGTCGCCACCGGCCATTACGTGCGGGCCGCCATGACAGACGGCGGGCGCCACGCACTGCGGGAGAGCCGTGCTAACGAGGACCAGTCCTACTTCCTGGCAGGGCTCCATCAGGAGCAGCTCGGCCGCGCCGTCTTCCCGCTCTCAGAGATGACGAAGGACGAAGTCCGTCGGCGGGCGCATGACGCGGGCATCCCGGTCCACAACCGCCCCGACAGTCAGGACCTCTGCTTTCTCGCATCGGGCCACTATCGCGATTTCCTTGCCGGCCGCGCCCCCGAGGCATTCCGGCCCGGGCCCATCGTGCATGTGTCCGGCGAGGTGCTGGGCCGGCATAACGGGATTGCGTCCTACACCATCGGACAACGGCGGGGGCTGGGGATCGCGCATTCCGAACCGCTCTACGTCGTGCTCCTCAGCTCTGCGGACAACGCGGTGATAGTGGGGGAGGAACGGTACCTCTTGCGAACCCGGCTCACGGTCGGTCAGATAAACTGGATGGCAGTCCCGCGGCCGGCGGAGCCCCTGTGCGCGCGGGTCAGGATACGCTACAATCACCCGGGCAGCGAGGCGCGGATCGTCCCGCTGACCGGCGGTTGGGTGCGCGTGGAATTCGCCGAACCGGAGCGGGCACCCGCGCCGGGCCAGGCGGCGGTCTTCTACAGGGACGGCCTCGTTCTGGGGGGCGGCACGATAGAGGAGGTGTTGGAGACATGACCCGCCATGAAGCGACAAACGGAAAGCGGGAGCGGCTCGAAGAGATACTGCGCGAGGCCGGCTCGGTGCTCGTGGCTTTCTCCGGCGGCGTGGACAGCACCTGCCTGCTGGCCGTGGCGCGGGAAGCGCTGGGCCGGGACAATATGCTGGCCGCCACGGCGAAGGCGCCCATCTTCCCCGACCGTGAGACCCGCGAGGCGCGGGAGCTGGCGCGCCAACTCGATGTCGAGCACGTCATGTTGGAGGTCAACCCTCTGGACGATCCCTGCTTCGCGGCCAACCTGCCCGGCCGGTGCTACCACTGCAAACGCAGCATCCTCGCCAGGCTGCAGAGAATGGCCGACGAACGCGGCCTGGCCGCCGTGGCCGACGGGACCACCGCCGATGACAGCGAAGAGGACCGCCCCGGCATGAAAGCGGCCCGGGAACTCGGCATACTGCAGCCCCTCAGGCAGGCGTGCCTGGCAAAGGAGGAAGTGCGGGCCCTGTCGGTGCAACTGCGGCTGCCTACGGCGCACAAGCCGTCCGGCGCCTGCCTGGCATCGCGCATCCCCTTCGGCCGGGAGATAACACTGGAGGAGCTGGAGCGGGTCGAGGAGGCCGAGGAATTGCTGTTCGAGTCGGGATTCCGCTGCTTCCGCGTCCGCAGCCACGGCCCTGTCGCACGGCTGGAGTTCGGGCCGGATGAACCACAGGCGAGGACTCTCGAAGACCCGCTCAAGCGCAAGATCATCAAAGGGATGAAAGAACTCGGCTACAAGTATGTCGCCCTGGACCTGGAAGGCTACAGGACCGGCAGCCTGAATGAAACAGTCGAACCCGAAGGATCACACCTGGGAGATTGAGCCGTGTACAGCGAAAAAGTGATGGACCACTTTTCCAACCCCCGCAACATGGGGCAGATAGAGCAGCCCGACGGTGTGGGTGAGGTCGGCAACCCCGTCTGCGGTGATGTGATGAAGATCAGCATCCGGGTCAAAGACGACCACATCGAGGACGTCAAGTTCCAGACCCTCGGCTGCGCCGCTGCCATCGCCACCAGCAGCATCACCACCGAGATGGCCAAGGGCAAGAGCCTGGACGAGGCGATGGAGATCACCCGGCAGCGGGTGGCCGACGAACTGGGCGGCCTGCCGCCGAACAAGATGCACTGCTCCAACCTGGCCGCCCAGGGCCTGCACAAAGCCATCGAGGACTACCGCTCCCGCCAGGCCGCCCAAAGCGGCGCGTGACTGGAAGTATCGCGCCGGGCGCTGGGTCTGGAGGCCGAGGGGCCAACCGTTGTCATCGCCCGTGCCGCACCCACGGTGGCATAAACGGCCGTCAGATTGCCAGGGTCATTCAAAAGTCCCACGCACCGTATAGCCATTGATGTGTTTCGCCTTCCTGGGAGCGTGTAATGAAATGAAAGGCTGCCAGCTCCGGTGTAGAATG
>CAYVBE010000124.1:0-12533 GCA_964448935.1 uncultured candidatus Brocadiaceae bacterium
GCCCGTTCGATCCAACCCTCAACATGCACCCGAGCCGATTCCTTGTCAGGCTGCTCCCAAAACTGCCACAGGTCATCCTTCATGTAGCAGGCGGTGGGCCGGCACTTCCACGGCGCGGTCTGGCAGAGGTGCCAGGTGCACTTTCTGCGCAACGTCCTCGGCAAGGTAAAGCGTAAGGACAGAGACCGGATGGCAATGCTGCTGAAGCAGATCACCAATGCGCCAACGCTGGCCGAAGCGAAAGAGGCGCTCCGGAGAGCGGTCGGGCAACTCGAAGAGCGCTACCCCGGCGTGGCGCGGATGCTGCAGGAGGAAGGCGAGGAGTGGTTGGCCAGGCGATACTTACGGATGGAACTGGAAGAGATCGAGGAGGCGATCATGGCCTCCCTGGCCGAGGAATGTTTTTCGAGCGTGCTGGACGCTCCGGGCTCGCACTCCGCGCCCAGCACGCTCAACCTGGAGATGTGAGAGTACACATTTTTCTGAACTTGACTCTGAAAGGCCGGCTTTGACTGTTTCTGGTCGGTCTGTTAACCTGTATTCGTTCCGTGCAGGGGCCATCCGCTCCCGGGAAGTCCGATCATCCCATCAATCAGCCGCAACGCTTCAGGAGGCACCATGAGTCAGCATGCCCGGAGGGTTCGCGTGCGCGTTGCGCCCTCCCCCACCGGTCCGCCGCATGTGGGCACGGCCTACGTCGCCCTGTTCGACTACGTGTTCGCCCGCCAGTCGGGCGGCGATTTCATCCTGCGCATCGAGGATACGGACCGCGAGCGCTCTTCGCAGGAGAGCGAGCAGGCCATCCTGGAGTCACTGCGCTGGCTGGGGCTCACCTGGGACGAAGGACCGGACGTGGGCGGCCCGTGCGGACCCTACCGCCAGAGCGAGCGGGGGGAGGTGTATCGCCGCTACGCCGACCAGTTGCTGGAGTCCGGGGCCGCCTACCGGTGCTTCTGCACCCAGGAGGAGCTGGCCGAACGGCGGGAGGGGCGGGCCGAGGGTGAATCATTCGTGGGATACGACCGCAAGTGCCGCGGCCTGTCCCAAGAGGAAGCCGCCCGCCGGGCGGAGAATGGGGAGCCGTTCGTGGCGCGCCTGAAGGTGCCGCTCGAGGGCGAGACGGGTTTCACCGACCGTCTGCGCGGCGAGGTCGCCTTCCGGAATTCCGAGATTGACGACCAGGTGCTGCTCAAGAGCGACGGCTTTCCCACCTACCACCTGGCGAACGTGGTGGACGACCACCTGATCCAGGTCTCGCACGTGATCCGCGCGGAAGAGTGGATCAGCTCCACCCCCAAGCACATCCTGCTCTACCGATCCTTCGGGTGGGAGCCGCCGACCTTCATCCACCTGCCGCTGCTGCGCAACAAAGACAAATCCAAGATCAGCAAGCGCAAGAACCCTACCTCGCTGACCTGGTACCGCGACCAGGGCTTCCTGCCGGAGGCGCTGCTGAACTTCCTGGCGCTCATGGGCTGGTCCATGGGCGAGGACCGGGAGATATTCAGCCTGGAGGAGATGATCGAGGAGTTCTCCTGGGACCGCGCGCGCACCGGCGAGCCGGTCTTCGACGTGCAGAAGCTGGAATGGCTCAACGGCGAGTATATCCGCGCCATGCCCGCCGAAAGGCTGTTGGAGACCATCCTGCAGCATCCCTACACGGAGCGCACGGACCACCCCACCGAGAAGCTGCTGGAGATCGTGCGGCTGGTGCAGGAGCGCATGAACCGGCTGGCCGAGTTCGACGAGATGACGGGGTTCTTCTTCGCGCGCGAGCCGTATGACGCAGAAGACCTGATTCCGCGCAAGCAGAATGCCGACTTCGTGCCGGAGGCGCTCGAGGCCGCCCGGCAGGGTCTGGAGGGCGTGGAATCCTGGTCCGCCGAGCCCATCGAGCTGGCCATGCGTGACGCGGCCGAGGAGCGCGGCTGGAAGCGCGGCCCGCTCTACATGCCGCTCCGCGTGGCCGTGACCTGCCGCAAGGTCAGCACTCCGCTGTTCGAGACCATGGAGATACTGGGCCGGGAGGAGTGCATGGCCCGCCTGGACATCGCCCTGGAAAAGGCCCGCACTGCCAGCCAATGAGCGATTACCACATCTACTGGGGCGAGGCGCACGACAACACCTACCAGTTCCCCGAGCAGGACGCATCTTTCGAGGAATCCTGCCGCCGGGCGGCCACGCACCTGGATTTCTACGCGGCCGCCTACTACACCTCCTGCGCGGACGCTTTCCGCGCCGGCGGCCACCCGATGGAGGGAAAGCGCGGCCCGGAGTTGATCCTGGAGCACTGGAAATCCTCCGAACGGCTGCGGCGTGAATGGGACGAGGTCCAGCAGGTCTGCGCCCAGCAGAACGCTCCGGGCCGCTTCGTCACGTTCCCAGGCTACGAGTGGCAGGGAGACGGCAGCGGCGGCGATCATAACGTCTTTTTCCGCCGTGAGGGACACCCCGTCTTCCGCGTGGATACCCTGGCGGAACTCTACGACCGCCTGCGCGGCATCCAGGCCGTCGCTATCCCCCACCATACCGCCTATCGCCCCGGACGGCGCGGACGCGATTGGTCGGTTTTCGACGAGCGCATCAGCCCCTGGTGCGAGATATACTCTATCCACGGCTGCTCCGAGACCGACGAGGAGCGGATCGGCCTGCGCCAGAATCCGCACATGGGACCGGGCATGTCCGCGGGCACCTACCGGGCCGCGCTCCGGATGGGCCTGCACCTCGGCGCTGCCTGCTCCACGGACAACTGGGGAGACATGCCGGGCCACTACGGCCACGGGCTGATGGCGTGCCTGGCCCGCGACCTGAAACGCGACTCGCTTTGGGAGGCGTTCAGAGCCCGCCGCGTCTACGGGGTCACCGGAGACCGCATCGAGTTGGATTTCACCGTGAACGGGGCGCCCATGGGCAGCATCCTGCCCCCGGCCGAGGAACGCCGAATCCGGGTGCAGGCGCGCGGTTCGGACGCCATTGACAGAATCGAGCTGCTGCGCAACGAACGGGTCATAGCCACCCATTGCCACCAGGGGACCTGGGAGGTGCCTTCGTCGGGACCGCCCGGCAGATGGAAGCTCCGGATCGAGGCGGGATGGGGACCTGCCGCGGACGAAATCGCCCTGCCGCCGCGCCGCTGGCGGGGTGAACTCACGGTAGAGGGCG
The DNA here is from genome assembly GCA_964448935.1 of uncultured candidatus Brocadiaceae bacterium. GTDB lineage: Bacteria > Planctomycetota > Brocadiia > SM23-32 > SM23-32 > CAYVBE01. The sequence goes on from CAYVBE010000124.1 coordinate 3,163, forward strand.
GGCACATGCTGGGCTTCGAGCCGTGCTGGATATCCCCGGGGCAGGGACAACCTGTTGTGCGGGGCAATACGGCGCGCTTCGAGATGATCAGTTCGGGCGACGCGGTGGGCGGGCGTCACCAGAACGCGGAGGTCTTCGAGTTCAGGGCCGACCCGCTGGCGGAGCTCAGGCTGCGGCTCAACGGCTGCGAAAGGCGGGGCAAGGTGGCCGAGTTCGCCCGCCGGAGCGATGTCATCTGGTACCGGGACGAGTGCGTTCAGATGCTCGCCGAGCACGCCGAGCTGCCGCCCGGATCACCGGAGCGGGCCGACGTGTACCACCACATGGCCTACAAGGCAAAGGTCCACCGCGCCATGCCGGAGCGCGCCTACACGGCCGGGCTGGCGGTGGAAGACGCCGAGTCGTTCGAGCGGGAGGTCTGCTACCGCGTGCGCGTAGAACAGCGCAACGGCGGCCGGGCGTGGTCCAGCCCCATCTGGGTGGAACCGCCCGCGCAGGGCTCGTGAGCGGCGTCTCCGGCCGGTCTTTCTTTTGATTTTCCCCCGCGTAGTTGCGTATTATCCGGTCATACCTGGAAGGGGCGCTCTGCCCTCTGTGGAGCTGCAATGGCAAGCAAGATACGCCGGATACTGCGCGGCATGGCCGGCAACGTCTGGTTCTTCGTCTGCCTGATCGCCGCCGGCTTTTGCGCCGCGCTGAGCGTGCAACTGCTCTTCCGCCTGCCCCCCATGGACGATGCCGCCCTTCCCCACCGCATCATACTGGGCATCCCGGTCCTCTTCGGCGCGCTGGCCGGCCTGTACGGCATGATCAGCGCCGCCCTCTCCGGGTTGAAGGACGTCCGGCTGGCCCGGCATCGCCACGATCTGACGCTGACCCACCGGCGCATCCAGGAGTTGGAATCCCTGCGCATGGAACAGCGTGAGCGCATCGAGCAGCTCTCCATGCTGCGCGAGCTGGCCACAGCGGTCAACCAGGAGAGTGACTTCGCCATAATCGCCGAGAAGGTGCTGGAACTCATCAGGGGGCTGCTGGAACCACTGGAGGTCACGATTTTCCTGATCGGCGACGAGAACGGCGCCCTGCAGCCGTTCGCCCACAGCGAGGGCGACAAGATTACGGTCGGCAAGCAGGCGCCGGCCTGCACCATACCCGACTTCGAGCTGTCGGCCTTTCGCAAGCACAGCATGGTCTGCCGACTCCACGGGGACGAACTCCAGGCTATCGTGCCGCTGAAGCTGGAGGACAAGATTCTGGGCGTCCTCCTTCTGATCTTTCCCGCCGACGACCGGCCGGCGGAGGAGCAACATGCCGAGTTCAACCGCAATCACCGCAGGGCGCTGCTGGAGATAGGCCACCACATCAGCCTGGCGCTTAAGACCAAGTACTTCCAAACGCGGGCCGTGCGGGACAGCCTGACGGGGCTCTATTCCCGAAGCCACTTTAACTCCCAGTTGCAGGCCTCCGCCGACTTCGCCCGCCGCAACGAGGAGCCCTTCTCCCTGCTGCTGGTGGACATTGATCATTTTAAAAAGGTCAACGACCGCCACGGCCATGCCACGGGAGACATGGTGCTGGCCCGCGTGGCCGAGCGGATCCAGAAGGTGCTGCGCAAATACGATTCGGCCTATCGCTACGGCGGGGAGGAGATGGCCGTCCTGCTGCCGCGCACCACCTTGAAGCAGGCCAGCGAGATCGGCGAGAGAATCCGCGAGGCCATCGCGGAGCGGAAGTTCCGCGGCACCAAGGGGCAGCTCCTGCCCGTCACGGTGAGCGTGGGAGCCGGTGAGTTCGACTACGAGGGGGGCGACGCGGACGCGCTGTTCGAGCGGACGGACAAAAATCTCTACACGGCGAAGGAGAACGGGCGCAACCAGATAGTGCCACCCCCGCCTGATTGAATCCGCGCGCCGACTCCCTTCACAGGAGTCCCGTCGTCTGGTCCAGCCCGAACATGACGTTCATGTTCTGCACAGCCTGGCTGGCCGCGCCCTTCATCAGGTTGTCAATCGCTGAGGTGACGATGGCCTTCTCTCCCCTGCGCGCGGCGACTGCCAGGTCACAGTAATTGGTGAACGCCACGGCCTTCGTGCGCGGCTGCTCCTCCGCTGACCGCACGCGGATGAAGGGCTGGTCCGCGTAGAACCGCTCCACCGTGCGGCGAAGCTCCGCGTTGTCCGCGGTCCGGGTCAGCGGTGCCACCATCGTGGCCAGGATGCCCCGGTCCATGGGCACCAGGTGCGGCACGAACGTGATTTTGGGGTTTCCCGCGCCCGCCAGCCGCAGCGCCCTTTCCATCTCGGGCTCGTGGCGATGCCCGCCCACCTTGTAGGCGCGCACGTCCTCGTTGCACTCGCAGTACATCGAACCCACGGTCGGCTTGTTGCCCCGGCCGCTGACGCCGCTCTTGGCGTCCACCAGCACGTCCGAGCTGTCCACGAGGCCCGCCCGCACCAGCGGTGCCAGCCCCAGCGTGACCGCCGTGGGGTAGCAGCCCGGGTTGGCCACCAGGGCGGCCCCGGCCAGTGCCTTGCCCGTGAGTTCCGGCAGGCCGTACACGGCGCGGTCCACGTTCTGCGGGTCGCGGTGCTCCCCGTACCAGGCGCGGTAGACCTCCAGGTCATCCAGCCGGTAGTCGGCGCTGAAGTCAATGCAGCGCACCCCGGCGTCCATGAACCGCGGCACGTAATCCTGGCTGACGCCGTGGGGCAGCGTGAAGAATGCCACCTCCAGCCCATCGGGCACCTCATCCATGCCGAGGCCCTGCAGGCGGGCGTCGCATATCCCCTTCAACTCGGGGAAAAGCTCGGATATTCGGGGCCGTTCTTCGCGCCGGCCCCCCAGGTAAACCAGTTCCGCCTCGGGGTGCCGCACCAGAATGCCTATCAGGTCCCGGCTGGTGTAGGCGGTGGCGCCCACTATGCCGACCTTCATCGTGTACCTCGCGTTATCGGAGTTTGTAGAAGTCTTCGAGCGCCGGCGGAAGCATGCGGTAGCGCCGGAAAAGCTCCCCATAGACGTCGCTCGCGGAAGATGGCTCAACCACCGTCGTCGCCGGCCGGATTGCTGCCGCCGCGTCGGCCGGCGATTCGTAGCGCCCCACGCCGACCCACGCGCAGGCCGCGCCTCCCAGCGTGCATGCCTCCCGTGTCTCGGTCACCACGACGGGCAGCCCGGTCACGTCGGCCCTCATCCGGTTCCAAAGATCGTTCCTGGCGCCGCCGCCCACCACGCGCACCCGCGCCGGCTCCATGCCCGTGGCCTCGGTCAGGATGCGCAGGGCCGCGCGCAGTTGGAACGACAGCCCCTCCAGGGCGGCCCGGTAGATGTGCGCCGGTCCGTGGCTCAGCCGCAGCCCCACCAGCGTCCCGGTCGTCCCATATCGGCTCTGCGGCCCCGTGTCCGGCTCAAAGCTGGGCACCATCATCAGCCCTTCCGCGCCGGCCGGCAGGTCGCATGCTTCCTCGATCATCCGGCCGTAAGCTGCATCCGACTCGCCCAGGTCGGCGTAGAACCGCTCCCGCACCCATTCCAGCACCGCGGACCCCATCATGAGTAGCTGCGGATCGTAGAGCCCGGCCACCGCGTCCACCTCGTTCAGCAGGCCCTCGCGGAAGCCCGCCTCGTTGTTCGCCGGCTGCGGCGTGCGCAGCATGGCGATCTCCCACGTGCCGCTGCTCAGCACGGCCTCCTCCGGCTCGGCTCCGCTGCCGATCGGCGCGAACTGCGTATCGTGCCCCGCCGCCACCACGGCCGTTCCGGCCTTCAACCCCGTCGCCGCGGCAGCAGCATTCGTAACAGAACCGATGACACAGCCGGGGTATACGAGTTCGGGGAAAAACGACTCGTCCACGCCCACGGCATCGAGCAGCTCCGATGACCATGTGCGGGTCTCGATGTCCAGCATCATCATGGTGGAGGCGTTGGTGATGTTCAGGCTCATATCGCCGCACAGGCGGTGGCTGAGCAGTCCGGCCATCATCAGCCAGCGGTCGGCTTCGTCCAGGGCCTCCGGCGCGTTCTTCCGGAGCCAGACCAGCGGGAAGAGCGTGTTGAACCGGATAACGTGGTAGCCGGTGATCTCGTAGAGCCTGCGCCGGCCTATGCTGTCGGCCAGCCGCTCCGCCACCGGTTCGGTGCGCCGGCATTGCCAGCAGATCGGCGGATGGGTAAGCCGGCCGTCGGCGGTCACGGGCGCGCCGTCCGCGCCCATGGTCATCACGCTGACCGCCCGCACTGATTCGCTGCCGACCTGCGCGGCAACGTCCCGGCAGCACCTGCAGACCTTCGTCCACAGCGCGTCCACATCCCAGACCAGCCAGTCCCGGTCAGGCGCCTGGCGGACGGGCCCGTTCGGCCTTTTGCTCTCCGCAGCGATCCGTCCGGCCTCGTCCACCGCCGCCACGGAGATATTTGTAGAGCCGCAGTCTATCGCCAGCACAACGTCAGCCATGCGCTCCAACTCCACGGGATCTGTGAAGACTGCCGTGCCCTGCCCTTCGTCCGGGCTTCGCCGGGAATGCAACGATAAGATGGACTCGGCCGGGACGATGCCCATGGGGCAAACCGCTATCATAGGGCCGCCTGCTGGCACTTTCAAGGCCTTTCAGTTCGGCTGGTTTGACAAATCCGCTATGGGGGCCTAAATTACGCGCAACGCACAGAAGTGTGCATACGCCTACCAGTGGAGGCGAAGTCGGCTGCTATATGATCGGGGCGCTTCGAGGGAACTCGTGTGGGAGGGAATAGGATGGCTGGTCTGTATGTCAAAGCGGGAGCCGACGGCGAAGTGCAGGGCCCTTTTCCGGCCGCTCAACTCAAACGACTGGCCGCCGGGGGCAAGATCAAGCCGGACCATCTGGTGTCGAAGGACGGCAAGCGGTGGGTCCGGGCGCGCAAAGTCAAAGGACTCGGCTTTCCGGCAAGGGATCAGGCGCGGGACAAGAACGTTTGCCCGTCCTGCGGCGCCGCCGTCGAGCCCGGGGCCGTTATCTGCACGGGCTGCGGCGTGGACCTGAAGACTGGGAGACAACTGTCACCCCGCGTGGAAGTCGGACGCGGAGCCGATGGTTCCTCGGTCTGGAAGTCGCCTTTGTTATGGGTCTTTGTCTTTATATTGGTTGCCGGAGGTGGGGGTGCGTTTTTCCTCTTCGGCGACGCGTTGCGCGAAAGCGGTCCGGATTCCGCGGTCACGAAGCTCGCCGGCAAAATGGGTTTGGGGAGCAGAGCAGGGCTGGTGTTTTCCGCCGACGTCCCGCTCATCGTCCGCGCGCAGGTCGAGAGGGACGGAAACCGAATCTGGAAAACCGTCGGCGAAACTCCGGGCGGTAACCCGCTCGAAATCCCGAAGTGCCGCCGGTGGGAGGTAGAACCCATCCCCACCAACGGTCAGGTGGACTGGGAGGCGGTCGGGCGGACGGTGCGGGAGAAACAGATACCCGGCCTCCGTCTGCCCCCCGGCACTACGGACGAGCGCCTGGCCTCCCTGGAGTGGCTGTCGGTTTTGCACGGACTGGACCTTTCCGCCACCGACCTTACCGACGACGGCATGTCCACCGTAGCGAAACTGAACGAACTGCGGTCTCTCGACTTGTCCACCACCCGGGTTACCGACGACGGACTGGCCCGGCTGGCCGGGCTGCCGAAGCTGGAGGAACTGTACCTCTGCTGGACGCCCATCGGGGACGCGGGCCTGGAGTACCTGAAGGGGCTGGGCAATCTGCGTGTTCTCGACCTCCGCATGACCCAGATCACAGACGCCGGGGTGGGTGGGCACCTGGTAAACTGTGGAAGTCTGGAGGAGCTTTGGCTTCCGTACCAGATCACTGACGAGGGCATCCACGCCCTCCGGAAGCTGTTGGACCTGCGCACGCTTGTTCTCTGCTGTTCGCTAAAGGGTGCGGCGGACACCGAACACGCGGTCATACCCTCCAGCATCACGGATGAGGGCCTGGCACATCTGGAGGAGGTTAAGAGCCTGCAGCGACTCAGCCTGAGGGGAGCACAGGTGACATCCGAGGGCCTGGCCCACCTCGAAAAACTCTATGACTTGCGGGTGCTGGACCTGCGTGAGACCCAGGTAGGTGAGGCTGCCGTGGAAAAGCTGACCGACGCGCTGGGCGGCCTCGATATACGCCGAGAGAGCGTCGCTTCCGAAGCCGCCGGAGCCCGTGAGGAAATCCGGAAAAGTGCGGCGGCTCTGGCGGATGCCCAAGGGGCAACGGAAGAAGAAGAGTCCGGCGACAGCGCTCAGCCGGGAGCCCTGGATGAAGGGCGAATCGGAAGGATGACCGAGACGTTGGAAACACTCAGCGATGGTTTCACGGACCGCTTTCTGCAGCATGACTGGGCGCAGAGTAAGGGCGGCATGAACGCCTTGATGGCACTGATCAACCTGCTGACGAGCATACGGGAGACCGGCACGGTGTTCGCGCTTGACGGCGAGGCGTACACGGAGATGCGAAAACTGGACCCGGAGGTGGAGACGGAAGTGCTTGCCCGTGAGTCCGCAAATCTGCTGCAGAAAATCGAATACTACGGCGACGAAAAGCGCCAGGAGGAGCTGCAGAGGTTTGCCAGAAACGTGACTACGGAAAACCTGCTGTACTTCCGGCCGGAAGATGACACGCCCGGGTTGACCAGTTGGAAGGGCAGCACCAGACGGCCCGGACGCGCCGTGCTCGGCATGGGCATGGGCATGGGGAATGTGGACATCAACCGTCCTAAACTGCAGTTGATCGAGTCACGGCGGGGTCCAGGCAGACGGGCGCTCTTTATCGCTCCAATTGGCGTCGGGGGCAGGTTCACGGTTGAAGGCGTTAAGACAACACCGGGTAGTTGGGGCGCCGTGGCGGGCGAAAGCGTGGACCGTACGACGGAGCCGCGGCAGGCTGCCGAGCTGGATGAGCCGGAGGCGGATGTCAACGAAGAAGATACTTTGGTGGCCGATGCCGTCGAACTGGATGTCCACTTCACGCCGGGCTCCTACAAGTTGACCGAGACGAGCGCGACGCAAGTGCACCTGATGGGTCAGAAGAACACCCAGCGAACCGTGATCTCGGGCGACGTGGAGGTCTCGGAGCCGGACGAATCGGGCGAGCAGACGATACGCTTCATCTGTCGCCGCGTCCAGCACAACATGTCCGCCGGGGGACAGAGTATGGATTTCGACAGCGCTGCCCCCGCCGGTGAGAATGATGCGACACTGGCAAAGCTCTACGGACCGTTCGTCGGCTGGAAGGCAACCATCGTCGCCAGGGACGACAGAATCGTCCGCACCAACGGCGTGCAGAGCCTGATGCAGCGCATTTCCGCCGGCCTGGGTGCAGAGGTAGAGAGTCAGCTCGAGCCTATGGAGCGGATGCTTGAGGAGTTTATCAAGGAAATGCTCACACAGCACTGGGCCGAGGCAATCCCCGAGGGACCGGTGCAGGTTGGCGAGGAGTGGGCCTCCGTCGTGGCACTCGAGAGCGTGCCCCTGCTCGGGGAAGCCACGATCAATTGGGATTGTCTGCTGAAGGACCTCAGGCAGGCCGGCGGGAGTCGCGTGGCCGTTCTTGAGTTTGACTACGGAACCACTATCGAGGAGCAGGCACTGAGTCTTCCGCAGGCGGCCGGCAAGATGCAGGCCCGGGCGAAAGAGATGCAGATCGCGGGGTCCGGGCAGGCGGAATTTGACCTGGAACTGGGTATGACGACCGCGGCCGAGACACAGATGGAGGCGGGTGGCTCCATGGTCATCTCCTCCCCCGACGGTCAAGAGGTGACCCTGGACCTGCGCGTGAAGACCACGATGGACTCCGAACTCCGCCGAACCGCCGCCGACCGGACCCAGCCATAGCCGGGCTCCGGGACACTGTGCCCTCTACTCGACCTTCAGGACTTCCGCTATGGCTTCCTCCAGCTTCTCTTTGGGCTGAAGGCCCACCAGCATCTGCGGTTCGCCCTCCGTCGGGACGAAGAGCAGGGCCGGGATGCCCCGGATGCCGAAAGACATAGCCAGTTCCCGCTCGTCGTCCACGTCCACGCGGTAGACGTTGATCTTGCCCTTATACTCCCCCGCCAGTTCCCGCAGAATCGGTTCCAACTGTTTGCACGGCCCGCACCAGTCCGCGTAGAAATCAATGATACACGGCAGGTCGCCCTGGAACTCGGCTTCTTGCTGCCGGTAATCAAAGACCTTCTGCGGAAAGGTCTCTTTCGTCAACTGTGTTATGAGTTCGCCGTGCCGGGTGTCGGGTTCCACGGCGCCGGGCGCGCTGTCCTCCTCCTGCGCTTCAGCCCGGTCTTCCGTCGCGCCTTGCTCGGTCTGCTCCGTGTTTGTCTCTTCCAGCTGCTTCTGCGGCTTTTTCTTTCCGCATCCCGCCGTGACGGCGAGGGCCAGCAGAAGCGTCAGGAACACGACTATCGTTCTATTCATCGGGAACTCCCGTTCGATTGGCAAACGCCCGGCGCGTTCGACCGGGTCGGGTGGCGTCGGAGACGGGAAAGAAGGCGGCCATTTGCGCGTCCCTCGCCGTGCCGCGTGCCACACTTTTCAGTGTACAGCAGCACCCGGAGCCGCGCAATCGCCGGGGTACGCGCCGGGGCCCGTGACCGGGGCGGCGTCAGGCGCACATCGGATAGACGTTGAGGCGAGGCCGACGCTCAAAACAGAGAGCTACCCCGCCGGTGGGAGCGGACTGCTCCTGCGAAGTTCCGGGCCGGTGCAGCCGTACGATGGTCGCTTTCTCCCGGAAGTCGGTGTCCCCATCCTTCGAGTCCGATAGCTGGAGCTCGACTTTCTGTCCCGGTGCCAATCCCTCCCAGTTCGGCGTGGCGAAGAATACGCCACCGGCAGACACGTTCTCTGTCGTGCCCGTTCCTTGGGCTGAAGCCTGAGCCCCGATTGCCTGGAAGGCAATCTCAAGCGTGGCCGGAAGGCGCGGCCACTTCCGCCTCTCGATCGGCTGCCTGCCTCCGTGGGTGCGGCCGTTTGGCGTAAGCTGCACCTTTTCCTGTCGGGAAGCCAATGTCGGCGACCGGAACATGGAACCCCGAGCGGAACGCAGCCATAGAATCAACAGAGCCCCCACAAAGCATGCGCCGACCAGAAAGCAGGTTAACAGTATAGTCAGGTGTTCGAGTGGTTGTGCAAGCTCTCCCAAGGCGGACGGTTCAAATGCAGCGTACACTGCCCCCCCCGTTCCGGCAACACCCAGGCCCATCAGCACTAACACCACACTGCGCATGACACACCCCCTGCAATAAACGTGACTGCTACACCTGCATGGGGAGTGTACAGGAGGCCCAAGGAAAAGTCAAGAAGTTTTCAAAAGAGGGATGTCCTGGGTTGATGCTGACCCGCCCGCGCCGGATATCCCCCGGTTGCG
>CAYVBE010000125.1:0-12390 GCA_964448935.1 uncultured candidatus Brocadiaceae bacterium
TGCCGGGCACCACTCTGAACTTGCCGCTGTGCATCTTGAGCGCCCGCACGGTGGCGACGACGACCACGGCGTTGGGCACCAGGCCGCTGGCGCGGCACTTGATGTTCATGAACTTCTCCATGCCGATATCGGCGCCGAAGCCGCTCTCGGTGACCACGTAGTCGGCAAGCTTGAGCGCCATCTTGTCGGCCAGGATGCTGCTGTTGCCGTGGGCGATGTTGGCGAACGGCCCGGTATGCACGAACGCGGGCCCGCCCTCCAGCGTCTGCATGAGCGTGGGCTTGATGGCGTCCTTGAGCAGCACGGTCATGGCGCCGGCGCAACCCAGGTCCTCGCAGGTCACGGGGTCGCCATCGTAGGTGTAGGCCACGACGCAACGGCCCACACGCTGCCGGAGGTCCTGCAGGTTGCTGGCGAGTCCCAGGACCGCCATAAGCTCGCTGGCCACGCTGATGTCGAAGCCGCTCTTGCGCACGAATCCGCGGCCCAGGCCCAGCACGACCTCCTCCAGCGCCCAGCGGTCGTTCAGGTCAACGACGCGGTTCCAGGAGATGCTGTCGGGGTCCACGTTGAGACGGTTCTTGCGCCGCAGGTGGTTGTCCAGGAAGGCGGCCGCCAGGTTGTGGGCGATGCTGACGGCGTGCACGTCGCCGGTCAGATGCAGGTTGAAGTCCTCCATGGGGATGACCTGGCTGTGACCGCCTCCGGCGGCGCCGCCCTTGATGCCGAACACGGGGCCCAGGGAGGGCTGGCGGATGCAGACGAAGGCGTTCTTGCCGATGTGGCAGAGGGCCTGCGTGAGGCCGATGGTGGTGACCGTCTTGCCCTCGCCGAGGGGCGTGGGCGTGATGGCGGTTACGTCTATGTACTTGCCGTTCGGCCGGTCGGCCAGCCGGTCCAGCATGTCGAGCTTTACCTTAGCCTTGTAGTCCCCGTAGAGTTCCATCTCGTCGCGTTCGATCCCGGCCTCGGCGGCCACGTCCTCGATCTTACGTAGTTCAGCCTGTTGGGCGATCTCCAGGTCGCTCTGCACAGCCGTCCTCCTTTCAAGTGAACATCACTGGTCTGTCTCGTCCGGTTTGGCAATCTGTACGCTCAGAAGTTCCTCCAGCACCTCGACGATCTCGCCGGGATCCGACACATTGTGCAGGTATCGGTCCGCGGGCAACCACCGGGGCAGCTTCTTCTGCAGGTCAATGCGCAGTTCCGTGCCCGGGCAGGTGAAGGCAATCCGCGGGGTGGAGGGCAACGAACTCCACTTCTGCAGCCACCGGCACAACTCCGCGCCGTCTATCCCGGGCAGGACCAGGTGCAGCACGACGGCATCGTAGTCGGCCTCATGCTCCACGTGGAGCATGGCACGCTCGGCGGACCCGGTGACGATGGCGCAGTGCCCCCGTTGGGTCAGCAGGTCCGCCATACGGCGCGCCCGCTGCGAATCGCCGTCAACGTACAGTATTTTGGCCACGGTCATTCGGACTGCAACCCCACTGTTTCCAGAATACCCTCCACGTCCACGTACTGCTCGATCATGTCCTGCGCCAGTTCTATCTTGTTGACGTCACGGGGGGTGATCTTCGGCACCAGGCCGCGCACCTTGAAGGCCGCCCCGGCGGTGTCTTCATCGGTCAGCAGCACCGGCACGTTCACCTCGCACAGGATGTTGACGATGCTGAGGTGGGGGATGAACCCGCCGGTCAGCAGCAGGCCGGCGATCTTTTGCGGGCTCTCCTGGTCTTTCATCAGATGGGCGCTGATGGACGCCAGGATGTTGTCCACCCGGTCGCCGGGCACCACCACCAGGGTCCCCACAGTGACGTAGTTGATCATGTTCTGCGGCTCCATAGCCGCCACGATGATGTCCTGGATGGGATTTTCCAGTTGCTTGCCGCCACAGAGCACCTCCAGGCCGAACTCCTCCTGGATGTGCCGCATCGTGGGGTAGGTAAGCTCCCGCTTGTAGGGCAGCGCGCCCAGGCACCGGGTGCCCAGGCGGTTCAGCCCGCGGCAGACGGTCTCGCTGACCTTGTCGTACTTCTCCTGATAAACCTTGTTGATCACGGCGCCGATGACGGGAACCCCGCACTGATCAAAGAGCGCCCGGTTGAGGCAGATTTCGTCTATGCACCGGCCGATGCCGCCGCCGCTGACGATGATACACTGCGCGCCGAGGCGCCTGGCCACCTCCGCATTCGAGGCGTCAATCACAGACCCGACCCCCGCGTGGCCCGTCCCCTCGACGATGGCCAGATCGTGATCTCGAGCCAGCAGGTCAACCGCCTCGCGGATAGGGCCGTGGATGGACTCCGGGTCCGGGTCGTTGATGTAGCGCCGGGTGAAACCGCGGGGGATGGTCACGGGGCTGAGCTGCTTCAGCGGGCCGTCCGCCGCCAGGGCGTGCTTGAACAGCGCCGCGTCCTCATCCACCTCCTGGTGGTCTTCCAGGATATAGCGCTGGCCTACGGGTTTGATGAAACAGGTGCTGTAGCCCCTGGACTCAGCGGCGTGGAAGAGCCCCAGGCAGACCGTGGTCTTGCCGGCGTGCTGCTGGGTGGCCGCTATATAGAGTGTCTTCATTGCTCGTCGTCTTCCGGGGGCTGCGCGGGCGTTTTGCCCTGGAGGGCGGAGACCAACTTCTCCGCCGCTACGATTCCGTCTTCCAGGGAGAGGATACTCAGCACGTTGTCGGAAAGCAAGACGTTGCAGGCGACGGGGAAGTCCTCGTCACCCTCGTAGCGAACGACCTGGTACTCCAGCAGAGGAAAGAACCGGAATATGCACCGCATCGGCTCCCGGCCGGAGCAGACGCCGCCGACGCGGTCCACGGCCTGCCGAAACTCGGCCGTGTTGCGTCCCACCGTGCCGGCCAGCCGGCCGCTCACGCGGCCCTGGAAGGCACTCTGGTAGCTGCGCCCCTCTGGCATATCGGCAAAAGCAACGAAGCCGTGCGGCGGCTCCGGGCTCTCGGCGCCCAGGTAGTTCAGCGCCAGTATCTCCCAGGCGATCCGCAGGGGCTCCCCGTCGGGTTCCAGTGAGGCGGCGTAAGGATCGGGGCGGACCCGGACCTCCCAGCAGAGCGTGGGCAGGATGATGTCGCCGCCCTCCTCCACCCGCGCTCCCAACCGGCGCAGGCGCTCCGGCTGAAGGTTGGCCAGCAGCTCGTCCCGCGCCTTGTCGCGCGCGATCTCGTAATGGTCCTGCCGGGGGAGCTTCATCCGGTGCCTATTTGTTGCTGAGGTAAGCGGAGATGTAGTCGTCGCAGTAGAGCTGCTTCTCCAGCAGCACCTCCGCCGTGATGGCAGCGGCCATCAGGTCCTCGTCCAGCGCGTCCATGATGGCGGCGTTCAGGCCCACGCCAATGCACATGGCCACGTAGGCGCTGTTGAGCAGCGAGCGCTCCTTGCAGTTCTGGCTGACGTTGGAGAGGCCGAGGATGAAGTTGGGCGGCGGATCGGAGATGACCTTGAGCTGGCTGATGGCATCCATGACGGCGCGCGGCTGCTTGGGCGCAACGTTGACGGGCAGGATGACGGGGTCAATGAACAGGTCCTCCATCGGCAGCCCGTGCTCCATGGCCTTGGTCACGATGGTGGCGCCCATGGCCACGCGGCCGTCCACGTCCTTGGGCACGCCGGTCTCGTCAATGGTCAGCGCAATGAGCCGCGAATCCGTCTCCACGGCCAGGGGCACGTAGCGGTCCAGGTCGGCTTCGCCGGCCTTGGTGGAGTTGATCAGTGTGGGGTTCTCGCAGACCTGCAGGGCCGCCTGCATCACGTCGAACTTGGGGGTGTCTATGCAGATGGGCGCATCGGTGGCCTCCTGGATCGCCTCGACCATCCAGCACATGTTATCAACGGCCTTGCCCTTCGTCGGCCCCACGTTCACGTCCAGGGCGTCGGCGCCAGCGTCGAGTTGGCGCTGGGCCAGTTTCTGCAGCGCGGCCTCGTCCCGCTCCTCTACGGCCTTCTTGACTTCCGTGAACATGCCGTTGATGCGCTCGCCTATGACGAACATGGATGCTCTCCTTTCCGAAGTAGCGTAGTCACTCTGTCGCGGGCCAGATGTCCTGGATGGCGGTCCGGGCCTGCTTCAGGGCGTCGGGGTTGCGCATGACGAGCAACTCGGCGCCGGCCTCGACATAGCTCACGGCCGAGGCGGACTCCCACAGGGGCGCCCGGATGTCCGCGTCGCCCCACTCGGGGTTCTCCTCCTGCGGCGAGACCGCCTCCTTGACGCGTCCCACCTCCTTGCCGATGCTGACCAGAATGGGCTGCTGCAGCAGCTTGTCGCCGCGCAGGGCGGCGATGCGGCCGCGCTCGATGGTGGTGTAGATGTAGACCAGCCCGAAGCCCAGCGCGCCGGTCGTCGGGTGCATCACCATGTCCTCCAGGTCCATGCCCACGTCGCGCAGGAGGATGTGAAGCTGCTTGGACAGGTTGATGTCGGAGGGCGCCTCGGCGATTATCTTGTGCCCGTCGGCCAGGCAGCTGGCGGCCAGCGTGCGGTAGTTGTCCTCCTTGGCCGTGCCGAACAGGCAGTTCTCACCGGCAGCCGCGTGGGTGCACTTGGGCAGGACGTCGTTGTCCACGTCCGCCTCGTCACAGCCCCAGACGATCAGCGGCAGGCCGGTGGCGTCCAGCACACAACGGACGTCTTCCGCGCATTTCTCAGGGCTTCGCCCGCCGGTGTCCGGATGAGCGGCGTCCAGCGTGAGGCAGATCAGGTCGGCGCCCCACTCCTCGCAACGCGCAGCCCACGCGCCCAGATCCTCCGCCACGTCCCCCACGTGCTGCCGGGCGCGCTGGTGCCAGCCCTCCACTCCGGCGGTGGTGATCTCCAGGGCCAGGGCGGGCGGGTTGGGGTAGTCCGCCTCGAAGCCCAGCATCGGGTAGCCGGTCTCCCCGCCGATCTTGACCACGCTGGTACGGGAACCGCCCTCTTCCTCGGTGGCTCCGATGGTGACTTCGTTGATCGTTCCGCTGTATTGCTGCTTCACATCGGGGACGGCCATGGTAAGATTTCCTTTCCTCTCAAGACGAAATGTCGGACAGCGACGGGAATTTCTCGGCATCAGTATGGGGCAAGAAGCAGGCCGAAACAAACTCATCCATGAAATCCGGGTGCGTGGACAGCTCGAAATACGTCATCCGACCGGCTATCTCGCGGGCCTTCCAGTAGTTCTGCGCGTCCTCCGCCACCATCACGGCGCCCTGCAGGGAGGTGTTTCCCACGAACTGTATGCGGTCTCGGGGCACGTCGGGCAGCAGGCCGATGGCCACGGCATTGTCCTTATCCAGCCGCTCCCCGAACCCACCGGCCAGCATGATGGCACTCAGGTCGCCCCACTGCATGCCCAGGTTCTGCAGCAGCAGGTTGCCGGCGGCGTAAATCGCGCCCTTCGCGCGCACAAGGTTGTTCACGTCCGCCTGCGTGATAACGATCTCCTCTTCGCCGGCGGTCTCTTCGGCGGCGACCAGCAGGTAGTCCACCGATTCGTCCGGCAGCTCGCGGACGCCTTCGGCGCCCTGCACGAACTTGCCGGTCTTGTCCATGATCCCCTCGCGCACGAGTGTCGCCATCAGGTCTATGTACCCGGTTCCGCAGACGCCCAGCGGCGGTTGGTCTCCGATGGTCTTCCAGCGGACGCCGTCCTCCGCCCAGACGGTGCCTATGGCGCCCGGCCGGGCCCGCGTGCCGGAGGCGCTGGCGCCGCCCTCGAAGGCCGGCCCGGCGCTGGCGCTGCAGCAGACCAGGAAGTCCTTGCAGCCGATGGCGATCTCGCCGTTGGTGCCCAGGTCAATCAACGCCGCCGGCTCCTCCCGGTCCGCCAGCCCGGTGGCCAGAACGCCCGCGGTGATATCCGCGCCTACGTAAGAGCTGACCGAGGGAAGGCAGAACGTCCGTCCCGCGGGGTTGATACGGACGCCCACCTTGTCCGGGTGCATGGAAGGCAGCAGGTAGGCACAGCCCACGTAGGGCTCCCGCCGAATCCAGACCGGATACAACCCCAGGAACAGATGGACCATGGTGGTGTTGCCGCTCACCACCAGGCCCCAGACGTCCTCCCGGTCCAGACCCTCCTTCTCCAGCAGCGCGCCCATCAGCCGCTCGATGTCGCCCGCTACGGTTGACTGCAGCTCCGGGCACCCCTCCTCCTCGTCCCGCTGGCAATGGATGATGCGCGAGATAACGTCCGGCCCG
Organism: uncultured candidatus Brocadiaceae bacterium; assembly: GCA_964448935.1. Taxonomy (GTDB): domain Bacteria; phylum Planctomycetota; class Brocadiia; order SM23-32; family SM23-32; genus CAYVBE01. Next base: position 6,202 of record CAYVBE010000125.1, read on the forward strand.
AACATGGACTGGGAGTTGTAGCACGATGCGACCCACCGGCCCTCGGGCGCCAGCAGCCTCGCCTTGATGGCGGTGGTGCCGATGTCCACGGCCAGCACGCAACGCCGCGTGCCGTCGCGCGGTGCGACGTCCAGCACCCGATGGCCCCAGGGCTCGACGGACAGGGTGACCTCCGGCCGCCAGTCTGCGGCCCGCAGCCGCTTCGGCAGGTCCCGGAGCACTTCCAGGCCGACGTGGTACTCCGCCTCCTGCCACTTGTTCAACGCCCATACCAGCCGCTCGGCATCGGCACGGTTGTCGTCCAGCGACGGTTTGGGTATCTCCAGGTGCACGGATTCCAACATACCGCCCGGCGGGGGATAGTCGGCCGGCAGCGCTTCCGCCTCGCGAACCGTCACCTCTGTGTCGAGCTGCCGGCTTCCCTCGGGCAGAAAGACCTCGACGTCGGCCTGCTGCACCATGCAACGACACGCCAGATCGCGGCCCGCCGGAGGGGAATGTCGGCCGGGCAGCCTGCTGACCTCGCCGCGCCGGACCTCGACCACGCAGCGCCCGCAGACGCCCTGGCCGCCGCAGTCGTTGCGGATGGGAAGGTCCGCCTTCCGGGCGGCGTCGAACAGGCTGACGCCCGCCTCCACCTCGATGGTCATGCCGGAGGGCTGGAAGGTAACGCGCGGCATATGGGGGTTATCCTATAAGCTGAGGCCACTCGTTCTTGAGAAAACGCGGGATTCCGCTGGCCTCCTTGGGCCCCACGATGACCTCCTGGCCGAGTTCCTCGCTGAGCTCGCCGCTGATAACGGCCACCAGGCCGGGAATCACGGGCTGGCGGTAGCCATCGGCCAGATCATCAAACACGCCGGCCTTTTCGATGGCATTCTTGATCTGCTCGGGCCCGAACTCGTCCGCCGCCCAGGCGGTCAGCACGCTGGTGCCCTGCGTGTCCACTGTCAGAATGCGGCTGGGCACGCGGCTGGACTCCACCTCGCTCAAAACGCTGTAGTAGCTGAGCGAGAAGTTCGTGGTGATCAGCAGCGGCGCCGCGTCGCCGGGCTCGTTCACCTCGTAAACCTCCGGCTCCACCTGCACCGGCCGCTGCGGGTCAATGTAGATGCTCTGTCGGCTGACCAGCACCGGCAGCAGGTACTCCGGACTGTCCAGGTCCACAACGGCGATGCCCGCGTATTTGAACACGTAGTGGCACGCCTCCAGGGACTGCTCCGCGGGGTCCTCCGACCAGGACCGCACCAGCACGGGATATCCCAGGGGCCGGTGGGTCTTGTCCACGGCCGCCCGCCGGCTGATGGTGAGGAACTCCAGCGCTTCCTGCGGATCAACCTCTCCGGGGCACAGCACCATGTCTTCCACCCCGGCATCCTTCGCCTTCTGCGTGGCGGCATCGCAGGTCTCCAGGTCGCCCTCGATCACCAGGGGCAGCCCGTTGTCCGCCGCCAACTCGATCGCGCCGTCCGAGGGTCCTTCCCGCTCCCACAAAAGGGGCCGGGAACCCGAGAGGGCCGCGGCCGCATCTGCCAGCGCCGCCGCTTCGTCCGCAATCAGCACCAGCGGTAGTCCCAGGGCATCGTCCAGCTTCGCTGCCGTCTCCTTCATCTTCCCGGCGTCGCCCGATGCACACTCCAGCGCCACCGTGTTGACCTTGATGACCTGCCCGATGCGCTCGAAGCAGAGGTCCTGAATCTTCTGCACCTTCTCGTCCACATCGTCCGTATCCCGGACCAGGACGGCGACGCCGCAGGGGTGGTGGAACTTCTCGTCATGGCGAAACATGACGGTCTCATTGCCGATGGCCAGTTGCTCGTCGCCGGCGCCGATTTTCACCAGTTTCTGCGGGGGCGCGCTGGCCGCTCCCATCTCCTGCTGGGCGTCGTCGCTCACGTGCGGGCACTCGTCCAGGGCCGTCTGCTTGGAGGCCACCTTCATGGCAAAGGCCAGGCAGGTGGGCACGCCGCAGTCGCCGCAGTTGGTCTGGGGCAGCAGCTTGTATATGTCCAGTCCGGTAAGAGCCATTACGCGGTCCCTCCATGGGATCAGAAGAATCCAGGGGACAGCCTCTTGGGGCCGTCACAGGTTGTCTCATCAGCCGTCAGTCGCGCCGCGAGCCGGGTATGGCCAGGAGGGACTCCATCTCCAGGGCGGGATGGCCGACCTCCTGCATATGCACCAGCAGGGCTTCACCGTCCGTAGCCACGGTCTCGTCGGCTATCTTGTCCACGAAGTCGGGCATGCCCAGTTCTTCAGCCCGTTCTTCCAGGTCCTCGCGCATAGCCTCCTTCAGCTCGCTGGGCATCCAGACCACGCGGGGCAGGCCACCTTCGTAGCTGATGAACTTATCGCTGAGCATGTAGCGCCTGCCGATCCCCAGAAAGCCGGGCGTCTGCACGCCGCCGCCCACCTGGCCGGCCAGGGTGCTGAACTCCATGCCAATCGGCGTCATGCCGCCGTGTTCCCGGTTGACGATCATCACGCCGTTGGCCTCGGGCACGATGGCCACAATGCACTCGAAACAGCCGCAGGAGGTCATGGGATGGTGCATCAGGGAGTACTGGCAGTAGTGCTCCACCGAGCCGTTCGAGTGGTCGTAGACGAACTTATTGACGTCTTCCCACTCGCCCATCTCCTGGTCTATGGTGCGACCTTTCTCGATGGGCTGATTGCAGCCTTCGGGGCTGATCTGGAAGGCGGCCTTGCAGTCCAGCCAGTCGTAGGCGCCGCACAGGCCGGGCCGCTCCGGGCTGACCACGCAGACGTGGTTCGGGGCAAAGGTCTGGCACAGGGTGCAGGAGTAGAAGACGTCCACTTCCTCGTCCGTCAGGCCGGCCAGCCGTGCGTCGCGCGCTTCGTAGGCGGTCGAGGCTCGTTCGACCAGGTCCTCGATGGCGTCCTGTTCGGTAACAAGGCGCACTTCCACCTTGTCCACGATCTTGCCGTACTCGTCGTGCAGCTTGGCATGGATGATGTTGCCGAAGTGCTCCAGCCGGAAGCCCTGGTCGAAGGCGGCCTGGCTGATGCGCAGCCAGACCAGGTGCCGCTGGCCGATGTGCATGATGCCCGTGGCGTGGTTGAGGTAACGATGTATCTGCCGTTCCAGGATACCCTCGAAGTCCTCCTGCATCTCGCGGCCGGCCACCAACACCTCGATACCCAGGTCCACGGCGCCGCCCTGCTCCACCTCGTCAATGTCATCGCCAACGACCTCGATTGCGCCGTCCGTCAGGTCGTCCATCTCGGCCATGTACAGGTACTCGACGCAACTGGCCTCCTTGCCGCCGAACTCGACCTGCATGTCACCTCGGCGCACCCGCTCCCCCTCGAAAGCTGCGGCAAATGCCACGGGTATGTCAATCTCCTCCACCTTGACCTTCACGCCTCGCACCTCGACGCAGGTGGGAACGAGCTGCTCGTGGTCGGTCTCGCGGACCAGCGCCTCGTAGGTGGTCACGCCGGTGGGCCGCACCTCGGGGGTATCCTCGCTGTCGCTGATGACGGGATATCCCATCAGGATGGCGCCGGCGCCGAGGGCATACCAGTCGTCCGGAATGGAGCCGAAAGTGATGCCGAAGGCGAAAACGCGGTCGCGCGAGTACTCCAGGATGTCCTGGAAGTCTCCCTCGTCCAGCCCGCCGAAGGTCAGCGCGCTGCGCACTGCCCAGTCCAAGACGAAGATGCCGTCGCGCGTGCGCGGCCCGGTGGGCACGATGTAGGTATCCCAGCCGGTCTGAACGCTCTCCTCGTCGAGCTGGTCCTTCAGGCTCCGTCCGTCGCGATTGGCGATGGGGAAGATCAGGATGTTGCGCTTCTGCAACTCCAGGATGGTCTGCACCGCGATCTCGTTGGTCGGGGCCGGCCCCAGGATGGCGGCGAAGCCGGGCATGCGGCCGTCAACGAGCTGGATGCCCACCTCCCGCATAGCCGTGTCGCTCAGAAAACCCAGGTAGCCCTCGTCGGGCTTGTACCCGTTCAGGTAATCAATGGCGCAGAGTATCTCCTGCGCGAACATGGTGGCCGCACCGGCGTCCAGGCCGTGGCCCAGGTAAGGCAGCCACACCTCGTCCGCAGGCACATCGCGCAGCAGGTCCTCCCGGCAGTGTTTCAGCACCGGCTCGCAGTCGGCCAGAGTCTGCACCTTCCGGCCGGTCAGGGCCAGGATCATGGGCAGGGCGAAGGCTGTCTCCGGAAACTTGAGGTCCGCGTCCTCCCCGTGCTCGTCAACCGCTTTCTTCCAGGCTTTCTCGGCCTCATCTACAAATCCGTGCGCGCCGCGGATCACCGCACTGAAGACTTTATGGGACATCGAGAATCTCCCGAAGAGTTCTTCTTGTGTCTGTACGTTTTTGCGTAAGGCTATTCGCTCATCACGGCGTCCACGGGGCACACTTCCTCGCAGGAGCCGCATCGAATGCAGATTTCCTGATCTATGCTGAAGGGCTGCCCCGCCTTGCCCTGTTTGACGTCCTCCTCGGTGGCGCGTGCCGGCGGTTTGCCTTTCTTGCCGCTGATGCAGTCCACCGGGCACTCCTTCGCGCACCGGCCGCAACAGATGCACACTTCGGGGTCAATCGAATACCGGCTGACGCCGCCGCCCATGATCTCCTGCACTCGCGCCCGATACTCCTCCTGCAGGGACGGCGCGGCCTCTTCCCGACCGACCATCGCCCGCGCGTGTGTGGGGCAGGCGACAACGCAGGCGGGCAACTCGCCCTCCTCGATGATTCCCGCGCACAGATCGCACTTGATCACGGTCTCGCGTTCGCCACTGTAGCGGACGGCGCCGTAGGGGCAGGCGTTAACGCACGCCTTGCAGCCGATGCACTCCTCCGGCGCGATACGCACCGCACCGCCCTCCTCCTCTCGGTAGAGGGCCCCCGAGGGGCAGACGGCCACGCAGGGAGCGTCCTCACAGTGCTGGCACTGCACCGGCACGCCGCGATCACCCGCGGCCACCACGCGCAGCCGAGGCAATACATCGGCTCCGGCCAGCACGGCCTGTACCATGTCCGTGAAACCGCCGTGAGCCAGGGCGCAGGCCGTCTCGCAGGCCCGGCAGGCCAGGCAGTGCTCCAGATTGACTACGACTACTCCGGAGACAGTCTTTCCAACCATTTTGACTCCTCGATTGTGCGGCTTGCTATCCGGTGGCCACCGGCTCGGCATGCACCGGCTCGATCGGCCCGTACAGCATGTCGGTCAGGCCCAGGGCCTGCCGTTTCTTGTCTATGTGCTCGATCATCAGGCCGGCCGCCTTGACAGGATCGCCCTCGAAGGCCAGCTTTCCGCCGAAGTCTTCCTCCATGCCCTCGGTCAGGTACTCCCGCACGACCTTGCTGCCCATGATGGGGAAGGGCTCCGCCAGCACCGTGTAGATGCCGCTGGCGGCCACGTAGGTGGCGATGGAGATGGCCTTCTCGCTCATCCACTCCGGCGCGGCGCCGACCACGGGCAGGTCGGATATGTCGCCGCCCAGGCCGCCTTCCTTCACCATTTCCACGCAGGCCAGCAGGATGCGGCTGTTGTCCACGCAGGAGCCCACGTGCAGGACGGGGGCGATGCCGACCGCCTCGCAGATCTCCCGCAGGCCCTCACCGGCAAAGCTCTGCGCCGCCTCGGGTCGCATGAGCCCCGCTTTGGCGCAGGCGATGGCACTGCAGCCGGTCTGCACGACCAGCACGTCGTTGCGGATCAGTTCCTTGACCATCTCCACGTGGCCCCAGTCGTGCCTGGTCTTCACGTTGTTGCAGCCAACGACCCCGGCCACGCCGCGGATACGGCCGTCCATGATGCCCCGGTTCAGGGGCCGGAACAGCGGCCGATAGGTGCCGCCCAGGGTGCTGAAGATGCTCTCGACGGTGTATCCGGCGATGAGGTCTTCGGTCTCCTCAGGCACGTTGGCCTGCGCCGGGTCGCGTTCCGCGAACGCCTCTATAGCAGCGCGCAGTATCTTCTTGGCGCTGTTGAGGGCGTCGCCTTCGTCGAACTGTATATGCTCGATGCCCTCGAAGGCCGCCTTCCTGGAGGTAGAGATCAGCCGGGTGGGCAGCTTCCCGGCGAACCCGGCGATGGCCGGCAGGATGCACTGCACGTCCACCACCATGGCGTCCACGGCGCCGGTGGCGAGGGCCAGTTCCTGCTGCAGGAAGTTGCCGGCCACGGGGATGCCGTGCCGCATCAGTA
>CAYVBE010000126.1:0-7601 GCA_964448935.1 uncultured candidatus Brocadiaceae bacterium
AAGTTAATCTACCCAAAACGGGAGCCGGCTTTCCTCTTTTTGTCGAAAGTCGAGTCAAACACTGGCCGACACGGGGAGCGATCGCATGAGCGACAGAGGCTGGAGCGTGACGGACGAGGAGTACCTGGCGGCGCCCGCGGCCGCGGTGCTGGCATTTCACGGCATCTACCCGCAGGGGAAGCAGGGCTGCATCGAGATGCTCCACCACGGGGAGCGCATCGCCACCTGCGGGCAGGTGCGCCCCCACCCGCGCCGCTGGCGGTCGGAGAGCCATTCGGAACTGCAAAAGCGCTGCGCCGACCCCGCCGGCTGCGCCGTGGACGTCCGGGTCACTCAGCCGGCGTTGAATCTATCATATTCAGTTCGATTGCAAGGAGATGGGGAAGCGGTTGTCCTGACGGTGGAACTGGATGAGCCGTTGCAGGCCGAAGACGATGCGGGCTTCAGCCTGGAACTCTACCCGCCGGCTTTCTACGGCAGGACGTTCCACTTGGACGGTGCCTCCGGGGCCTTCCCGCGCGATCCGGTGCGGGCCGCGGGCCGGGGACCGGACTGGCACCCGGTGGCGCTGCCGATGGCCTCGGGCCGGCGCGTTTCGATCGCCCCCGAAGACCCCGAGCGCCGCATGGCGATTGAGGGTGTGGGCTGCGAGATAGCGCTGCTCGACCCGCGCAGGGGCGATGATGAGGAGTGGTTTCGCCTCTGCACCAGCATCGAGCCGGGCGCATCGGGGCGCGTCGCCGAATGGCGCATCACGCCGCACCAGATTGCCGGCTGGCGCCGGCAGCCGGTCGTCTGCGTCTCGCAGGTGGGATACCATCCTGACCAGCGCAAGCGCGCTGTGATCGAGTTCGACCGCCGGGAGGAGGACCTCGGGAGCGCGGCGCTCTACCGTGCCGATGAGGAGTCCGGCTGGGAGAAAGTCTCTGAGCGGCCGGTGGAGGACTGGGGATGCTGGCTGGCGTATCGCTATGGCACGTTTGATTTTACGGACGTTCGCGAGTCGGGCCTGTATCAACTGCGCTATCGGGGCCGGTGCGAGGGCCCCTTCCGCATCGGCGAGGAGGTTTACGACGAGGGCGTCTGGCAGCCGACCCTCGCGGCCTACCTGCCGGTGCAGATGTGCCACGCGGCCGTGTGGGACGGCTTCAGGCTCTGGCACGGGGCCTGCCATCTGGACGACGCGGTGCAGGCGCCGACTTCGCATGAGCACTTCGACGGCTACCGCCAGGGCGCCTCCACCGACACGCCCTACGCGCCGTTCGAGCACATACCGCACCTCGACAGGGGCGGCTGGCACGATGCCGGCGACACGGATCTGGCGGCCGGCTCACAGGCCGGCACCACCTACCCGCTGGTCCTTGCCTGCGAGGAATTCGCGCCGGACCTGGACCAGACCACGGTCAAGCCGGACGAGCGACTGGTGCGGATGTATCTGCCGGACGGGGCGCCGGATATCCTGCAGCAGATCGCCTGGGGCGTCGAGTGCCTCCTGGGCGGCTATCGGGCGGTGGGGCACAGCTTCTGCGGCATAATCGCCGGGGACGAGCGGCCCTACTACCAGCGCGGCGAAGTTGCCACCATGACGGACAATCTCCTCTACGATGCTTCGCTGGCGGAAGATGAGGCAACCGGCACCCGATCCGGCCGTTGCGACGACCGGTGGGTCTTCACCAACCGGGACACGGCGCTGGAGTACAGAGTGGCGGCTGTGCTGGCGTCGGCCTCCCGCGTTCTGGCGCCGTATGACGATGATCTGGCGTCGGAGGCCCGCGAAACGGCGCTCCGCGCGTGGCGCTTCGAGCAGGACAACCCGCCCGTCCGGCACCGTGGAGGCTACGTCCCGCGAGATGTTGAGACCGAGGAAGTGATCGCCACGGTGGAGATGCTGGTCACCACGGGCGAAGGGGAATACGCGGAGCGCCTGGTCGCGCTGCTCCCGGTCATTCAGGAGCATGTTTCCCGCGTCGGCTGGGCGGCGGCCCGGGCCCTGCCCATGGTGGAAGACCAGGAATTCGAGGACGGTGTTCATGCGGCCCTCGCCGGATATGCCGGAAAACTGCAAGAGGAACTGGCCGGCAATCCCTTCGGCGTGCTCTGGCAGCCCCGCATCTGGGGCGTGGCGTGGCAGGTCCTCCAGTTCGCGCGACGGCATTACTATCTGGTGCGCGCTTTCCCCGACCTGTTCGACCGGGAGGACCTGCTGTCCGTCCTCAACTACACCCTCGGCTGCCACCCGGGCGGGGGCCTCTCGCTGGTATCCGGGGTCGGGACGCGGTTCGTCACCCAGATGTTCGGTATCAACCGCTCCAGTCGCTCCTACGTGCCGGGCGGCGTGGTGAGCGGGCCCAACCTGGTGCGGCCGCACTTCGTCGAGTACAAGCAGGACACGCCGTTCCTCTGGCAGCAGTCCGAGAACGTGATCGGCGGCGCGGGCAATTACATCTTCTGTGCGCTCGCCGCGCGGGCGCTCCTGGACGGTTGAACCAACCGCAATCGGCACATATGATCAGGATTGAGACTCTCACCAAAAGGGGGCGGAGATGAAGCACAGGATTACGCTGCTGGGCACGGGGCTGATCGGCACGTTCTATACGGTGACGCTCAACGGAGGCCGGGGCCTGGACCGCGTCCACGCGGTCTACTCGCGCACCGAGGACAGCGCGCGCTCGTTCGCCGAGCAATGGAGCATACCGCACTGGACCACCAGCCTGGAGGAGGCAGTGGGGCACCCCGAGACCGACGTGGTGGTCGTGGGCATTCCCAACCACCTGCACCTGGAGGCCGTGCGGGAGGCCGCCGAGGCGGGCAAGGCGGTCCTCTGCACCAAGCCGCTGGGCCGCAATGCCGAGGAGGCGCAGCAGGCCCTGGCGGCGGTTGAGGACGCCGGGGTGTTCGCCGGCTACCTGGAGGACCTGGTCTATACGCCCAAGACGCTGCGCTCGCTTCAGTCGGTCCGCGACGGAGCCGTCGGGGGCGTCCTCTGGGTGCGCTCCCGCGAGACGCATCCCGGCCCGCACAGTGCCTGGTTCTGGGACCCCGAGCTGGCCGGCGGCGGGGCGATCATTGACATGGGCTGCCACTGCGTCGAGATCGCGCGCAGCTTCGTCGGCAAGGGCAACCGACCGGTTGATGCCATGTGCTGGGCCGACACGCTGGTCCATCCCATCGAGTCCGAGGACCATGCGGTGGGGCTGGTGCGCTTCGAGAGCGGGGCGGTGGGGCAGTTCGAGGTGAGCTGGGCCTTCCGGGGCGGTATGGACCTGCGCGACGAGGTCAGCGGCACCGAGGGCACCATCTGGCTCAACCACTTCCTGCGCACCGGTTTCGAGGTGTTCACCAGCGGCGAGAAGGAGGGCTACGTGGCCGAAAAGGCCGAGCAGGAGACCGGCTGGCTCTTCCCCGTCGGCAACGAGGTGGTCGAACTCGGCTATGTGGACATGTTCCGGGATATGTTCAACGCCATGGACGAGGGCCGCGAACCGCGCGAGACTTTTTATGACGGCTACGTGGTCAACGCCGTCCTCGACGCCTGCTACCGCTCCGCCGAATCGCGTGACTGGGAGCCGGTGGAGATCGAGGACTGGCGCGGCGGCAAAACCGAGCGCATCAGCGTGCCGGTCTATGAGATGGACGGCAAGATCATCATCAAGGAAGAGCACATGCCCGACGGCCGCCTGAAACTGATCCTGAAGGACAAGGATACCGGCGAATTCACCGAGCGCGTAGTCGCCGCAGAGTAGCCGTTCGTCCACCAGGTCCACATGCCTTCCATGCCCACAAACCGTCGCTATCGGCGCGCCGCGCGGATTGTCCGCCGCCTGCACGACGCCGGCTACCGCGCCCTGCTGGCGGGCGGCTGCGTGCGGGACATGCTGCTCGGCGTGGAGCCCAAGGACTACGACATAGCCACCGACGCACGGCCTTCCGAGGTGATGGCGCTGTTCGAGAAGACCATCCCCGTCGGCGAACAGTTCGGCGTCTGCCGGGTGCGCCGCGACGGGACGGAGTACGAGGTGGCCACCTTCCGAACCGAGTCCGGCTACGCCGACGGGCGGCACCCGGACGAGGTGGCCTTCTGCGACGCCCGGCGGGACGCCCTCCGGCGCGACTTCACCGTCAACGCCATGTTCTGGGACCCCGTCCAGGAGGAGCTTCTGGACTACGTCGGCGGCCGGGAGGACCTGGAGCGCGGGCTTATCCGGGCCGTTGGCGACCCTCGGGAGCGCTTGGAGGAGGACCACCTGCGGCTGATCCGCGCGGTCCGCTTCGCCGTCCGGTTGGAGTTCGAGATTGAGCCAGAGACGCGGCAGGCGATGTGCGACCTGGCCCACACCATCCGGCTCGTCAGCGCGGAGCGCCTGCAGCAGGAGTTGAGGATCATCCTCACCGACCGCGACCCGGCCGGGGCGCTCCGCCTGATGGACCAGGTCGGCCTGCTCGGTATGATCTTCCCCGAGATCGAGGACATGAAGGGCTGCGAGCAGCCGGAGAACTACCACCCCGAGGGCGACGTCTTCGTCCACACCATGCTGACCGTGGAGAAGATCGGCCCGTATCCCGGCTTCGAACTCGCCATGGCGGCGCTTCTGCACGACGTCGGCAAGCCGCCCGCCGCCCGGAAGGGCGGGTCGAAGTGCTTTCCCAAGCACCTGCAGATCGGCGAGCGTATGGCGCGCCGCATCTGCCGGCGCCTCCGCCTGAGCAACAGCGAGACCGAGCGCATCTGCTGGCTCGTCGAGCGGCACCTGTACTTCAAAGACGCCCAGAACATGCGCGAGAGCACGCTCAAGCGCCTCTTCGTCGAGCCGGGGTTCGAGCAGCTGGCCGAGATCCACCGTGCCGACGCCCTGGCAAGCTGGGGCAACCTCGAGGACTACAACTACGTGATGGAGCAGCGCGAGCAGTTGACCGAGGAGGAAGTAGAGCCCCCACGCCTGGTCACCGGCGACGACCTGATAGAGATGGGCTACGCCCCCGGCCCGCTCTTCGGCGAAGTGCTGGAAGAAGTCCGCGACGCCCAGCTCGAAGGCGAAGTAACCACCGAGCAGGAAGCCCAAACCCTCGCCCGCCAAAAGGCCGAGGCTCTGACCTCAAACCAAAGAGGCGCAGAGAACGGCTGAAGCGACCGGCGCGCCTTCCCAACGCTTGATACGGGCGATACTTGCCCTCCGCGCCTGTGGACATCTCGACATTGGGCGAAATCCAGCACATCCCGCCGCTCTCGCAGAACACCTGCTCCCCCTTGTCCAGCCACACGTCCACCGTCTGCAGCACCTCACCGCGAATGTCATACCGCATCGCCGACCTCCCGTGCCAGAATCTCTCAGCACCGCAAGTGCATCAGGAGACCACCAGCAAAGCGCAGGACGTTCAACCCGGCAGCCGGCGGCCCTGAGGCACCGCAGAGAACGGACTGTCCGGGTTCAACGAACAACGGCATTTGCCACAGAGAACACAGAGGACACAGAGAACGGCGACGGCGTTCTGGGTCCAACGGCAAGACGGAAGCCGCCTGCCGTCTGCCGTCTGTCGTCCCTCCTTCCGCCGTTCATCCGCGTAAATCAGCGGCCAGGACGCCGTTCGGCCGTCGTCCACGCGGTCCACAAAGTCAACCCCGTCCACCCGCCGATTGCAAAAGGCCCCGCATTTCGATAGCCTGCGTGCGATATTTGAAGATTCGTCTGCTACTCGCGTAGGAGTGTGGCTACGTCTATGTGGCTGTTGACTCTCTGGTTTGCTCTCCAAGAGCTTGGGCCAGCCCTGGCTGTTGGGATTGCCGCGGGGCAGTTCAACTCTGCAGTCGAGAGGCTGCGCCAGCGGATCAGGAAGGGCACCACGCCGGACGATATCAAGCAGATGTTCGAGCAGGATTTCCCGCAACTCTCGCGTGCGATTGACCAGACTTGGGGCCAGGTCTTCGAGGCGCGGCTGGACATGGAGGACCTCGCCGGGCAGTTGCAGGACATCGCCGACGACATCCAGGCCCTGAAGAGCCGGCAGGATACGCGCAAGGACACCGTGGACGCCCTGGTGGTGAAGACCCACGAGCTGTTCGATCTGGTGGAGAGGGAGGCGTTGCGCGGGGAGGAGGCCGACGCGGAGGTCCTGCAGGCGGTGCAGGCCGTGCGTCGCCGTTTCATCCCGTCCCGGCACACGGTTATCCGCGATGTCGAGACCGCCGAGGGCAGGGCGCGCCTGATGGCCGCGCTGGACCTCCACCCCGCGGATATTGACTTCGACGACCTTCTCCCCAGGGAGGCCGTTCTCGGGGAGGTGCCGTCGGAGGGTAACGTGCTGATCACCGGCCTGCCGGGCGCGGGCAAGACGACCCTGATCTACCAGACGCTCGCGCGGGACGAACCGGCCGCCGTCGTCGTGCTGGCGGACGGCTTCGGCTCCCACGACGACGACCTCCGCCACCTCCTGGCGGACGACCTGCCCGAGGGCTGCTGCATCGTTTACGACAACATCCAGAGGAATGCGGAGTCCTTCATGCACTCCATGCAGGCGGCGCTCCAGCAGTGGCCGGATGCCCGCATGCTCGCCGCCTGCAGAACGGTGGACCTGGACCGGGTACACCGAGAGGCTGCCGGGTTCCGCGAGGCGCTGGATATCCGGCAATCCGTGTCCGTCCCGGTGCTGCAGTCCGCTGAAGCCGAGGAACTGGTGGCTTTGTGTGAGAAGAACTGGGGGATAGAGGTCGAGAAGGGCCTGCGCGAGTGGTTTCTGAAACGGGCCGGCCACAGATATGCCACGCCGTTCTACTACATATCGCTATTGGCGCCGGTTCGTGCGCGGGAGGACCGGGTGGCGCATCTCGCCGAGGTCCTCGCCCTGCCGAAAGAGGTGCGGGCGGACGTAACGCTCATATGGCGGGAGTACTTCTCAGACCTCGACACGGAATCGCGCCGTCTGCTCCGCGCCCTGCGCATCGTCCGTGATATGGACTTTCCCACCGATCCCGTGACGGTGGGCCTGATAGCGCAGAGCGTGTTCGAACTCTCCGGCGTGCAGCAGTCCGAAGCGCTGGAGAAACTGGAGCGGCTCCTCTGGGTCTCCCGAAGCGAGACCGGCACGCTCTCCAGCTACGAAGTACAGATGTCGGTCGCGCAGCCCACAGCGGACGGTTACCGGAGACTGACGGAGTGGCTCGTCAAGTACTCCGAGAATCCCGAACTGGCGATATCGCTTCTGAACGCGGCCGGCAACATGCTGCATTCCGCTTCGGCCCGCGCGGCCACGGCGTCCGACCGTCGTCAGAGGATTACACTCGTCGGGCGACTGTTCGGCGAAGGGCGGGAGCGAACCCGAAAGACTGGCGACAGCGAACGGTTGGCCATGTTTGCCAACAACCTTTCGCTCTGTATCTCCGACCTTGCCGACGCCGCACGGGACGCCGAGGAGCGGCGGGATTACCTGCAGCAGGCCGTGGAGGCCATCGAGGAGGCCGTGGAGCTATACCGGGAGCTGAACGTCCCAGCGAACCTGGCGGGGAGCCTGAACAACGCCTCGGGCCGCTACTCCGATCTTGCGGGTGCGGCGGGGGACGCCGAGGAGCGGCGGGATTACCTGCAGCAGGCCGTGGAGGCCATCGAGGA
>CAYVBE010000126.1:7701-12390 GCA_964448935.1 uncultured candidatus Brocadiaceae bacterium
CCTCGGGCCGCTACTCCGATCTTGCGGGTGCGGCGGGGGACGCCGAGGAGCGGCGAGATTACCTGCAGCAGGCCGTGGAGGCCGTCGAGGAGGCCGTGGAGCGTTATCGCGCTTTGAGCCTGCGCGAGGATCTCGGGATGGCCCTCGGCACTCTGACAAACCTGCGTCAGGCGATGGCGGGGGCCGCGGAGAGTGTGGAGGAAACGGCTGAATGGATGTGGAAGGCGGCCCGGTCCATTGACGAGGGCGTGGGCGAGTTCGAAGCCGTAGGCGCCACCTATTGGCTTCTGCAGGCGTATCCCCACGGGTGCAGGGTCCATCTGCCGCTGGCGGCGGCCGGCGGTCAAGAATCGCTGGAGAAGCTCCGTGAATACGCGGGCAAGGCCGCCGAGCTTCTCGCCGCTTTCGGCCGACACGCGGAGGCCGAGGGCTTCGCCGAACTCGCCGATCGGCTGGATGAGCAGGGCGCGGCGGCGCTTCGGGGTGACCACGAGTGAGACTTAATCCTTCTGCGACGGCCGGGCGAACCGCACGGCGGTCCCTCGGTGCTCCAACACTTTTGCACGCCTCTCCGCCCTCTGATATAATCCCGTGCGGCATCCAGGCGTTGACGTTTGGTATTCCGGAGGGAAGTGGCATGTCGGGCACTTTTCGGGAATGGTTGGGCCTTGCGGCTGTCCTCGTTTTCTTGGGCGGCCCGGCGATGCACGCGGGCGGGCAGGAATGGCGCTGGCCGAGCCGGGGGTATCTTACCCAGGACACGGCGCCGGTCTCTCCGTTCAATATCGGGCAGTTGCCGGTGGGCGCGAAGGCGCCTTCCCTCGAGGTCACCAATGAACTCGGCGAGCCGTTCGACTTTCTCGCCTACATCAGCCGCAAGCCCACCGTCCTGGCGGTCTATCAGAGCCGCAGTTGCGGGCACTGCAATTATCAGTTCGCCGAGATGATACGCGCGCAGGAGGAGCTGGAGGCTCTGGGTTACCAGTCCCTGGCCATGAGCATGGTGCCCCCGCGAGACGTCTCGGGCCGCGGGCCCATGCTGGAACACATGCTCCAGTCCATGGGTCGGAGAAACGAGGCCGGGCGTTACCCGGTCAGCCCCGCGGAGCTGAAGGCCGAATACGAGAGCCTGCCGTTTCCCGTCCTGGCCGATCCCGACCTGAGCGCCGGCATCGCCCTCGGCGTTGCTTACGGGCGCGACGATCCCATGCAGTTGACCTACCCCTTTATGGGCGACGCGACGCGATTGGGCTTCCAGGGCAGCCCGGGCGGCCGCTACGGCCCGGCGCTCTACGTGTTCAACACCGCCGGCCGCGTGCTCTACCAGTGGGCCTGGCCCGACCATAAGGTGCGTCCCTCCGCCGAGACCATCCTCGCCGCCGCCCGCCACTGCGCGGACCCGGCCAACCTGCCCGCCATCGGCCTGGAGGAGGCCCTGGAGGACCCCGACGCCGTCACGCACCTGAGCCTCGCCGACCGCGGCCTGACGGAACTGCCCCCGGAAGTGCTCGAGCTGAAGAACCTCGAAGAGCTCATCCTCTACGGCAACCGGCTCTCCACGCTGCCGCCCGGCCTGTCGCGACTCCGGAACCTGCGAAAGCTGGACCTGACACGCAACCGCTTCACCGATCTACCGCCGGTCGTCACCGAGCTGAGGCACCTCGAGGAGTTGCAGCTCTTCGGCAACCGGCTCACCACGCTGCCCGCCGCGATCGGGCGGCTGAAGAAGCTTGTCAAACTCAACCTGATGTTCAACCCCATCGAGCGCCTGCCCGAGGAGATCGGCGACCTGGCCGAGCTGCGCTACCTGCGCCTCTGCCGCCACCGCATGAAGCGGCTGCCGGACACCATCGGGCGGCTGACCGAGCTGCGGATGCTCTTCGCGCCCGGCACCAAGAGGGCGCCGAAGAACGCCGTCGCCGCCGAGATCGAGGGGCTGGAGGCGCTGCCGGAGTCCATCGGCAACCTGGAAAACCTGGTCGAGCTCAACCTGGTCTTCAACAACCTCGAGACGCTCCCGGCATCGGTCGGCGGGCTCCGGAGCCTGCAGTTTCTGCACCTCTCCGAGAACAATCTGAAACGGCTCCCGCCGGAGCTGGGCGACCTGCCGCAGATGGGCAATTCGATCTACGGCGAAGGGCTCCACCTGCGCGACAACGAACTGACGGCACTGCCGCCGACCCTGGGGCGGGCGAGCGGCTACCTCTTCCTCAACGCTTCCTACAACCGGCTGACCGAAATCCCGCCGGAAGTCGCCCGGAACATGCTCAAGGCGTCCTGGGGCGGCATGGGCCTGGCGCACAACCGCCTGACCGGCCTGCCCGCCGAGGCGTTCTGGAAGCGCCTCAGGGCCGGCCACAATTCTATCCGCGCCATCCCGCCGGCCGCCTTCGAGCGGATGGCCGACTACGTGGACCTGAGCCATAACCGTATCCAGTCACTGCCCGAGGCGGTGGCACAGGCGCGCAACGTCCGCGTGCTGGACCTGAGCTACAACCGCATCAGCGCGCTGCCCGACCTCCCGCAGCCCCCGGACATCGGCCGACTCGACCTGAGCCACAACCGCCTCGCAACCGTGCCCGACTGGATCAACCGGATGCGCGGAGTAGCCCTGTCCGGCAACCGACCGGACTGAGGCTGAGACAGGTGTTGTGCGTGTTTCTGCCGCAGCCGATATCCTGATGGGCGAGGACCGAGACGACACTCTTCAGCAGTCGGGGGAACAACGTTGAGAGGCATAGAGAGCTGAAGATTGTGGACGTGGCTTGGCCCGGTGCTGATTGCGCTCCTGGCCACCGGGCCGGCGTCGGGCCTGGAGCCGGGGGAGGGGTTGGAGCTTATCGGGGCGGTGCGGACCCGTCATGCGCGGGAGATCGAGTCCTCCCCCTGGTCCGTTGGGGCGGAGACTATGGACCGGGACTTCACCATTTATGCTCACTGGCGGGAGTACCTCGGCCCGCTCGGCGTCAAGCGGGCGCGCATCCAGTCCGGCTGGGCCAAGACCGAGCGGCGCAAGGGGAGCTACGACTGGGCCTGGCTGGACGAGATCATCCCGGACATGGTCGAGCAGGGCGTCGAGCCGTGGGTCTGCCTCTGTTACGGCAATCACCGATACGAGGGCGGTGGCGGCACGGGGTTGGGCGGCGGCCTGCCTTCCTCCGAGGAAGCCCTGGCCGCGTGGGACCGCTACGTGGCCGCCTTCGTCGAGCGCTACGGCGAATACGTGGACGAGTGGGAGGTCTGGAACGAGCCCCGCGGCGACGTCACCCACGAGGAATACGCCCGCTTCCTGATCCGCACCGCGCGCGTCATCCGCCGGCTCCAGCCGCACGCCACCGTCATCGGGCCCTCCACCGTGCGGATCAACATCCAGCAGGCGGACGACGTGCTGCGCTACCTGCAGGCGGAGGGCGCCCCGGGGCTGATAGACCAGGTCATCGTCCACCCCTACAACGAGAATCCGGACGACAGCTACCCCAAGATCGAGCAGCTACGGGACGTCATCGCGCACCACAGCGACCGCATCACGATCCGGCAGGGGGAGAACGGCGCGCCGTCGCAGAAAGGCTCGTTCGGCGCGCTCGGGCGCAGCTACGACTGGAGCGAGCGCAAGCAGGCCAAATGGGCCCTGCGCCGCCTGCTGGGGGACCTGGGGCACGGCGTCCGGCCGTCCAGCTACTTCGCCATCTGCGACATGCACTACGGCGACAAGATCAACTACAAGGGCCTGCTGGCCACCAACTCGGACAAGACGGTCCACCACCGGAAGGAGGGCTACTTCGCGGTGCAGCACCTGACGGCCGTCTTCGACGACACGCTGGAGCGCATCCCCGGCTATCCGTATTACCTGACGCCGTGGCAGAACAACGAGCGGAACCACTCGGCCTTCGGCTACCGCAAGGCCGACGGGCGGCAGGTGGTGGCCATCTGGCGCAACACGGACCCGCCCGGAGCGAACCGGAGCGTCCGGGAGCTGGACCTGTTCCTGCCCGCCGGCCGGTTCACCGACCCGGTTCTGGTGGACCTGCTGAGCGGCGAGGTGTATGATATATCCGACGACCGCTGGAGCGCCGAGGAGGGGCCGTGCCACTTCCGGGACGTGCCCCTGTACGACTCACCCATCCTCATCGCCGAGCGCAGCGCCATTCCCCTCCGGGCGGAGAATGATGCCGACCGGATGAGGGACGAAGCTCCTTAGAGTGTGTATGGAAAGACTGCCCTTCGACGGTTGCGTATCCCTTGCAGTCAATGGTTGTCGTCAGCCGGCCTGGCAACGTGCATATCCCCGGCGGGGGAACGGGTGTTTCGTACGCGTTTAGCGTCGACTCCCCTGAGGAACTACGTGGAAGCATGCCCACCACGGCTCTGTAAGAGCCGCACATATCAGCCCAGGGCAAGCCCGCAGGGCGCCGCCCTGGGAACAGGGCGTAGAAACCCATAAAGCCCTGTAGGGGCTTGACATAGCGTTCAGAAGCCAATTCGCCACGAGCGACGGGCCAACCGACGCCGTCATGTCACGATATGCTCGGTCAGGGAGGCCGGGCGGGGCGTAGCGGCATAGCTTTGTTCCGCCCCTGCAGGGCTCATGCGTTGGTGGTGCCTCATGACCCAGGGCTGCGCCCGTTGGGCTTGCCCTAGCCCGGATATTTCAGTGCGCCGTGAAAAGGCGCGGGACTTCAGCGGGACCCG
>CAYVBE010000127.1:0-10430 GCA_964448935.1 uncultured candidatus Brocadiaceae bacterium
CCGATAATTGAATGACCCTGGCCCTTCACGGTTCGCAGCAACCTTCGAGTTCCTGTTCGCTCACGGGCGGGTGTTTCGGCAGTTCGCGCATTATTCTGCGCGTCTCCTCGTCCGGGTTCCAGACCTCGGCCATCTGTTCCGTTACGTCCACAAGCTCTACCCCGGGTCCGGCATGGTGCACCTCGCCCACGATCGCGTCCACGCCGGCGGACTCCGTGACCCGCGGCAACTCGTCCGCCATCTTCGCCAGTATGTCGAAGATCGGCGCGTCTCCGAACACCTGCCGGTGCATACGTGCCTGGCCTTCCTCGCCCCACTTCTCCAACTCGGCGATGCGTTCCTCGTCCCCCGCCTCTTTGGCGCGGTTGTATTCCGCCATCTTCGCCCTCACCTCCGGGTTGTGCCCCTCCGAGCGCCCGTAAGCCAGCGCCACCACACGGGTATTGAACACCCCCAGCCGGACCTTTCCGCCGCCGCCAGTCGCCTGCGGCCAACCGCAGCCCACTACGCTGAGAACCAATCCCACCGCAGCCATCGCCAACCCGACCTTGACTATGTGCCCACCAACATGCGCTCCTTCTCTACCCGAAAGGCCAATTCTTACAGGACTGCTGTATTCCGCCCCCTCAGGGCGCGTCCCTGTCATCGGGTATCCCTCAGACCCGTCCCGCAGGCCTGCTCCACCAGCCGCCTTTGGGCCCATGCCATTCCGGGCGGCATGGGTCCGTGTGCTCCGATGAATGCGATTCATTTCAGCGCGGCAAAGAAACGCATTGTCCGCTCTATCCTTCTGGCAAAAGGGCGTCGAGGAGAAGCTGTTTGGCAGCCCTGGCCACGCGGTTGAAGCGCTCCGGGCCGGTGTGGCGGAAGTAGAAGACCGTGCCCGCCAGCATGCTCCAGACGGCGTCCACGGTGTCCTGCACGTCGGCGCCCCGGCGGTCGGCGCCGGCCTCTTGCAGTATGCGGGCGGCGACGGATTTACAGGCGGTCTCGCGGGCCTGCAGACGCTCGACTTGCTTCTCCTGAAGCGGGCTGGCGCCGGAGCGGCAGCGCTCGTTGCGGAGGACGAAGAAAATGACGTCGAAATACTCCGGAAAGTCACGCGCGAAGCCCAGGAAGACGTCTGCCAGGCCCTCTGCCCGTTCGCACGGGGGCGCATCACGGTTCAACTCGGCCGCCAGCCGGTCCAGCAGCAGCTCGTACCCCTCGAACAGAAGCTCCGCGTAGAGGGCGCTCTTGCTCTCGAAGTAGAGGTAGATCGTTCCGGGCGCCACGCCGGCGGCCCCCGCCACGTCCGGCACCGTGGTGGCCGAGTATCCGCGTTCCCAGAAAAGCCCGCGCGCGGCGTCCAGTATCTCCCGCCGCCGCTTCCGCTTCTCTCGCTCCCGCCGATCCTGTGCCGTAGTGCTCATCGCCTTTCCCGGTTTGAGTGAATGGTATTCATTTTACCGAGAGCGGGGGCGGTTGTCAAGGCTTTTCTCTCGCTGGACACCCCCCGTTCTGCTGCCAGAGCTGCCCGAGGTCGAACCCCGGATGACCGGTGAAGGCGCGGCGGCCGGGAGCGAGCGGGTCAGAATGGCAGTGGCCGGGCAGGTGCTGCTATTCCTGAAGACACTCATGCATTCGTCCGGTTCCCCGGCAGGGCCTCGCGCCAGCCGGCGTGCAGACGCGCGGCCAGTCTGCGGCACAGGTCCGGACGGGCCTCGGCGACATTTACTTCCTCGTGCGGGTCCGTCTGGTAATCGTACAGCTCCCGGAGGGTGACCTGCCCCTTGTCGCGTCCCTTGATCAGCCGCCATTCGACGTAACGGTAGCGATCCGTGCGGATTGCGAATCCTTCCTTGTTGCCACGCGGATACTGGTGGAAAACCGCATCCTTCCACGGGCGCTCGGGGCGCTCCAGCAGCGGAACCAGGCTCGTGCCTTCAAGGTAGTCGGGCCCGGGGATACCGGTCAGTTCGCACAGAGTGGGGAACATGTCCACGTATTCGACCAGGGCGTCGGAGGCCCGGCGGTTGCCCGCCATGCCCGGGGCATAGACGATCAGCGGCGAGTGGGTGGCCCACTCGTAGTTGACGTGTTTGCCCCACATACCCGTGTCGCCCAGTTGCCAGCCGTGGTCGGACCAGAGCATGACGACGGTGTTCTCGGCAAAACCGAACTCGTCCAGGGCCTTGAGCAGCTTCCCCACCTGAGCGTCAATGTAGCTGGTGCAGGCGTAATAGGCGTGGCGCAGGGTAATCGCCAGCTCCGGGGACACCGGGTTCCTGTCCGTCCCGTAGCCGCCCTCGTAATGGGGCAGCTCGTACGTGGCGATCGTGTAGTCGGGTTCCACGCCTTCCGGCCTGTCGGGGTTGGGGGCGAGTTCGATCTCATCCCGGTCGTAAAGGTCCCAGTATTTCTTCGGCGCGCAGAAGGGCAGGTGCGGCTTATGGAATCCCGGGGTAATGAAGAAAGGCTTTTGCTGTGCCGCTGCATCGCGCAGATACTGGATGGCAACTTTCGTCAGCCGGCCGTCCCTGTAGGCATCATCGGGGACGTCGGCGCACTCGTAGGGTGGTGCCTTCCTGGTCTTCTCCTGTTTCGCGCGGTTCTCGGGCAGCGCGTAGCCCTGCCACCATGGATCGCCGCCGCCGTCGCTCAGATAGGGGCCGGAAAGGTCCTGTGTCCTCAGGTCGAAGATGCCGCCGTGGTGTATCTTGCCGCCTGCACGGGCGTAGTGACCGTGCCGGCAGAAGTAATTGGGAAGGCTTGGATGCATGGAAAGGAAATCGCCGGAGAAGTAATCGTTATAGGGGTAATCCACGGTGGTTGTCTCGGGGCGGCACCCGGTCAGGAAGCTGGCCCGGCTGGCGGCGCAGACGGCCTGCTGAACGTAGGCGCGTTTGAACAGAACGCCCTTTGCGGCCAGTCCGTCAATATTGGGCGAATGGATGTGGTCCGCGCCGTAACACCCGAGCCCGCACCGCAGGTCGTCCACGCCGATCCACAGCACGTTCAGGCCGTGCTTCTCCGCCTCCGCGGCAAAGAGCCCGGCCGTCCCGCATGCAAACGCGCCGAGGCCGAACAGACCGCTCTTGATGAACTCACGCCTTCTCATGTCGCTGCCTCCTGTTCTACAGGGCATTCCGTCTGCCGTAGTGAACTCGGCCAAACCCAGAAAAGCGTCCGTTCCTACATCTCCAGAGCGAGCCGCCCGCACGGCGACCGGTAGAAGCGACTCGCCGGGACAACGGCGAGATTGTGGTGAAGACTCTTTCGCCGGAACGGCCCGAGAGGCCGTCTGACTCAATTACACGCCCCCAACTGCGGAAGTTCGCTCGGAGATGTGGGGGCGTGCAGCATTGCTGTCGGCACCACTTCTTTTTATTGCAGGCGTTCATCGCGTGGATGGGTTTCCGCGCACACACAGGATCGGGCTGTGGTGTTTGTCGGGCAAGACGGTGGGTTGTCCGTCGCGGGCCTCGGTGAGTACATGGTTGTCGGCGTGGGAACCGTGCCACCAGCGGTGGTAGGGGGCCTGGTGACTGCGCCAGTGCCCGCCGCTTCCGTACAGCTGCGCCGCGAATCCGCCGAAGACGAAATTGGGCACGCTGTCGAAGACGAAGAACCAGTCTATGCCGCGGGGGTTGTCCGGGGCCGGAGTGCCGATGCCGCCGTGGCCGAAGTAGCGGATGTGGTCGCAGTCTTCGAACCGTGCAATGCCGAACGTGCCTTCGGACTTCGAGCCGTACACCGACAAGTGCTCCGCTCCGATTGCTTCGAGGTAATAGTCGCCCTGGTTGTGTTGACAGTGGAAGTGGTAGATCGAGATCGGGTTGGTCGTGCCGACGATCTTGATCAGGCGACCTACGTACTCCTCGTAGTGATCACCGTGGAGAAAAAAGTTGTAGTAGCAGCCGCTGCCGTGACCGGTGGCGTAGATCAGCGGCCACTTGCGGGGCAGGACATCCAGGTCCATCTCGCCGGGATAGGAGCCGTTATGGGGGAAATCTTCGCCCTGGTCGTAGTAGTCCTCGATTACCCGTCTGGGATGGTAGTGGGCGGTCTTGAACGGATGCACGTGCACATCCCGGAATACGGCGTGACAGCGCCATCGCAGCGCATAACTCTCGATCTGGGTCGGATCGTGGTTGGCGATCGGCCAGGAGGAACTGATGTTTAGGCCGGCGATGACCACATCCCCACCGGCTTCGTCAGGGGTGTCTATCATGGGGATGCCCGCCTGCGTTGGCCGGGTCGCATTGCCAAAACGCCGGGCCGAGGTATCGCGTGAGAGGATTTGCGTCAGCGAGCTGTGAACGCCGATCAGCTTCGTATCCTTTTTCAGGTGCAGGGTGTCAGAGATCAGGTAGCGGCCTTTGGGTATAAACACAATCTCAGCCCGGTCAACCGCGGCCTGGAGGGCGGCCAGGTCGTCGGTCTGGCCGTCGCCGGCAGCGCCAAAATCAGCCTTCACGTTGACTGCGCCCTCGGACTCGAAAGTGGGAAAGCCGTCGGTCCACTTGTGCCGCGCGCACAGGTCGGCGGGTGGCGCCGCGTCCTGCGCCCGATCATAGTAGTAGTTCCGGGAAGCGGCCTGCCCATTCGCGTAAGGAGTCTCCAGGAGGCCATACGGCAGCACGCCTTCGTGATAGCCAACATGCGCATAACCCAGCCGTCTAACATGCGCCCAGCCGGAGGGATTCGCCGCGAGTTCGGGCTTAAACACGCAGGACGCGTTGCGGATGAAGCAGTTTTCCATCACGAAGCTGCGCCCGGCGGCGTCCATCGCGATCCCCGTGTTTTTGTCAGACGGTGTCGCGTAGTCAATGGAAGAGTCAATCAGGTTGAGTTGGCCGGACAGGCAGTCGCCCTTCCAGACTTCACCGAGTTTGATCACCGGGCCCTGCTTGTGGGTGATGATCCTGCAGCCGACCATCACCTGTGGCCCTCGCGAGTTGACCAGCAGTGCGTAGTCCGACTGATTCTGCAGGACGATACCGGTAAGCACCGGCGTCGGCTGGCTGGTCAGCGGGTGCTTGTGCGTCACGCCCTGAATCACATTCGCATCATATGTCGAGATACCGATGCGCCCGCCGATGACCCGAATCCGGTGGGTGCTGCCACCCGATGCCGGCACGCCCCACAGCCCGGCATAACCCGATTCCGACAGGTCAATGGTCATATCCTCGAGGTGCGTGTTCTCTGCCCCTTGATGCCGCACGCCGATTGCGCCGGCGTTGCCGGCGCCGACCCTGACGTCCACCCCCATGACGCTTTGTTCGTAGTGGTCCGCATTGCCTTCGTTATGCCGGCGCAGATGCAGGACGACCCTCGGTGAGTTCGGGTCTCCGAATCCCTCGGAGTTCGGAGCCAGGTAGATTGTTGCCCGCTCTCCCGCCGATTTGGTACTGCCCACGATTCTTGTGGCGACACTTTTGTCGTCGTGATAAACGCAGTCAATGGTGTCCGACACCTTGTATGTGCCCGGGGGAAAGTAGACGACCAGACGTTTTGCTTTCGCCGTTTCGAGCGCCCTCATAATCTGCTCTGTGGAATCGCGGTTACCGGTCGGGTCCGCATTGCATGAAGCGACGACATCCAGGTATCCGAGCGATTCAAGCTCGCCTGCCATCCCGGGCGAATTAACGCAGGCTAACAGGGCCATGGCCAGAAAGACCGGGGACCAAAAGCGCGGCGCTGCAAAGTTGTGATCACGCATGAGTTTCTCTTTTCCAAGCCTGCTGGAGAGAGCAATTGACTTTCTTCGCAGTGACCGTACGCCCGCACATGCCGTTGATTCGCTCTGTTTCACAGCAGTGTAACTCCCCGAACGGATCAGTCAAACCGACAGACTGCGTGCATTTGCTAAAAGGGGTGCGGCGCGGATGCTTCGGCTCCGTCAGCATACTGTGTTGCCCGGTAGGGGTTCAGTCGTCGGATATGCCTTGCCCTGCGGACCGTGAGGCGGTATTATTGTTGCGGCCAAAGAGGGGGGGGATGGTATGCCATACCGGCTTAAGAAACGGGAGAGTGTGCCCGAGGGCGTTCGGCGCGTCGTGCGGGAGCAGATTGACCGCGCGGTCGAGGAGCTGACGGACGCGGAGATGGACCGGCACGAGGCGGTTCATCAGGCGCGCAAGCGCTTCAAGAAGGTGCGCGCGGCGCTGCGGCTGGTCCGGCACGAACTGGGGGATACGTACACCGAGGAGAATGCCTGGTTCAGGGACACGGCACGCGAACTGTCGGCGGTGCGAGACGCGGAGGCGGCGCTCGAGACGTTCGATCGCCTGCGGGAGCGGTCCGCCGGGGATGCGGATTTCGGTAAGCTGCAGGCCGTCCGCGATGCGCTGGAGGCCCGCCGCGCCCGCATCGCCGGCGCCGAGGTGGAGATGGAGGATACGGTGCGCGGCGTGGTGAAGGGGCTGAAGGCGGCCCGCAAACGCGTGAAGTCCTGGCCGCTGGAGACGGACGGATTCGATACCCTTGAGAAGGGCTTGAAGAAGACGTATCGCCGGGGCTGTAAGGCCCTGGACGCGGCCTATGAAGACCCCTCCGACGAAGCCTTCCACGAGTGGCGCAAGCGGGTGAAATACCAGTGGTATCACGTGCGCATCCTGCGCGGGGTGTGGCCCCGGGTGATGAACGCGCGGCGCAAGGAGCTGAGCCATCTGGCGGACCTGCTGGGGTGGGACCACGACTGCGCGGTATTCGACGACCTGATGAACTCAGAGGACGAGGCCCTGGCGGACTGCCGGGCGGAGACGGTCGGGCTGTCCGTGCTGGCGCGGCGACGGCAGGAGGAGCTACGCCGCGAGGCGGAGCCCCTGGGGCGACGGGTTCATGCCGAGGCGCCGGGGGGCTACGTGGCGCGGTTGAGGGCCTATTGGGAGGCCTGGCGCGGGGATTGAGGCGGGGGAACGGCGCCTCATTCGAAGCCGGTCAGGAGGGACTCTTCCCATTGCTCTGAGGCGCGGGGCTTGCGGCCTTCCAGAAGGTCGGCTACGGCCAGAACGGCGCGGCGTGCGTCGCCCAGGGGGTAGTAGAAAGCGTCCCAGTTTTCGCTGTCCTCGCCGTCGTGGTTCGGTATGACGCAGCCAAAGCGATGAGCCATCTTGATTTCCCGGAACCCGCTGCCCGCGCGGCGCTCCACGTTTTCCAGGTCCTTCTGCGACGGCACGCCTTTCTGCTTCACCGTCCGGCGCAGCAGCTTGCGGCGCATGACATCGGTCACCATATCCGGCAGCGACACGTTGCACTCGGGCGCGGCCAGGTAGGCGATCTCTTCACGCGATAGTGGGGAAACGAAGGCAGAGAGCGTCTCGAATTCATCCGCCAGTGTGCTGTCCAGCAGGGCGGTGCCGACGAACGGGTTGCCCTCGTAGAAGGCATCTGCCTCGGCCAGCGTCTCCCGTATCTCGTTGAGGTCGAATGCCTGCAGGTCACCGCGCACCTCCATGACCGTGAAGCCCTCGTGGTCGCGAAGGGCTTCGATCTCCTCGCGCCGCCGGAAGTAGTAGTCCACCCCGTCCTGCTCCCCGGGGCGGGGGGCGCGGTCGTTGTAGAGCACCACCGGGCGCAGGCCGGCCGTCAGGTCCGGGTAGAGCCGCCGCAGGGCCCGCAGCAGCGGGCTCTTGCCCACGCAGGAAGGTCCGGAGAGGATCACCAATCGTCCCATGATTTTTGCCTTCAGCAGGTTACGTGGATCAAAAGCGCCTTGCGACCGCCCGCGTCGTTGAACGCTTCCACAGCCTCCGGCGACCGGAGCGTGTGACACTCGACGCCGCGGTGACGCAGGAACTCCGCCCCTTCCTCGGTCAGCTTGGCCGCGCCGTTCTGGCCGGTTCCGATGAACAGCACGTTCGGATTGCCCTTGCAGACGCGGGCCAGTTCGCGCGGGCCGATCTTGTGCGAGGTGCCGTATATCTCCTTCACCTCACCCTTCTTGCGCTTCTTGATCTTGCCGTCGGCGCGGACGATTGTGTCGCGTTCGTATACCTCGCCGCCGATGGTCACCCGGCCGAACTCCGTGCCGTCCACGTGCGGGTAATCGGGTTCCTCCTCGTAGAGCTCCGAACTCGGGCGCAGGCCGACGTGCTGCTGGGCCAGCGCCACCGCCCCCAGCAGCACCGCGTCGTCACCCAGCATAGAGGGCACCACGCGGCCGCCCTCCCGCGCGCCGGGAAGCGGGTCGGACGCCACGACTTTCACCACGATGGGCATCAGGTATTTGCGGCACGCCTCGATGACGCCGCCGCCCAGCACGATGACCTCCGGGTCCAGCAGGTGACGCACGGAGAGGCAGGCGTGCCCCCAGAACTCGGCGGCCCGGTGGGTTATCTCGGTGACCAGTGGGTCGCCCTGTTTCAGGGCTTTCTTCAGCCTGCCGCTCTTGATGCGTTCGCTCAGTTGCTCGTCAATGATCTCGGTAAGCGCCGTCTCACGGCCGGCCTCGAAGGCGGCGCGGATGTCGCGCTCGATGGCCGTGCGGCTGGCCAGCGCCTCGAAGCACCCCCGCGCGCCGCATCCGCACTCGGGCCCGTCGGGGTCCATCATCATGTGGCCGATCTCGCCGGCGGCCAGGCGCACTCCCCGCACCAGCCTGCCGTTGAGCACCACGCCCCCGCCGATGCCGGTGCCGATGAACATGCCCACCACGCTGTGTGCATCGCGCGCGGCGCCCAGCCAGACCTCGCCCAGGGTGCCCAGGTCCACGTCGTTGCCCAGGGCCACCGGCACGTCGAAGCGGTCCTCCAGGGGCTCGACTGCCTGCAGGCCGCTCAGGTTCATGTTCGGCGTCGCGACCACCTCGCCGGTGTGCTCGTTGACGACCCCGGCGATGGCCAGCCCGATGGCGTCCATATCTTCCGTCCCGATTTCCGCCTCATGCAGGGCGTCCTGAATGCCCTCGGCGATGGCCTCCAGGGTCTCCTCGCCCGGCACGTCGCGCGGGGTGGGGCGTTTTGCCCGGCTGATGACTTTGCCCGAGCGGTCCACCACGGCGGTTGCTATGTTGGTGCCCCCGACGTCCACTCCCGCGAACAGACTGCGCTCTTCTCCGCCCATCATCGGTCCCCCGAATTCGACTTTCCTTTGTTCCATGTACCGCTATAATACCAGAGCGTTGAGGGCAACAGTAAGGGAGGCAGGCATTGTGCAGGGCCGCGCCGCCGCTGCCGCTTTGCTCACAAGAATCTCACATTTCTGTCATAGCATTGTTGGTTCTTTTGGGGCGGCCCCGTGAAGCAGCGGGGTAAGAGAAGATCACCGGGAGGAGGAACTTTGAGCAGCGCCGAAACCCCTACGGAGTGTGCGCCGGTCGGGGTGATTGACATCGGCTCGAACGAGATGCGTATCGAGATCGCCCAGGTGAGCCCGGACGGCGAGACGGAGATACTGGAGCGGGCCAGGCGGGGCGTGCGGCTGGGGCAGGACACCTTCGTGGACGGGCGGCTGAGCCAGCAGACCATGAACGCCGCCATCTCCGTGCTGCGCGACTACCGCCGCATGTTGGACACCTACGGGGTGCAGGCCATCCGAGCCGTGGCCACCAGCGCCGTGCGGGAAGCGAGCAACATGGACACCTTCCTGGACCGGATCGCCCGCACCGTTGACCTGGACGTGGAGGTCATCCAGACCACCGAGCAGGTGCGGCTGATCGTGCTGGCGGTGCTGGAGGACATAGGCGGGGCGCTGGACCTGGACGGCATCAGCCTGATCTCGGAGGTCGGCGGCGGCAGCACGCTGCTGGCCATTCTGCGCGGCGGGGAGATCGGGGCCAGCCAGAGCTACAACATCGGCTCGATACGCATGCAGGAGACGCTGTCCACCTCCCGCGAGCCGCCCTCGCGCGCGGCGCACCTGCTGCGCCAGCACGCCCGCCGGGCCGTGGACCTGGCTAAACGGACACTCGGTCTGGAAGAGGCCGGGGCATTCCTGGCCATAGGCGGCGACGCGCGGTTCGCGGCCGAGCAGATCGGGGAGCCCTGCGGCGAGGGCGCCTTGCAGCGGGTGGCGCAGGACAGGCTGCAGGAACTGGTCGAAGAGTGCGCTTCCCGCCCGCCCGAGGACCTGGCGCAGTTCTACGGCCTTCCCTACGCCGTCGCCGAGACGCTGGTGCCGGCGCTGATCGTGTATCTGGAGCTGCTGGAGGCCGTGGAGGCCGACTCCATGGTGGTCAGCCGGGTGTCCATGCGGGATGGCCTGGTGCTGGACCTGCCGCGGTACCTGACCGGCAAGGAGGACCCGCAGATAGCCGCCGGCACGCTGCGGTCCGCCCGGAGCATCGGGCTGAAATTCGACTACGACGAGGCCCACGCCGAGCACGTGTCGAAACTGGCCGTGAGGCTGTTCGACGAACTGAGCGATGAACACAGCCTGCAGCCGCGTCACCGCCTGCTGCTGCGGGTGGCGGGTATCCTGCACGACATCGGCACGTTCGTCAACAG
>CAYVBE010000127.1:10530-12366 GCA_964448935.1 uncultured candidatus Brocadiaceae bacterium
CAGCACGACCTGGTCATCTACGTGCGGGGGGCGGCGGACCTGACCCTGGAGCGGCGGGCCATAGCGAAGAAGTCGGACCTGTTCGAGGACGTGTTCGGCATGCACGTGCGGCTGGAGCATGAAAACGGGGCCGCCGGCATGGCGGGCGACACACGACAACCCCTTTCCGGTCCCCAATCATGAGCCCGGAACATCAACCATCCGACGAACTGCCCCGGATGCCCGCGCGGGAGCTGTTCCACAACCGGGAGATGAGCTGGCTGGAGTTCAACCACCGCGTCCTCGAGCAGGGACGTGAGGAGGGCGTGCCCCTCATGGAGCGGCTGAAGTTCCTGGCCATTGTCTGCTCCAACCTCGATGAGTTCTTCATGATTCGGGTCGGCGGCCTGACGCAGCAGTCTCGGGCCGGGGTGGAGGCCCGCGACGTCAGCGGCCGGACACCCGCCGAGCAGTTACAGATGCTCAGCAAACGTGCGCACCGCATGGCCGAAGACCTCGATGCCGCCATCGCCGAGGCGCTGGCGCAGTTGAGGCCGCACGATCTGCATCTGCTCACACCGGGAGGGGTGGCCGCCGACCAGGCGCGGTTCCTGGACAGCTACTTCGAGTCCGAGGTGCTGCCGGTCCTGACGCCGCTGGCGGTCGGCAAGCTGGACCCCTTTCCCGAACTGCCCGGCCTGGCCCTCAACATGGCTCTCGCCTTCGAGGAGCCGGGGCAGGCCGGACCGCAGATCGCCATCGTGCCCATCCCGGAGAACCTGCCCCGCTTCGTGACCCTGCCCGCCGAGGATGCCCTGCACCTGGCGCGGCTGGAGGACATCGTGCGGCGCGGGGTGGCGCGGCTGTTCCCGGACCGCCGGATCGCCGGCTCCGCCCTGTTCCGGCTGACCCGTGACGGCGACGTGCCGATCGGCTATGACGACGCGGACGACCTGCTCCAGGCGGTCGAGGACGCCGTCGGCGAGCGCCGCCGGCGCAACGTGGTGCGCCTCGAGGTAGCCGCCGACCCCCACCCCGCGCTGCTGGATTGGCTGCAGACGCACTACGAGGTGCCCGAGCGCGACCTTTACGAGACCGAAAGCCTGCTCGACGCATCGGACCTGATGGGCCTCGCCGGACGGCCGGGGTTCGAGGACCTGCGCAACGAGCCGTGGCCGCCCCAGACGCCGCGCGATCTGGTGGGCTCCGAGGACATCTGGACGGCGCTGCAGGATGAGGACGCGCTGCTGTTCCACCCCTACGAGTCCTTCGAGCCGGTCATCTCGCTCATCGAGCAGGCGGCCCAGGACCCCAACGTCCTGGCCATCAAGCAGACCCTCTACCGCACCAGCGGCGACAGTCCCATCGTGGCCGCGCTGGCCGCGGCGGGCGAGGCCGGCAAGCAAGTGATCGTGCTGGTGGAACTGAAGGCGCGCTTCGACGAGGTGCAGAACGTCAACTGGGCGCGCCGCCTGGAGGACGCCGGCTGCCACGTCATCTACGGCATCGCCGGCCTGAAGACCCACGCCAAGGCCCTGCTGATCATCCGCCGCGAGCCGCACGGCATCCGGCGCTACGTCCATCTGGGCACCGGCAACTACCACAGCCGCACCGCCAGGCTCTACTCCGACATCGGCCTGCTGACCACCGATCCGGACATCGCCGCCGACGCGTCCTCCTTTTTCAACCTGCTGACGGGCTACTCGCAGGAGGTCGGCTGGTCGCGGTTCAGCATCTCGCCCACCGGGTTGCGGCGGCAGTTCATTGACATCATCGAGCGCGAGGCCCGCGTCTCCACGCCCGACCAGCCCGGCCTGATCATGGCCAAAATGAACTCCCTGCAGGACGAGGCCGTCA
>CAYVBE010000128.1:0-12229 GCA_964448935.1 uncultured candidatus Brocadiaceae bacterium
AGCTGGATTGAAACTTGCCATGAGCATCACGAATGTGGATACTGTAGTCATAAGCTGGCCTCCCCTTTGGTCATTTTGGGTAAGTTAATCTACCCAAAACGGGAGCTGGCTTTCCTCTTTTTGTCGAAAGTCGAGGTTAGTGTGGCCACATCCGGTATGGGGGAGGGAGGGCGCGAGGGCAAGGGCTGGTCGGCGTGATCGGCGTGCGGGTCACTTCCCGGCACGTTTGAGGGCAGCCACGATCTTGCCGGCCAGGTCGCGTGCCAGGCGCTCGGTATTCTCGGCGAAGGACATTTCGCGCAGCAGCTCCGTGCAGGCGCCTGCGACCACCAGGTTCACGCCCCGGTCCTGGCTCTCGCGGTAGTCGGTCCGGACGCCGATGATGGGAATGCCGCGTTCGTAGGCGATGCCCATCTCCAGCGCCGTGCCGCTGTCCACGTCGGCGCCGTCCAGGATGGCCACCACGGCGTCGGCATCGCGCAGTTGCTCGATGCAGGCGGTGAAAATGCGGGGGAAGTCACGGGGGTCGTTGAACGATTCGTCGAACTTGAAATCCTGCGGCAGGACGATCTCGACGCCTCTGATCAGCTCCGTCAGCCGGCGGGCGAGGGCGCGGTTCCACCGGCGTTCGGCTTCGGTAAACAGCGGACCGGACAGGTATATCCTCACCTCAGCCCCCTTCCGAGTGCCACTGCTGGGTATTGCGCTCGATGAGGACGCGGGGGATGCTGATCTCGGCCACCTCCAGACGCCCCGTGTAGGGGGCGGCCTCCGGTCTGAGGAGGCCCTGCTTGGGCAGCCCGAAGGTCACCGTCCGCTCCGCCCGCACCGCCACGCCCAGGGGCAGCCCTGTGTCGCAGTCCAGCCCGGACGGCACGTCCACCGCGAGCGTGGGCGCGTCCATGCGGTTCACGGCGCGGATGGCCGCGTCGAACGGTTCCCTCACCTCCCCGCTGATGCCGGTGCCCAGCAGCGCGTCCACGATCAGGTTGGCGCCCGCCTTTTCTTCCAGCGCGCTCCGAATCTCCGGGGGCGCTCCGAGTTCGACCGTTGAGACGTCCATGTTGCGCAGGATTCTGAGGTTGATCGCCGGATCGCCGGCGCCATCGAGCACGTCCGCGACGGTGCCCAGCAGCAGCACCGCCCCGCGCACGCCCCGGTTCACCAGGTGTCGGGCCACCACGAATCCGTCGCCGCCGTTGTTGCCCCTGCCGCACAGGACCACGACCTCGGGCTCTTCGGCGTCCCCGAGCATATCGAGGGCAGTTTGCGCGCAGGCGCGGCCGGCGTTCTCCATCAGCAGGATGCCGGGTATCTCGTACTGCTCGATGGCCAGGCGGTCCAGCTCCTGCATCTGGCGCCGTGTCACGGCATAGTCGGGGTTCTCGGTCACGGGTTGCTCTCTCCGGTGGAAGCCTCGTTGGTTTGCGGGTCGGGCCTGATGACCAGTTCCTGGACGACGGCCTCGGCCCGCTCCAGGACGGCTGCGGCCCGTCGGCCGGCGCCGGCCGGTTCGGGTGCCTCGGGGTCGCCACCCGCAGCCTTTTTTGCCCGCTGGTAGGCGCGCAGTGCGTCCAGCAACCGCCCCCGCAGGATTGCCAGCCGCTGCAGGGCGGTGAGCAGTTCGGCCTCGCGGGTTTCGAACTCGGCAACCGTGATATCGGCCCGGTTGTGTCTCTCGGCAAGGCGGGCCAGTTCATCGCTCAGGGGGCGGACCAGGACGTTCCAGCGCACGCGTGTGTTGAACGGCAGCCCTTCCAGCGGCTGCTCGTGCCCGCGGGCGTATCCGAGCGGCGCGTCTATCTGGAAGAACAACTCGCGGGCGGGGCGGGTGATGGTGGGCGGCGAAATGGGGTGGTGCCACTCGTAGCGGTCACTCTGCTCCGCGACCCTGAGTCTGACCTGGTCCCGGTGGCAGCCGAAAGCCGGCAGGCAGACGGAGGCGATGACAAAAGCCCTGAGGGGCCACCAGATAGAGTCCGCCGGCTGCATGCGGTGTTCCCGTTACATCACCACTTCTTCCTGCAGGTCAATCTTGGACAGGTCCATCTTCTGGATGGCTTTGCCGTAGCCGTGCCGGCGGAGCCGATCAATCATGTCCGGACGGAAGAAGGACTGCTTGACCGCCTGCTCCGGCGTTATATCCCGGTTTTCGACCTGGCCGAGCAGGTAGCTGTTGACCCGATCGTTCATATCCTGTTTTTCGACCGAGTTCTCGTAGGCCTCGTCCAGGGTGACAAAACCGTCGGACACGAGCTCCATCAGCGACTCGTTCATCGTGCACATGCCGTACTTCTTGCCGGTCTGGATGACCGACGGCAACTGGTAGGTCTTCCGTTCCCGGATCAGGTTCTCGACGGCGCTGTGGACCACCAGGATCTCGAAGGCTGCGATCCTTCCCCGTTGCTTGCGGCGACAGAGCGTCTGGGCAATGACGGCTTTGAGTGTGCCGGACAGCATGGTACGGATCTGCTCCTGCCGGTCCGGAGGGAACTGGTCAATAATCCGGTCCACGGTGCTGGTGGCGGTGGTGGTGTGGACGGTGGAGAGGACAAGGTGGCCGGTCTCGGCGGCGGTAATGGCCAGGGCCGTGGTCTCCAGGTCACGCATCTCACCGACCAGGATGATGTCCGGGTCTTCACGGAACGCCGCGCGCAACGCCCGTTTGAAACTCTCCGTGTGCCTGCCCACCTCGCGATGGCTGAAGATGCAGTTAATGCTCTCATGCACGAACTCCACCGGGTCCTCGATGGTGACCACGTGGTCGCGCCGGTTCTGGTTGGCGTGGTGCAGCAGGGCGGCCAGCGTGGTGCTCTTGCCGCAGCCGGTGGGGCCGGTGCAGAGGATGATGCCCTTGGGCAGCATTACCAGGTCAATCACCTCCTGCGGCAGGGCCAGGTCGTCCACGGTCATGATGTCGAAGGGGATAAGACGTTGCGCCATGGCCGGGCCGTTCAGGTCCATGTAGCAGTTGGTTCGGAAACGGGCCACGTCCTTCATCTGGTAGGCAAAGTCGGTATCGTGTATGGCTTCGTACTCGCGCTGGTTCCGCTCGGGCATGATCTCGCGAATCAGCGACATAACCTGATCCTCGGAGAGGGGGGGAAGCTTCATCTTCTGCAGTTGACCGTCTATGCGGACGATCGGAGGGCTGCCCGTCACGATGTGGAGGTCACTCCCGCCATTCTTCACCAGGAAGTTCAGAAACTTATCCACTTGTGGCATGATACGCCCCTTCTGCTGAACCGTGCGTATGATCTTTGACGCTAAATGGTACCAGTATAGCGGGGTCGCGTCAAGCGTTGCGCGGCGCGCGCCCGCCTTTCGCCTTGTCGGGCTCGACATTCCGCAGCAGTGGTTCCAGTCGCGCCAGCGTCCGCTCCGTGGCGCCGCGGCTCTGCCGGACAAGTCGCCGGGCGGCGCGGGCCATCTGCTCCCCCCGCTCCGGCTCCCGCAGCAGCAGCTTGATCTCCTCCGAGAGCCGACGGGGATTCTGCACCACCTTCACCGCGCCATGCCGCTCCAGCAGACGCATCTCCGGCCGGAAGTTGCCCGTGTGGGGCCCTACGAGTACAGCCGTGCCCAGCGCGGCCGGCTCCATCATGTTCTGCCCCCCGCCCGGTGGCAGCAGGCTGCGCCCCACAAAGGCACAATCGGCCAGCGAATAGCACGTCACCAGGTCGCCGATGGTGTCCACCAGACAGACCGCATTCTCCGGGGCGGGCTCCCCGCGTTCCTCCAACTCCGTTTTGCGGCACACGGTAAAGCCACGGTCCTCCAGGGCGGCCTGGACGCGGTCGGCACGCTCGATGTGCCGGGGGGCGATGACCAGGCGCAGCCGGCGGAATTCGATCTTCAGGTCCCTGTACGCTGCGGCCACCAGCAGCTCCTCTCCATCGTGCGTGCTGCCGGCCACAAGGACGGGTGCGTCGCCCACCAGGTTGAACATCCTCTCCAGGTGACGCGCTTGCTCCGGGTCCGCCTCGGTGGCAAGGGTGTCGTATTTCAGTGACCCGCATGTGAAAACGGTCTCCGGGTTGAGGCCCGCCGCTATGAAGCCTCGCGCGTCGTCCTCGCTCCTCGCGCAGCACAGTTGCAGGATATCCCGCAGGTCCGGGAAAAAACGGAGAAGCGCCCGGAGCAGCCGCCGGGAGCCCTCGCCGATCCTGCCGCTCACTATGGCCACGGGAACGCCCCGCGCCCCGGCGGCCAGCAGGAAGTTGGGCCACATTTCCAACTCCACCAGCAGGATCAGGTCGGGCCGGACGCGGTCCAGCGCCCGTCCCACGCAGCAGGTGAAGTCCAGCGGCGTGTGGAATACCGTGCGGGCGGGATAGAGCGTGCGGAGTCTCTCTGCCCCGGTGTCCGTGTTCGTGGAGAAGACGATGTCCCAATCCGGTCTCCGCCGTTGGAACGCGGACACCAGACGGCCCGGAATGCCGGCCTCGCCCACGCTGGCGCAGTGTATCCACAGGCGCGGCTGCTGCGGCTCAAGGGAGGGGGCAAAGCCCACCCGCTCCACCAGTCCGGCGCGGTAGCGGCGCGCCTGCGGCAGTTTCCACAGCCAGTAGGGCAGCAGGGCGGCCCCGGCGGCCGCGTAGAGGCAGTCCAGTAGAAAGCTCATCTTTGCCCTCGGCAGCTTATCCCGGCGCGGTGAATCAGTCGTTCAGCATAACCTCACACCGCTCTGCGGTTCAACCGGTTTGCTGCACTGGGAGCCGCCCTTTTCAGTGAGTCATGCTGGATATGCCGGCAGGAATGCATGGGCCCGATGGACCGTCAAATGCTTGACATACAGTGACCTGCGCTTTACACTAACGCCACTTTGGCAGGCTGGTGCCCGGC
Organism: uncultured candidatus Brocadiaceae bacterium; assembly: GCA_964448935.1. GTDB lineage: Bacteria > Planctomycetota > Brocadiia > SM23-32 > SM23-32 > CAYVBE01. The sequence goes on from CAYVBE010000128.1 coordinate 4,846, forward strand.
GATGTGGGATTGCGGGTTCCTTTCTGACGACCGGAAGGAAGAACAGGACATGGCGACGCCTCAAGAGAAGCGATTCGCGCGCTTGTTAATGGCCCGCAAGTTATTGACCCGGGAGAAGGTGCAGCAATGCCGGGAATTCCAGGCTAAGAAACACGAACAGGGCTCCAAAATTCCGTTGTGGGATTGCTGTGTGATTCAGAATCTGCTGCCACAGGCAGAGGCGGAGAAGCTGGAGGCTGAAGCGGGAGATATCCCGGTCGAGCGGCTTGGCGAATTCACACTGGTTCGAAAGCTCGGTGAGGGTGGCATGGGGACCGTCTACCTGGGCGTCGGCCCGGACAAGAAGCGTGCCGCTATAAAAGTGCTGGCCCGACACCTGGGAAGTCAGCGCTCGTTGCTGACGCGATTCTTCCGCGAGGGGCAGGCATCCATTAAACTCAAACACAAAAACCTGGTGAGCGGCTATGACATCGGCGAGGAATCGGGCCATTACTTTTTTGCAATGGAGTACATTGACGGGAGGAGCCTGGGAGACGTTGTTGAGGCGGGGGGACCTCTGCCCGTGGACCGGGCGAGTGAGATCATCCTGGGGGTGTCCGAGGGTTTGGCCTACGCACATGAGAACGGCTTGATCCACCGGGATATCAAGCCGGATAACATTATGCTGACCCGAGAGGGCGTGCCCAAGTTAGCCGACCTCGGGCTGGCGCGACAGAGGGATGGTGAGATGACGGCGTTGACCCGCACGGGTACAGCCATGGGTACACCGTATTACATGGCCCCCGAGCAGGCCCAAGATGCCAAGCGAGCGGACGAGAGGAGCGATCTTTACTCGCTCGGTGCCACATGGTACCACGTGTTGACCGGTGCGACGCCGTTCGAGGGCGATACGTCTTTCGAAGTGTTTCAGAAGCATATGAAAGAGCCCCTGCGACCGCCCGAAGCATTGCGCAGTGGCGTGCCGCGTTCCGTGTCAATGGCCATCCAGCGACTGATGGCGAAGAAGCCGGAACAGCGTATCCAGAGCGCGCTACAACTGTGCGATGTGATCCGCAACAAGTGTCTGGGGGCGCCCGATATCCGCAGGGATTTGGGTCTGCAGGGGGCTGAACGCGACGAGAGCCTGTGGAACATGAAAATCCAGATCGGCGGACGGGTGGAAAAACGCCGGCTGTCGCTGATGGACATCCGCAAGCGCATCAAGAAAGGGCAGATCACCAGGGATACGCCGGCCCGTCGTGTAGGCGAACGCGGAGCATACATGCCGGCAAGTTCCTTCCGCGAACTTGCAAGGGAATTTCAGAGCGACTATGCGATGTCTGCCAAGACCGTCGTGGACGAGAAGGCCCCGGAGAGCCGCCAGGAGTTGCACAACCTTGTGACCCACTTCGACGGTGCGCGCAAGTCCTATAAACGCAAAGAGAAGCTCAAGAAGATGCTGCCGTACCTGCTGAAGCTGGCCGGTGTGCTGGCGGTGGCTGGCCTGGTCTATGCTTTTCGGCAGCCTATCTGGGATGCCATTTCCGGCCTGATCGCCAGGTTCGGCGGTTGACGGCCGGCGGGCGGGGGAACGGCGTGGACTGAGTGGACGAAGGGCAGCGCCCGGAAGCCTATCCGTGTTGCCGTTCGTCCACAGAGTTCGTTCAGAACATTTCGTTCACCAGTTCCGCGAGGCCTTCCAGGTCTCGTGGTTCGATCACCCGTTGCACCTTGCCCTCGTGCACGCCGGAGTTCAGCAGGGCGGTCCGGGCGCTCTTCCAGAGCTTGTTGGCTTTCTTCTCGTCCTCGCAGAGCGCGAGTTCGGAGACGATCTCGGCCAGCTTCTGGTGCATCAGGTTGTCGCGGTTGTCGTAATAGCGCCGGACGATGCCCTTCTGGTGGGGCGTGAGCCACTGATGTTTGGCCATGGGGTCTGCCTTTCGGGTATGCGGGGTCAGCGGAGGGGGCCGGCCTCCAGGTAGCGCCGGTCCATGCGGCCGTGCAGGTCGCGGACGACATCCGGGTTTGCATCGGCGACGTTGTGGAGTTCGCGCGGGTCCTGTTCCAGGTCGTAGAGTTCATCGCCGCCGCCGTAGTTCTCGATGAGCTTGTAGCGTGGGGTGCGAATGCAGCGGAAGTTGCGGATGGCGCTCACGGTTTCCGCGCGGTGCTCCTCGCGCTCGTCCCGCAGCACCGGCACCAGCGACCGGGCGTCTATGCCCTCCTGCTCCGGCAGACCGGCCAGTTCGCAGGCGGTGGGGTTCAGGTCAATCAGTTCCACCGGAGTCTCTGAGGTCCGGCCTTCCGGCAGCCCGGGACCGGAGACGATGAGCGGCACGCGCAGCGAGGGTTCGTAAGCCACGCTCTTGGTGTAGAGCCCGTGGTCGCCCAGCATCTCGCCATGGTCGCTGGTGAAGATGATGTAGGTGTTGTCCAGCATCCCGCGTTTCTCGAGCGCGTCCAACATCCGGCCGACCTGATCGTCAATGGCGGTGATGGCACCGCAGTACTGACGTCGGGTTTGCTGCACTCCGGGCGGTTCGGCGGCGCCCTGTCGGGACCTCACCCATTCCGGCTTTCCCTCCATTTCGTCCTCGATGGGATCGGGCACTTCCGCTTCGCGGTAGAGGTCGGCGTACTCGGTCGGCGGATCGAAGGGGTCGTGGGGGCCGACGAAGCTGACGAAGTAGTGCCAGGGGAAGTCGTCCGGGACATTCTCGATCCAGTCGGCGGCCCTCCGCCCGATGTAGACGTCCTCGAAGTCCTCCGTATCCAGAACCGAGTCCCACGATGCGCCCAGGTTCCAGCCCTTGCGGGCGCGCTCGGTGTAGTCCCGGCAGAACTTCTCCAGCAGTCCCTTCTCCTGCAGGTAGTAGTTGTAGGGGCCCCGGGGCTCGGCGCTCATACCGGCGTGCATCTTGCCCTCGCACTCCTCCGGATGTGTGAACCCCCAGCTATAGACCCACGGGCGGTCGCCGTAGCGGCCGTTGTAGTGGTCGGGCTTTGCCAGGTCCAGCTTGCCGATGCAGCCCACGCGGTAGCCGTGGTCCCGCAACCGCTGGTAGTAGGTGGGCGTGCTGAGGGGCAGGAAGGCCCGGTTGTCCAGCGCGCCCACGTGGCAGGGCTGCCGGCCGGTGGCCAGGCCGATGCGGGCGGGCGCGCAAACTGGGCTGTTGGTGGTGCACTGTGTAAAGCGCACTCCGCGCCGCGCCAGCCGGTCCAGGTTCGGGGTCTGCAGGAAATCGGCGCCGGCGCAGCCCAGGTAGTCGTACCTGTGCTGGTCGTCCATGATGAACAGCACGTTCGGCCGTTGCGCCACGGGAGACATGGACTGCTCCTTCGCTGGGATGGGGTTCGTACCCGTTCCGGACCGTCCGGTGTGGGCCGGGGCTACTCGATTCCGAGCAGTTCGACCTCGAAGATAAGCACCTGGTTGGGGCCGATCTGCGCGCCGAAACCGTTCTCGCCGTAGGCCAGTTCGGGAGGAATGACGAGCTGCCACTTGCCGCCGACCTTCATCTTCTGCAGCGCCTCCTGCCATCCCGGTATTACGCCTGTGACGGGGATGGTGGCGGGCTGGCCGCGTTTGTAGCTGCTGTCAAAAACCGTTCCGTCCGGCAGCGTGCCGCGATAATGGACCTTCACCTTGTCCTCCTCGGTCGGCTGCGATCCCGTGCCGGCTTCCAGGACCTTATACTGCAGGCCGCTCGGCAGGGCAACGACTCCCTCTTTCTCCGCGTTTTGCTTCAGGAAGGTCTGAGCCGTCTTCAGGTTGGCCTTGCCGGCCTCTTTGCGGTGTTCGGCCTGCTCCGCGGCCATTTTCTGGGCAAACGCCGCCATCGTCTTCTGCATTTCCTCCTCCGAAAGCGCCGGTTTCTTGCCCGCAAAGCCGTCCTGGAAACCAGTGGTGAAGGCATCGGGGTTGATGTTTGAACGCTGGTTCTTGACGTTCTTGCCCATCTCCAGGCCCAACGAGTAGCTGACCTTCTGCATCTCGGATTTCAACTCGGACGCCTCGGAGGCGGTTTCAGCTTCCGGTTTGGATGCGGAAGGCTGTTCGGCCGACCGACTCTCCGGGCCGGCGAAGACCAGGGCGGCGGCTACTAGCGCGACGAACGCGAGCACGGCGGTCCACTGCTTCATACTTACCCCTTCGATCGGGACAAAAACTTGAGCGGTACGTTTCTCCCATCCATGATAAACGCTACGGCCCGCCGTCGCGAAGGTGGGCACGCTCACCGTTGCACGCGCAAATCCGTCTGCAACTCTTTGACCGGCGCGGGCGTGCGCCTTAGAATGCGGGGTCGTCTGGCGTGAGGCCGTCCTGTCCCTGCGATCCCCGGCCCGACTTCCGGAGTTGTTTGCCGTGATTGATGCCCTTATGAGCGTGCCCGTGCTGGCGAAGGTGCTCTGCGCCCTGGCGCTGATCCTGGTGCTCAGCCGGTTTGTGCCCCTGCTTGCCTCAATCGCCGTCGGCGCGGTGGTGCTGGCGGTCTGGTCCGGCCAGTCGGCGGGGGAGATGCTGCGCATTGCGGGCAATCGCTTCTGGTCGGTGGATAACTGGTGCCTGCTGCTCATCGTTTTCCAGGTCATCTGGCTCAGCTCGCAGATGGCCGAGACGGGCGTGATGGAGGAGCTGGTGGAGGCGGTGCGCTCGCGCGTCTCGCAGCGGGCCTCGATGGCAGTGCTGCCGGCGGTCATCGGGTTGCTTCCCATGCCGGGCGGCGCGCTGTTCTCGGCCCCGCTGGTGGACCGCTGCGACGTGCGCGATGAGTTCGCCCCTACCCTGAAGGCGCAGACCAACCACTGGTTCCGCCACATCTGGGAGTACTGGTGGCCGCTCTATCCCGGCGTGCTGGTGGCGTTGGACGAGACCGGTCTGGAGGTGTGGCAGTTCGTGCTGCTGCAGATTCCTCTGACCATCTGCGCCGTCGGCGCGGGGTACCTGTTCCTTCTCCGGCGCATCCGGATGCAGGATGCCTCCGCGCGGGCGGAGGTCTCGGAGGACGGGGCCGGTTTCCTGCGGCTGGTGCTGCCCATCGCGGTGGTGGTGGCCGGTTACGTGGTGGTTAAGCTCTCCCACCGCGGCCTGAGCGCCGTCTATCCGAACGCTCCGGGGCTGAACCGCTACGTCCCCATGATCGTGGGAATCTTCGCCGCCATGGCGGTGCTGCAGCGGCAGCGCCCGTTGGACGGACAGGTATGGAAGAGGTTGATCTTCTCCCGAAGGGTCCTCTCCATGGCCGCCATAGTGGCCGCCGTGCGCATCTATGGGGCGTTCATCGAGGCTGACCTGCCGACCGGCGTCTCCGTGGCGCGGCAGATGAGCGTGGAGATGGACCGGTGGGGGATTTCGGTGATGCTGATCCTGATGCTCCTGCCGTTCATCAGCGGGCTGGCCACGGGGCTGTCCGTGGGTTTCGTGGGCGTGAGCTTCCCCGTGGTGATGGGGCTGTTGGGGCCGGACCCGGCTCTCAGCCAGGTGTTGCCGACGGTGGTCCTCAGCTTCGGTTTCGGTTACATGGGCATGTTGATCTCGCCGGTGCACGTCTGCCTTGTGGTGACCAGCGAGCACTTCAAGACGGGGCTGCTGACCAACGTGGCCGGGCTTGCCAGGCCGGCGATCCTGATGCTGCTGGCCTCTCTCGGCCTTTACTACGCGGTCGGCTTCCTTTTCGGCTGACCACGCGCCCGTCAGCAGCCGGCCGCTTCTTTGCTGTTTGCCACTCGTTTGGCCGTTTTGCCGTAGCGCGGGGCCCGACGCAGGAGAAAGACGTCCACCACAGCGGCCGCGCAGACCCAGGTGTAGAACAACGTGAGCAGGGGAATGCCGGCCAGCACCAGGGGCAGGTCGGTCAGCCGGCGGGGCAGAGTGCCCGCCAGGAACGGGGCGACACTCAGGAGAAGCGGCCAGAGCAGGCACGCCCACGCCAGCGGCAGAGGCGGGCGCGCAGGTCCCCCGGCGGTCAGTCCCACGGCAGCGGCCACGAAGCCGACCCACAGGACAAGTCCGGCTACCGGCGTTGTGACCAGCCTCAGCAGGTCCAGTCGTGTGACAAACGAGGCGCCGCCCGATCTGAGCGGCGGGGGAAAATACTTGCGGGCGAGCTGCAGCCAGCCGCGCGTCCAGCGGAAGCGTTGATCGAAAAAAGCCGTGAAGGTCTCCGGCTGCAGCGAGCGAGTGGAGATGTGGGGGCTGAACTCGATGCGACGTCCGTCCAGCGCCATGCGCACCGACAGGTCCGTGTCGTCCAGGATCATACCTTCGTCAATGGTCGCCGATGGTTGCTTCAGGACCTCCGTGCGGAAAAACCCCTGGCCGCCGCCGAACTGGCGGATGGCGCCCAGCCGGGGGCCGGCCAGCAACTCCACTCGCTCCAGCCAGTGTCTCTCTGTGGTCAGGAGCCGCACCAGCGCATTCGGCGATTCGTTCAGCGTCTCGCAGTGCCCCTGCACCGCCGGCGGCGGGTCGTCCTGTCCGAAAAGCCTTGCCAGTTCGTTCAGAGAGGGTTGATCCAGCACGTGATCGGCGTCCAGGAAACCGACCACCTCCGAGTCCGGCGCGCCACGCACGCCGCAGGCGACCGCCGCTCCTCGGCCGGCCGGCGCCGTGTCCTTCTCGATCAGAGAGATGCGGGGATTCCCCTCGGACTCGCCTTGCAGGTACTCCAGGCTGCCGTCGGTGGACGCGCTTTCGCAGATGTAAAGGAGGGTCAGCTCGCCGTCATAGCTCAGGGCTTTCATGGCCGGGACGGAGCGGTACAGAGTTGGCAGTTCGTTGAGGCATGGGATGATGAACGTGAAAGAGGGGCGCAGGTTCGTGTTCGGTGCACGCGCCACCCTGCAGAACCGCACAACGAACGAGAGGAGTCCCTGTCTGAGCACGAACGCGGCTGCCAGAACGCCAGCAAGCCAGACGACCCGCCCCGTCGCTGCCGGGAACGCAGCGGAAGCGGCCGCAGCGACGCCGGACAGGACCATGCCCGCGGCTGCGCAGACCCAGCGGTCTCGGTTGGTGGCCTTGCCCTCGGTAACGCGCACGACAGGCCCCTTTCTGGCAGGGCAAGCGGTGCTGCGCAAGATCGTCGGATATTGCGTCTCACGTCAGGTTGCCTTATAACCGGCCTGGGCTTCGGAGGCAATACCGTGTATTTCGGACCGGCGCGTCCGCGCCGGAGGCCCAAAGGGCCTCTCAGGGCCACCGGCGGCCCCTACGGCCCGTTTCTGCGCCGGAAAAACCGGCGGAACTCGTGGGATTCTCACACCGAACAAACGATGAAATGGCAAACTGTGAAGCTGGCATAGCGCAGGCCTTTTCCCCCAGACAGCGCGAGACGGAGGGACGACGGCAATGAACGACCGCAAACCGGTGGTTTTGTTTCTATGTTCCCGGAATTCCTGCCGC
>CAYVBE010000129.1:0-12221 GCA_964448935.1 uncultured candidatus Brocadiaceae bacterium
GTGGTCGGCTCCACGGTTGTCGTCGTGCCGGGCTCCCCGGCCGTCGTGGTGGTGGGTTGCACAGTGGTCGTCGTCGGCGCCTCGGTCGTCGTGGTCGGGGCCTCCGTCGTCGTGGTCGGGGCCTCCGTCGTCGTGGTTGTTGGCTCTGCGGTCGTTGTTGTCGTCGTTGTTGTGGTTGTTGTCGTCGTGGTCGTCGTGGTCGGCTCCGGCGTCGTCGTCGGCGCGGCCGTCGTGGTGGTCGTGGTGGTCGTCCAGGTGTCGGGCGTATCTTCCTGGATGCTGTCGCTACCGTCGCTGACCTGGCAGGTGTAGGTGTCCTCGCTCAGATCGTAGTTCGAGCGGGCGAACAGGTTTTGCTCCAGCCGCCGCTTCAGCTCGCTGTAGCCCTCCAGCATGAAGAAGGTGTTGGCCACGCGTATCTGCGTCTCGTCGCGGGTGAAGTCCCAGGTCACCTCGACGGCGTTGATGCCCAGCGTGTCCCAGCAGGTGGGGTCTTTGGTGCAGGGGGGCGGCTCCTCGGTAGTGGTGATGCCGCCCAAATGTTCCACACCCAGGTTAACGACGTTGTAACGGCGTGTTAAGGACAGGTCAAAGTCCACCATGTCGCACACAATGTCGCCCTGGCGGCGCACGTCCTTATAGAGCCGCAGCAGGCGCTCGGCCAGGTCTCCCATAGCGGTCTCGTCGTCCGCCTCGCCGGGCTGCGGGTAGGTGGTGGTGTGCCGGAAGGCCGGGTCGTAGACGGTGCGGGCGCACTCGTAGCCGTAACAGTGGTAGGCGTCGCCGTCCGGCCCGGCCTCCACGACGAAGGGCACCCTGGCCCAGTACCAGCCCCACAGCTTGTCGCCCACGCCCATGTCGGGCGCCGGGTCTTCCTGGAAGCCGATCAACCCCTCGGCGATGTGCCAGACGGGATACCAGAAGGTGGGCCGGTAGGCGGTTTTGTCGCCGGCATCGGTGCCGATGTAGACGCGGGGCCGGTGCGTGGCAAAGCTCCATCCGTCGGGAGGTGTGTAGGCGTCCGCGTTGTCAATCCGTTTGGCGCAAAAATGGCGCTTGTCCTGGCAGAGCGGCCGGTAGGCGGCGTCATAACCGAGCCAGGGGGCGGCAACCAGCTCCAACTCGCCCAGGTCGCCCTGGCCGGCGTTGCCGCTGCCCTCGATGTTGGCCGGCTGCTCTTCGGTGGTTTCGTCCTGGCCCTGGATGCGTATGTGGCTGCAGACGCCCTCCAGGCTCCACTCGAGCTGGTTATTGAGAAGCCGGTAATCGGTTCCGGCGGCATCCTGCCACTCGCCCAGCTCGCCCGCCTCGATGTCCGTGGCCGCCAGGCCGTCCATGTCCACGAGCTGCAGGCTGCCGTCCGTGGGGTCCACATACCAGCCGTAGAAGCCGCCGTTGAGGCCGACCAGCAGGCTGATGGCGTCGGCCACGGTGGTATTGTCCACCACGAACTCGCCCACCACGCTGTCCAGCGCCAGCCAGTCGGCGGCGGTGTAGCCGTCAATGTCGGCGATGGTCAGGTAGGTGTCGGTGATGCAGCAGGCGTCGCCGTGATGGCCGTCAATATCACTGCCGCCGGCGGGCAGGCCCAGGGCGTGCTCCAGGATGTCCACGATGATCTGGCCGGCGGTCCACTTGCCGCCGTCGCGGTCGGGGGAGTCGAGTCCGCCGGCGCCGTCCTCGCAGGCGTGGCCACGGCGGTTCCATACGTAGTAGCCGCGGCCGTTGATGCGCACGGGCTCGTTTTCCAGCCGGAAGCGGGCGCCGCGGGCGATCATCAGCAGGCCCTCCTCCGCGACGCCGCCGGGGCGGATGCTGGACACGTTGCCGCGGAAGCGCGTGGTGCCGCCGGCGTCCTTGATCTGCACCGAGTCCCAGAGGGCAACGCCGGTGGGCCGGTCGTGGCGGCCCGGCCAGAACAGTTCCGCCTCCCAGGGCGCCACGTAGCTGGCGGTAATGCGGCGGACGCGTATGACGGAATTAAGCACACCGCCTATGTAGAGCTGCACGCCGGGCGCCGCTGTCGTGGTGGTGGTCATGGGCTCATACCTCCCGGATGAACTCGGCCTCGAAGGTGGTGTGCCGTCGTTCCGTGTGCGCGGGCCGGAGGCTCCGCAGCAGCACGTCCTCGTAGGTGTTGCCGTTGGCGGTCAGGTCAACCGGCCCCGGCCCGATCGAGCGGGCCAGATCGCGCAGATAGTCGGCCAGGTTGGCGTCCGTCACCTCGGCGCAGCCGGTCACCGTGAAGCGCAGCACCGCGCCCCGCGCCGGCCCCCGTGCCCTCGTACCTCGCGCACGCGGGATAAGCCGCACAGGGAACTCGCGCGTCATCTCCACGCGCATGGACAGGGGGTGATGCCCCAGCCCGACCCCGCCGGCGGCGTAGTCGCGATCCGTGGCGGTGGCGGGATAGGTCCCCGGGGCCGACGAGATGCCGGCCCATGCCGGCTCCTCCTCGGTCTCGGGCGCGGCGAAGTCCAGCCGTAGCGTGCAGAAGCGCGCCGCGCTCACCTCGCCCACGCCGCCGGTGCAGACCGCGCCGCCGAAAATCGCCCGGTTTCCGGCGTTGTCCTCGCAGCCCAGCTCGCCCGGATCACTGGTCGCCAGGCTGTGCAGGTGCTCGTAGAGCCACCGCTCGGCGTCGCCCAGGTTCTCGCGCAGTCGCTGGGCCGTCACCTCCATCTCCTGCACCCCGCCGCCGGTGTCGAGGACGACGCCGGTGCGGCCATGGGGTTCCGGCAGGATGCTGCTGCGCAGCGCGCGGGGCGTGACGTAGCAGTGCGCGCCGAGTTCTATGTTGAGCGTTCCGTCGCGAAAGTAGCCGCCGGCCATAGGTCATGTCCTCGCGGTGTTGAGGCGTTTCATCTGACGTTTGAACCGCTCGATGTCGCGGTTCATCTCCTGCAGCAGGGACAGCGTGCGCCCGTGCAGGCGGAGGTCCTGCTCCGCCAGCTCGATCAAGAGCGCGCGCAGCCGGCGCAGCGCCTCCTGCTGCTGCTCGACCTGCGCGGCCGCCTGCTGATAGGCCCGCCGCGCCGCCTCCAGCCCGCCCTCCGCCGATGGTGTGGGTTGTCGCAAGCTCGTCCTCCTCATTGTTGGTGTAAATTTGTGAACTCGTACCGGTGTCTGTTTTCACATGCGCTCACTGAACACTTCACGCAGTTCTGAAAATGACTGCACATTCCGAGTCCTCTCGTAATGTGATCGACCCTCTTTGTGGTCGGTGCAGATCCGTCCGGTCTTTAGCCCGCCGCACGGCGGGCGTCTCAGGATTAGCCCAGGGTGACCGCAGGGAGCCCTGGGGAGAAGGCCACCCCCTATCCCCAGAGCCCGCCCCGGGCGGGCGATTCAGGCCTTGCGCCCACGTCCCCTCTGCTGGGGTTGAATCACCCCTGACGGGGCTCTGTCGTATTGCTGAGCCGTAATCCCAGGACTTGCGCGCCTCTCGGCGCGCTGCGCCCTGGGCTAGCGTTGAATCGGCCCTGTCGGGCCTCAACGGAAACGGCACGTACCTCAATGCAGAGACAAGGACTGCGCCCCGGTCGTCCGGTCTTTGCCCCGGGCTGAGAGGTATGGCGTCCATATTCCCTCAAAGGTTCAGGTTCACTTCGTAGCTGATGTCGTCTCCGGCCTCGTCCGTGGCGGCGACGGCCTCCAGTTCGACCTTTGCCAGGTCGCCGAGGACGGCGCTCTCCCGGCACGATTTGGCGTACAGCTCGGGCAGTGACACGGTCAGCGTGTGGCCTTCGGGATGGGCGAGCGTGGCCGAGAAAGCGAAGCTCTCGCCGCTCCGGACGGCCGCGCTCAGCGCGTCGCCGTCGGCCGGCTTGAGCAGGTTCAACCTGACGCTCCGCTGTCCCGCCGCCAGGAAAGCCGGCCGGCCCGCCCGCCAGGGACCCTCCTCGAGGTCGTTCTCGACCACCACAGAGAAGTGCTCCACGTCCGTGACCGCAGAACCGTCCAGAGTCAGGGCGGCTCGCCGGAAGGCGAACGGCACGGTGCCGATTCCCGAGTAGTCGAAGTCGTCCTCGCTCAACGTTCCGTTCGGCTCCTCCGCGGCGGCGATCAGCCGCAATTCCAGTTCCAACCCGCCGTCGCCGGCCTTCAACGTCAGGCGGTCGCCCATGGCACCGGTGATCCTCCGCGGGTCGGCCGGCGTGAGGTGGTCGAAGCAGTAGCTGCCGAGCCCGCCGGCCCTGTCGAGTCCACTGTCGAGAAGGGACTCGGCCAGTTCGGGATAAAGCTTCGTGCGCAGGATGCCGCGCGTGGTCAGGCCCTGCGGCAGGACCACCGTCCGCGAGTCGCCGCCGAAGGAGTTCTCGGGGCGGAAGTGGGAACGCCGCGATGCGACCGTGAAGCCGTTCCCGGATATCGGCACGCAACTCCACTCGGGGCCGGCCGGGCACTCGCCCCAGGTCGTCTCCCGGCAGACGCGCAGGTGCCGTCGCTTCGGGTAATGCCATTGTCCCGTCGGTCCGCTCATCTTTTCTCCTTACCTGCGCCGCCAGAGGAGTTGGATTTCCACGTTCGCCGTCCACAGCACCTGCGCCGCACCCCGGCGCGGGCGGGCGTCCCAGCCCACCGACCGCACGCGCAGCCCGGTCAGGCCTTGTGCCGCCAGACCCAGTGCCGTCTCATCCGCCCCCTCAACACACGCCATCACCAGCGCCGCCAGTTCCTCGCAGGGCTCCACGTCCTGCCCCGCCGTGGTGACGCGCACCCGGAGCGACTGCGGCATCTCGCACTCCACATTGGCCACGAGCACGCGCCGCACCTCCGAGGGCGTCACGGACAGGGCCGGACAGTCGGACGGCTCGGGCGCCGCGCGCCCCAGCAGGCCGGAGCCGAATTCGTAGAACGTCTTCACCCGCGCGGCGATCCCCGCGTCGGCCTTCAACGCCGCCAGCAGGGCCTCTCGTCCGTCGGTCAGGAAGTTGCACATGTGTTTCTCCTGTCACACAAATGCCGTGGCGCCCCACGGCGCGGTTGGCGCGCCCGCCTTGCGGGCTCGCACTGACGTGCGGTTACAGGGGTTCGCTTCGGCCGAAGAGGCGCTGCCGGCCCTCGTGTTCGACGCCGGGGGCGCCGGGGGACTCGGCCGGGGCCGGCTGGACGCCGAGCGAGACCGTGCCCGCCGCCACGGCCTGGAGCCATGCCAGGTCCTCGGCGTGCTGGGCGCGGGCGTCGTCGGTGACGCTGTCGCGGCCGAGGCGCAGGAAATAGACCGCCAGGCTCACCGCCCGTGCTCTGAGCGCCTCCGGTGGCTCGCCGTCCGGCTTCAGCACGGGCACGGCGAAGCGCACGCCCAGATAGCTGTCCATCAGGGCCTCCGCCGCTGAGAGTGCTCCCTCGACCACTGTTGCATCGGGTGAGCCGTCCCCGTCGTGGTCGGCCAGCCGGGCCAATTCTTCCTCGCCGGTCCGCGCCTCGATGTCGGTTTGAGTGCAGTAGCTCACGTATCTCTCCCGCAGAAGGGGGGCGGGGACGGCATCGAGCCGCCCCCGCCGGATCGGGGTCAGGCGCCGGCGCTGGCCTGGATGAGCCAGGGCGCCAGGACGGCCACCGCGCAGCGGCGGCGCGCCTTGTAGGCGTAGAGTTCCCGGTAGAACGCGTCGGCGTCATCCGGGCTGTCCTTGGCGGTGAACTCCGGCCCCTCGCGGTCCTGCAGGACCATCGGCCGCACCGGGTCGGTGTCCATCACGAACCAGGCGGCGCTGGAGCCGAAGCGGCTGAGCACCAGCAGGTCGCACTTCTTGTAGTGCCGGTTGCTGCCGCCGCCGTCCAGATACTGGACCTCCAGGATGCCCTCGGCGGCCGCCCGGTTGGACGGTCCGCAGACCAGCAGGTCGGGCTGCAGGCCGAGCGGCGCGCCGTCCGGGCCCACGCGGGTCTCGAGGGCGCTGACGGCGCTCTCGAAGTTGTCCGCGTCCAGCGCCGCGTCGCTGCGGTTGGACCAGCTCAGCCCGCCCACCCACTCGTGGTCGTCGGCAAAGACGGTGGTGCCGTCTATCCACTCATCCGTCAGGCCGGACAGCAGCACCTCCGCCCCCAGCCGCAGGGGGTAGAGCGCCGCGCGGCGGCCGAGCTGCCGCACGCCGGGCCGGTAGACGCCGATGTTGTCGTCCGCCACGTCGTCGCGCCGCACCTGCACGATCCGGGCGAAGGTGCGGTTGGGCACGCTCTGGACGAACGTGCCGATGCTGGTGATCGTCACCTCGTCCAGCACCTCCTCCAGGTCGCCCAGCAGCGTGGCAACGGGGTACTTCTCCGTGCCGGTCGAGCTGGGCACCACCTCCATGAGGCGGCTGATGCGCTCCTGCTCGGTGGTCTGCACCGATTCGTTGAAGGTGGCCTTCAGGCCGGTAAAGACGGCCTCCAGATTTCCTTGCGTGATCTCCATGGATCGTCTCTCCTTGGTGAAGAAGTGCGGGGCTGCCGCCCCGCGGGGTCGTTACGCGCCGGCCGTGGTGGTTGTGGTCGGCGCGGCGGTTGTGGTGGTCGGCTCGTCCCAGGCCCTGCCGGCCAGGACGGCCGCGTCTATCGAGAGCCAGCACTCGTCGCTGCCCTGGACGCGGTCAATCACTCCCACCAACACGTCGTTGGTCACGCCGTTGGCGGAGTCCACGGTCTGGTCGTCGGCGGCGTAGACGCGCCCGCCGAGGGCGGCCTGGCTGAGGGCGCCCTGGTAGTCGAAGCGGTAGCGCCCCCTCCTGCGCACGACCACGCGCACGTCGCCGTCGGCGCCGTTCAGGTTGTCCGCCCGGGCCGTGGCGACCCCGGCGAAGAGGAGTCCGGCGGTGTCGGCGGCGGGAACGGCGTAGCCGTCCGCGCCGATGCATACCAGCGAGCCCGCGAAGATGCGGGTCGAGGCGGCGACCGGTATCGAGAGCAGGTCGCCCAGGCTGTACTCGGTGTTCCTGTCGGACGTCAGAGCTGCCATGATCTTTCCTCCGGAAGTGAAGTTATTCGGCGGCTTCCGCGAAGGCGTCGGCCGTGATTCCGAGCTGCGCGCAGACGGACCGCTCGGCCTCGCTGAGGCCCGGACGGACGTCGGCGGCGGGCAGCGGCTGCGGCGCGGTCAGCACGGGCAGGCTGTTGATGACCTGCCGGGCGGCCTCGGGGTCGTCGAGGGCCTCACGCAGGTAGAAGTCGCGGTGCGCCGGCGGGATCTTGCCGGCCTCCACGGCCTGCGCGACCATCTGCTCGGCATCTCCGCGGCGGCGGTCCTGCCGAAGCTCGGCGATGGAGTTCAGCACCTGCTCCGCCGGGGCGCTCTCGGCAAGGCCCAGCGCGCGGCGAACGGCGCCCAGGCCGTCGCCGGGTGCCTTCAGCCGGATGATGGCCGCCTTGACGGCGGTCTCGTCGGCTTCCGGCGGCAGCCCCAGCGCGGCGGTCACCGCGTTGGGCACCGTGGTCTGTGTCTCGTCCTCCGGGTCGGCGAGGGCCAGGACGGCCTCCGCCACCTCCCTGTCACCGGCGCCCTCGGACAGTCCCAGCGGGGATGCAAACTCCGCCGGCTGCCGGTCGAGCGCCTCGGCCAACTGATCGAGAAGGCTCATCTGCGCGCCTCCGTCTGAGTGTGGTGTGGTGCCGCCATCCGTGGCGGCGACGTTGTTCAACGCTTCCAGTTCGGTCAGGAACGGTGTGTTCGTCAGGGCCAGGCTGTGGACGGTCATCGGCACGGGCTCGCCCGTGACGCGGTCCGGCTGGTTGAAGCGGAAGACGGGGCTGACGTAACGGTAGCGGCGCCCGGCGACGGCATTGGCCGCCTCCGTGGTCCACTGCGCCCGACCCCAGAGTTCCGTATCGTGCTCCCGCAGCTCCAGGTCGCGTATCCAGCCGGCGGCCGGGGCGTTCACGGCGGGCGCGGCGACGCTGGCGTGGTCGTAGTCCACCACCAGGTCCTTATCGTGCGCCGCGTAATGGCGATCGAAGTAGCCCAGCGCCCCGCGCAGGTGCTGCGGCGTGATGCGCTGGGTGCCGACCGTGGGGTGGCCGTGCCAGACGCCCACGCGGGCCAGCATCACCCACTCCGGCGCGTCGCCCTCGGGGAAGGGCAGCGCCACCCTCTGCGGCAGCGTCTCCTGTGTCTCCACTGCGGTCATCGTTCTCAACCTCCTTGTCCGGGTTGCAGGACGGCTTCCCCCTCGGCGGGACGGGGGATGCCGAACTTGGTGTAGGTCCATTCCAGCGGGATGGGCAGGCCGGCGCGGCTGAGGGTCTGCACGGTCTGCGCCAGTTCGCTGAGGTCCTCGGGCTTGTCGGCGTGGAAGGTCCATCGGGGCACGGGCGCCTCCGGCCCCAGGTTCAGCCGCACCACCGGCCGCAGCAGCCTCTCGGTCAGCGTGCGGCCGAGCGCCCGGGCGTCCGATTCGATCAGGTCCCAGCGCACCTGGTTGTGGACCTGCCCGAGGGCGAAGGAGCCGCCCTTATCGCCGCCACTGGTCAGAAGCTGCCCCAGCACGGCGAGCGTCATCTCGCGCCCGGCGCGGTCCAGGATGCGCTCGAATATCTGCCCCTCGCCGCCGGAGCGGGTGTCGAGCACCTCGATGCGGTTGCCCTCGCGCATGACGGCGGCGGAGTCCATGCCCAGCGCGCGCACGGCCTTCCAGAGCTGCCGCGCCTCCTGGCTGTCCCAGGGCACGTCCTCCCGCAGCCAGCCGATGCGCGGCGGCATGCCGTAGACCTCCGCGAACGCCAGCCAGTCCTTCCACGCGAAGTGGCGCACCACGAAGGCCCGCACGCAGGAGCGCAGCAGGCCGGTGCGGGCGCAGAAACCGCTCCGGGCGCGCACGCGATGGACGATGAAGTTGAGCGGGTTCAGCTCGATGCCCTCTCCGGCGCGGTCGCGAAGCAGGAGGGTCTCGCCGTCTTCATCGAGCTGGAACCAGCGCTGCGGCCTCCAGAGCAAGCCGGCGGGCCGCCAGCGGTGGGCCTCGGTCCGCCAGTCTATCTCCAGGCAGGCGAAGCCCTTGGGGATGGCATCCAGCAGATCGAAGACGGCCCGGGAGACATCGGGGAGCTCGCCGACGACCTCCCGGCAGAGCTGCCCTGCGCGACGGGCCCCGGCGGAGTCGTCCGCGGGCTCGATGTCCCACCGCAGCCGGGCGACACCGGCCTTGCGGGTGCGCAGGTGGGCGTCCAGCTCGCCGTCCTTCTCCTCCATCCGCTCGAACAGCGCGGCCTGGGCGGAGAGGCTGCCGGACTCGGCCTCCAGCAGCATGCGCTTGATGCGCCGGGGCGTGAGGGTGTCCACGTCCACGTGCCCCACCACGGTGCGCGCGCCGAACCGCGACGGCTCCGCTATGGTGTCTCTTTCAGGTTTTTGCGTCATGGGTTTCCTTCCTACAGTTGCGAGAAATCGGTTCTTTCGCTCAGCGTCTTGTAGGGCTGCTCGTCCGCGGCGGGCGAGAACGTATCGGGCAGCAGCTCGTCGCATCCCGCAGCCGCGTCGGGGCCGTCCACCCAGCCGTCGGGATAGCCCAGGAACTGCTCCTGCAGCGTGCGGATGCCGCGGGCCGGGTTGCGGGGGAAGCGCCACCGGCCGCTCTCGAACTGACTGCACAGCACCTCGATCCGCAGGTCCTTGGGCCGGGTGTGGTTGATGTAGCGCACCGGCAGGTGCATGCCGCGCCTGTTCTCGTGCTCCCGCAGGAGCGGCTTGATCAGCGCGTAGCCGCCGTTCGATTCGATGCCGATCAGGCGGGGGCGGTGCCGCTCGTGCAAGCGGAACAGGTTCTCGATCATCTCGCCCGGCGAGCCCTGCTCGATCCAGGCGTCCAGCACATAGCGGATGCCCGAGGACCGGTCGGCTCCGACGGCCACCAGCGCCCGCGGGCAGCCGTGGCGGCTGACGGCGGGGTCCAGGAAGGCCACCACGTCCAGCCGCCGCACGTCCACCTCCTCCGGGTCGTAGGTCTCGATCCAGTCCGGCTGAAAGGGGCGGGAAGGGTCCTCCGGCTCCAGGGCGTAATTGCGCAGCCAGTTCCGCAGACCGATGGTGGCGCGGACCCGTGCCAGCGCCTCGTCGCTGAAGCGGTCCGGCCAGACGCTCTGCCCGTCCTGAACGGCCGGCTGGCGGAAGACGGCGGCCAGCGGCCGCCCCGCGGCATCCGTTCGGTCCGAAAGCTCGCGGGCACGCGTCATCATGCAGTCGGGGCCGAACATAGTGCCCAGGGCGGTAAACCTGAACCGTTCGGGCTCGAGCGCCGGCACCACTTCGTCCATCATCCAGTCCCACAGGTTCTGCTCGCGGCGCGGGTTGCGCGCCAGCTCGGCGTCCTCCAGGTCATCGCCCAGGAATTCCAGCGGCCGGTGCTCCCCGTGGCGCCGCCCGCGCGGGCTCATGCCGATTCCGAACGCCTCGAACTTGACCGATCCCCGCTGCAGGGGCGTGCTGACCCGCCACTCGGTCTGGGAACCCTGCACGTCGGGCTCCCCGTAATCGCCCCGCAGGCGGGGATTGTATTCCAGCTCCAGGCGCACGTAGTCCATGTTCTGCGCCGCCAGCCTCTGCACCTGGCTGCCGTAGAGGAAGTAGGGGGTTTCGCCATTGAGGGTCCGGTAGAGCGGCCGCGCCGTGGCCAGCAGCGCGCTCTTGCCCGCCCCGCGAAAGGCGCAGACGAAGGCCGGCATGCCGGGTTCCCCCACGCTCGCCATCATCTCGTGGTGAAAATCGGCGAAGGGCACCTCGAAGTAGTGCGGCAGATACAACCGGCACCATGTGGCGAAAGGCTTGCTCATGCGCACCTTGCGCGCCTCCTCACCCCTGCAGTTGAACGGCGTGGCCTTCTGCTCAATCATCTCCAGCGTCCTCGCCCGGCGCTGTTCGTGTTGTCGTGACCATTTGCCCATAGGTGGTCGCCGTGTCTGAGCAGCCGTGATTCACATCAGCAGTCCGCGCAGGTCTCGGGAGAAGCCCTCCAGCAGCCTCAGGCGGGCGGCGGAGTCCGCGAAGGTCTCGGCGGTGGCCCGCACCTGCTCCTCGTCCACCTCCTTGAGCGGCGTCATGCCGCTCAGCAACCGGACCAGCCGTTCGGCGGCGTGGCCGGCCTGCGCCTCGGCGTCCAGCCGGCGGCGCTTCAGCTCGGTCAGTATCCTTTCGATCTCCTCACGCATCGGTTCTGTCGTGCCTCCTGTTGCACTCTTCGCGGGTGACGAAACGCGCACGGTCGCGCCGCAGGTCCGCCCGGATGGAGCGGACCTCCTCCAGGATCAGGTCCACGCGCGTGCTCAGGACGGGCACGCTGCCGACCACGCCCTCGCCCTTGTCCAGCCGGGCCTCGATGTTCTCCAGGTGGTCCTCCACACGCTGGCGCCAGCGGCCCATGCGGAACGCCACCACCCAGCCGCCGACGAAACCGCCCGCCAGCGCCGAGGCCGCAGAGATTGCGGTCTGAAACCAGGTCATGAGTTCTCCCTCTTCAGGTTGTCCAGAAAAAGCCGGATCGCGCGGCGCACGTGCTGCATCTCGTCCTCCGAGAGCGTCCGCAGGCAGTAGGCTCCGAAGCTATGGACGGCGTCTATCTGCTGCCCGATCACGTCGCGGTCCTCGCGCAGTTCCTTCAGCACCCGGCAGATCTTGAGCATCCGGTCCTCCAGGCGTTTCGGGTCCGACTCCTCCTCGTCGGACTCCACCAGCTTGACCAGCCGCTCCTGCAACTTCGTGTAGATGCGCTCCACCAGGTCGTCTTCGGGGGAACCGGAGACGAGCGGGAGTTCGTCCTCCGCGGGCTCCGGCGGAAGCTCGCTTCCCCGGCGCCACGGGTTGCCCGCATCGCGGTCCTGTTTCGCCCAACGCCGGATGGTGCGGAGCGAAACCGACAGCGCCCGCGCCACCTCCGCCTTGGTCAACCCCTCCGCCCAGAGCACCCGCGCCTGGGGGAGCAACTCCTCCTTGCGACTCCGCTTCGACATCTCGCCACCTCCTTATCTGGATAGCTGCCACCGGCACGGCGGAGGATTATAGTCGTTCCGGAAAAATCGTGTGTCCGGGTAGACCGCGTAGACCGAGAAACCGAAAAAGAAAGAGGTTTTCCCGCCCAAAAACGGCCGATTCGGACGCGTTTATGCGGCGTAGAACGCCTACCGTGCGCAACAAGGCATATCGAACAGGCAGCAGACGAGACACAGGTTGGGAGTGGCGAGGGCGCCAGGGTCATTCAATAGTCCCACGCACCGTATAGCCATTGATGTGTTCCGCCTTCCTGGGAGCGTGTAGC
>CAYVBE010000130.1:0-12065 GCA_964448935.1 uncultured candidatus Brocadiaceae bacterium
TTTGCGCAGTACACTCACAACCTGGGGGAGCGGGAAGCATGACCGACGAAAAGCAATGCGAATACGTCCGGGCCTCAGACTTCTTCGTGGAAGCCACGGATGTCTCAATCGGTGAAGATGTGCAGAAAGATCTGCGCGACCGGAGACGAAAAGTGCTCCTCGACGAGTCGGTCGTGAGACAGCAGGAAGACTGGAGCATTCTTGCCGATCAGGTGGTAGGACGCGAAGACCGGAACCGACCCGCTACCCGGTAATCTCCGAAGATGGGTGACCCGCCCCGGCTCAATGATAGTCCCTGCGGGGGCGGATGGGGCGGTCTTTGAACTCATCTATTAGCTTTGCCAGCTCGTGCGTGGCGGCTTCGTAGAGCCGCTTTCCTTTCTCCGCCGAGGCCAGTGTGGGGTCCCCCAGCACGCCGGACTCCGAGAACGTGCTCCACCACTCCATCATGCCGATGCGGCCGCCGCCGTCCAGGTCCTGCCACCAGAAATCGGACGGGATCATATTGTTCTCCGCCTCGGCCAGCTCCCGCCGGACGCCCTCGGGGCGCAGGTGCAGGTAGAGGGAAGTCTCGATCTCGTCGGCGTGCGCCACCCAGCCCTTCGGCGACTCGCGCACCTCGCGGATTGCCTCCAGCGCAATCTCGAAGTAGCTGAAGCCTGCGCACACCACGTCGTAGTCCATCGTGGCCTGCCGGGCCACCACCTCCACCAGCGGCCGGTTCGAGCCGTGCCCGTTGACCAGCAGCACCTTCCGGAAACCGTGGTGCGCGACGCTCTTGACGACGTCCAGCAGGTAGCGCACTAAGGTGTCCCACTCGATGCCGATGGTGCCGGGGAAGTCAATGTGATGCCAGTTGAAGCCGTAGCTGACCTGGGGCATCAGCAGCGCCTTGTCCGGGCGGAGCCTGGCCGCCCCTTCGCAGACGCTTCGGCACAGGAAGTTGTCCACGTCCAGCGGCAGGTGCGGCCCGTGCTGCTCGGTGGAGCCCACGGGCAGGAGGATCACCCGCTCCTGCGCGGCGGCCCCCCGCATCTCCGGCCAGCTCAGTTGATCGTAGCGGTACGACGACACGTCGGTCATGGTCGGTCCCTCCTCTTGGGTTGAGGCATACCGGGCGGCATTAT
This sequence comes from uncultured candidatus Brocadiaceae bacterium, assembly GCA_964448935.1. Lineage (GTDB taxonomy): Bacteria > Planctomycetota > Brocadiia > SM23-32 > SM23-32 > CAYVBE01. Next base: position 1,128 of record CAYVBE010000130.1, read on the forward strand.
ACCGCCGGTGGGCGGCGGTTTCAGAACGCGAGATGGCGTTTGCACCGGGGGCGGCGCGGGTTTACGATGGCGGCCGCCCCGACCTTCATACATGCGGAGGAGCGCGCCGTGAAAATCACCGACTGGACGATTCACACGCCGGACAGGCGTCGCCACGTGTTCGTCGAGCTGCACTCCGATGAAGGCCCCAGCGGCTGGGGCGCCGCCTTCAGCAGTCGCCCGCAGTGCCTGGGGGCGCTCGAATGGCTCAAGCGGTTCGTCGTCGGCGAGAACCCCCTGGAGGTGGAGCACGTGACCGAGAAGCTCCACCAGGTGACCTACTGGTTCGGCCGGGGCGGCGCCATGACGCACGCCATAAGCGGCATCAACATCGCCTTGTGGGACCTGGCGGGCAAGATTCTGGACCAGCCCGTCTCCGTGCTGCTCGGCGGGCGGTATCACGAATCGGTGCCCGTCTATGCCTCGGTGCTCTTCCATCCCGTGGAGGAACTTCCGGAGCGGATTGCCGCCCTTCTGGAACGTGGCTTCCGCGCGTTGAAGCTCGGGTGGCAGCCGTTCGGGCAACAGAGCCTGTCGCGGGACGAGGACCTGGTGCGGACCGCCCGCGAGGCGGCCGGCGAGGAGGTCACGCTGCTGGTGGACGCCGGCGGCAGCTACCCGTTCTGGCCGCTGAAGCTGAAGGATGCCCTCTCCCGGGCCGAGATGCTGGCGGATTACGGCGTTTACTGGTTTGAGGAGCCGTTGGAGCCGGACGACATCGAGGGCTACGTCCGCCTCACCGAGCGTTCGCCCGTCAAGATCGCCCATGGCGAGGTGCTCACCCGGCGGCAGTCCTTCGCGCCCTACTTCAAGCGCCGGGCCATGGACATTGCGCAGCCGGACGCGACCAAGGTGGGCGGCCTGTCCGAGATGAGGCGCATCGCCTGGCTGGCCGAGCCGCACGGCATCGAGGTGGTGCCCCACGGCTGGAACACCGCCCTCGGCGTGGCGGCCGACGCGCATCTGGTCTCCACGCTGCCGGGCCGCTCCTTCGTCGAATTCAACGTCGGCAACCCCCTGGTGGAGGATCTGGCGGACCCGCCGTTCCAACTCGACGAAGACGGCCGCCTGCCCGTCCCCGACGGCCCCGGCCTGGGCATAGAACTGGCCCGAGGGAAGCTCAAAGAATTCGAGGAATCCGGCTTCGCCAGCGAAACCTGGCTCTGGGACGAGAAGGGCCTCTTCGAGGCCGATTGAGGTAAACCTGCCGCAACGCCCGATCGTCATTGCGAGGGGGGCGCGAGGCCCCGCGGCAATCTCGCCGTTTCCTCCGCTCAGCGCGACGCACCCGGTTGGTACGTAGCGCAGCCGCCCTCGGCTGGGGAGGCCGCTGATGGCAGACCCTGTGGGCCAACTTGGGCCCTACCAGTCGGCCGGGTGGGTTTGGTCTGGTGAACGAAGGTGAAAAGCGGGCACACCTGTCGACATCGCTGCTGCCTGCTATTTGGCGTGACCCGGCAACTCGCCGGGTTCGGCGGTCCTATGTTTTCAGGACGAGTGTGTTGACAGAGAGGATAACTCGACCTACCATACCTAACGTTGTCTGTCGTCGAGGTCCGCACAGCGCCACAGAAAAGAGCAATGTAACAAAGGTGCGCTGGGGTTTGGCTGGTGGAATCATATGAGGCAAACACATCATAGCGTAGAAAGGATATTCTACCGCGACCATGACAGTGTGGCCTCGCTACTGGAGGCCGCTTCGCGTGTCTGCGATCATGGGACGCGAATGTACGGAGCCATCCTATGTGTAGGCGATGCCCTTCCTGTTTTGGTTGAGCGCCTCAGGTCACATAGGGCGCGCGCAAGGGGGGTCCACTGTTCAGATGGCCCGCCAAGTCTCATAAGATTGCCTTGGGACCGGCGTAACCACCCGGAAGAAGAAGTCAAGATGTTTCTTTGGGTGGATGAACCGGCGGGCATTGCATACGTTCTCTCGGCCCAGGATAGAGACTCCTTTGACCACTGTTTGGCAACAGCGTATCGATATCTTGCATCACACGCGTCTCGAGCCTTTCTTCGGACGACAGAAGTGCGCCGGGCCTTGACTCAGATGGATCGATCTCGTGCAGACGTATCTATCCGTATCCGCGAGTTTGTAGCACGGGGCCTAATAGACGACCCAGAATCTGTGAAAAAGGTTCGCACACACCGTGAGTGGACAGATGAAGACTACCGTGCCGTGTTCGACCAGTTACAGGAAGATAAAAGGTGGCTCTCTTCCCTCAAACTGGAGGTTCGGGCTATTGAGACGTGCATAGGGCGTATATGGAAAGATGCGTCTTTCTCCTGTGATACCGGACTTCAGTTTTTCATGTCGTCCGTGGCGCAAACGCTGACTGCTGCTGTAACGCGCAGCCGGGAGTTTTTCGAGCATAGAGGCAGTGCTAACAGCCCGACCGGGAAGCCCAGGCCCCTCGGCATCGAGTACGCAGACGACGTTTTTTCAGAGCAGACACAGACGAAACGTTTTCTGGATGTGCTCCAGGATCTTCCCCAGTCTGCTTTGTCCATCTACCACCATAACCCTTATGTGCACGTTTCCTTGATCGATTATTCGGATGGCTCCAACTACGATGTCTGGGTGACACGGCAAGATGAGATTCTGATTGTGCCCAAGAGGAAGGGGACACACCGTTCGATGCAACGCGTGTGCAACCATATCTGCGATGAATTCGAAGAGGGCCTCGTAAAGGATTTCCAGCCGCATGGTGGGTGAAGACCTCCAAGACGCCATCAGAGATGTGCGCATCGAGATTGATAACTACAATGAGACGGTCCAAGCCCTAAAAGCGTTGTCGCATGAATTTCGATGGGATGACGAACGGCGTGTTTTGCTTAATGACGTGTTCACGCACATCGGTCGACGAATGGAGACATCGTCTGAAAACAGAGTGTGCCCCGGTGGGGAAGTCACTCCAGACTTAGTTCTCCAGCGTGGAGAGGAGTATGGGCTAATAGCCGAAGCCAAGCTGGCGATGTGCGTAAGCCCTGAGGGGAGGGAGAGACGCATTCGGCAGGTCGTCAAGTATGACGATGACCTGATTGGCTGGCATACAGAGGACGAGATTTTACCGGACCACGATATACTGCTGGTAGTTCATCTGTTTAGGGGCCAAGAGATACACGATCAACTAACAGAGCTTCAGCAGGCCGGTGATCTTGAGATCAGTAGGCCCTTCGGCCTCGTATCATTTGGGGTGGTCAACAGAACTGGTAGCGAGTACATGACCCTACAGCTGTTGAAGGGCCATATTAGTCTCCCCGGAAAAGAGAGGAAGCTTAGGGCCGTCTTGCCGATACCCCTTGATCACGTGGCAGGTAATGCGGAGTTGGCCAACATGAAGCTATATGACGTTGAGCCGCCGCTCCCTTTGTTGATGGACTTAATACATCATATCGTCTTTGAGAGTCTTTCGACGGACGAGTTCATTGAGCTTGACGAGGAAAACGAGGTCCGGAAGACGATTGAGATAAGGCAATTGCGGCAAGACCTTTCAGACGTTTTCGGCCCCGGTGGAGATTCTTACCGCATGCCTGAAGTGCCCCGTGCTGATTGGGTCGGCGAGGCTATGTGTCTGTTTGAGCGGATGGGTTGGGCCGAGCAAATTGAAGAAGCTCCGGATCGGTACGTATATGTCGTCAAACGGCGGCGAACGCCGTTTCAGCAGTTCGTCAAACGGTTCGCTGAAGAACGACTGCAAGAAGAGGAGTCTGCCGGTCGGAGGGCAGCCCAACTGACGTTGTTCCAGCCAGACTAAGGAAGGAGAAGCCTTCTTGGGCCAAACACGGGTCTGCGAACAGCTGAAGGGATTTGACCGAGGTATGGGTTAGGCTATCAAAGTACTCCTTTATGGCATGCCGTCTGCTGTTCAGTGAGTATCTCCTGCCTGCAGGAATACGTACTGCCGGACGCAGGTCCTTGGTCAGAAGTATCGTAACCCGCAAAGCTATTACGGGTTTCGCGCAGTTGGCTCAACTAACGCAGAGGGGCACGCCGATCAGGTGAGGCGGCGGGGCCTTGACCTCTCGCAGGGGGTGTCTCGGCCGCAGCAGGTCTGGCCTCTTCCGCACCTGGTCGAAGTTCTGGAGTCGGTGGCGTAGAAGCCTTTGCCTTTGAAGATGAGGCCGCCGCCTCCGCTGATCAGGCGGCGGACCGGGCCTCCACACTCGGGGCAGGCCTCGATGGGGTCGTCGGTGATGTTCTGGAAGTGCTCGAAACGGCTGCCGCTGTCCAGGCATTCGTAATCATACGTGGGCATCTTCGCCTCCCGGTCTTCTACGCTTCATGCGCTCTGGCTCTCGATGGACTCGCCGTCCAGACGGCGGCTGACTCGCTCGGCCACCTCGCGTATGGCCTTTGCGGCAGGGCCGTCTCCGGCTTCCACGACGGTCTGGCCGTCCATGAGGGCTTCGTTGACCTGCTCGTCGAAAGGTATCTCGCCGACGACCGGCGCGCCGGCCTGCCGACCCAGCGCGCGGATGCGTTCGGACTGCTCGGGGTTCAGGTCGCACTTGTTGATGCAGATCAGCGGCTGCACGCGGAAGTGCAGCGCGAGCTGCAGCACCCGCTCCAGGTCATGCACGCCACTGACGGTGGGCTCGGTGACGATCAGCGCCGTACCCACGCCCGCGATGGACGCGATGACCGGACAGCCCGTGCCGGGCGAGCCGTCGCCGAGGATCGGCAGCCGGCCCTCGCCCACCAGACCGGAGGCCCGTTCGCGGACGCGTGTGACCAGCTTGCCGGAGTTCTCCTCCGCGATGCCCAGCCGCGCGTGGGACAGCGGCCCGTAGTGCGTGTCGGACACGTAGCTCTGGCCCGTGACGGCCTGCTCCATCTCTATCGCGCCGACCGGGCAGACGTGGCCGCAGAGCCCGCAGCCCTCGCAGGCGAGCTGGTCCACGCGGTAGCGATCGGGGCGGCCCTCCCCTTCGACGGGCACGATGGCGTCGAAGTGGCAGAGCCGCGCGCACGTGCCGCAGGCGGTGCACTGTTCGGCGACGATCTCGGCGCGGTAGCCGCCCACAAAATCCTCGACGCGCCGGACCTCGGGCTGCAGAAGCAGGTGCAGGTCGGCCGCGTCCACGTCGCAGTCCGCCAGCACCTTGTCGCCGATCAGCGCGCCCAGGGACCCGGTGACCGTGGTCTTGCCCGTGCCGCCTTTGCCGCTGATGACCGTCAGTTCATGGCGCGGTGCGCCACCCGCTGATTCCTCCGGCGGAGCGGTGACGGGCAGACGCAACTCTTCCGCGGGCACGGGTTGCGCCGGCCCCGAGGCCACGTCGCACGCCCGGCGGTAGATGTCCATCAGCACCGGGCGCAGCTCGGGATGGCCGTCCACCAGGAAATCACCGCGCGAGTAGGTCTCGGCGTATGCGCGCCGGAAGGGGATGCGCCCGATGATGGGCACGTCCACCTCGTCCGCGTAGTCCTGAATGATGCGGTCCGTGCCGTCGGAGCGGTTGACCACGATGCCGCTGGGCACGCCCATCTTCAGGCTCAGGCCCACCGCCAGCTTCAGGTCGTTCAGCCCGAACGGCGTCGGCTCGGTGACCAGTATCGCGGCGTCCGCGCCCTTCACGGCCTCCACCACGGGGCACGCGGTGCCGGGCGAGGCGTCAATGATCGTTATGCCGTCCGGCAGGATGTGCTCCTTGACGCCTTCCACCACGTCCGGCGCCAGCGCCTCGCCGACGTTCAGCAGGCCGTGGCCGAAGGAGAAGGGCTCGTGCGCCTCCGCGACCTGCACCTGCCCGATGGGCGTCGGTTCCTCGGTCATCGCGCCCTCGGGGCAGATGTAGCTGCACGCGCCGCAGGCGTGGCAGAGTTCGGGGAAGAAGAGCACCCGGCCCTTGACGACCGCGATGGCGTTGTAGTTACAGATTTCCCCGCACTTGCCGCAGCCGGTGCACAGTTCCTCGTTCCAGACGGGCTTGAGCACCTTGACGGTCTCCGCGAGGTCGAACTCGGGCCGCACGAACAGGTGGTCGTTGGGCTCCTCCACGTCGCAGTCCAGCAGACGCACGGGCTGCGCGATCTCGTCGTCGCGGGCCAGCACCGCGGCCAGGTTGACGGCCAGGGTGGTTTTGCCCGTGCCGCCTTTCCCGCTGGCGATGGTGATAATCACTTCATTTCTCTCTTTCCGTCAGTGGTCGCAGAGGTTCTCGCCGGTCTCCAGTGCGTCGGCGAGGAAATCCTCGACTATGCGGCGCGGGTCGTCGTCCCGGGCGCCCACCACCACGTCTATTCCGGCCTGCGCGAACAGGTCCTGCGCGCGGCGTCCCATGCCGCCCGCGATGATGGTGTCCGCCCCGTTCTCGTGCAGCCAGCGGGGCAGCAGCCCCGGCTCGTGCGGCGGGGCCTCCAGGCTCTCGGAGCCGGCGATGGCTCCGTCGTCATCCACTTCAAACAGCACGAACTCCTGGCAATGGCCGAAATGGCGCGCCAGGGCTCCGTCCACAACGGGCACAGCTACTTTCACGTTTGCTCCTCGCTTTCTAGTGGTCCATAACAGTTGATTCTTGGGGTTCAGCCGGAGCACCGGTGGACCAGATGCAAGGCGCGGTGAGCGAAGCGCAACGCAGCAGATGGCGTGCCGCCGCCCGGCCCTTCGGGAGCCATGCTGGTGGGCCACTTCTGCGTTGCGGCTCCGCAGGGACCAGAAAGGTCGGCTTTGTCGCCGCGCCTTGAATTGACCTCACCAGCATGGCTCTGAACCCCAAAGATCAATTGTCATGGACCACTGGTTCGCTTCCGAGTTCTGCGATCGGGTCTATGGCCGCCAGGAATGCCTGCGCGGCGGGGCTGTCGGGCCGGTTCTCGACGAAGGGCTCCCCCTCGTCCGATTCCTGAACCACGGCGGGGTCCAGCGGCACGCGCCCCAGGAACGGCACGTCCATGTCCTTGGCCATCTCGCGGCCGCCGCCCTCGCCGAAGATGTTCACCTCCGCCCCGCACTCGGGGCAGATGAAGCCGCTCATGTTTTCCAGCACGCCCAGCAACGGCAGCTCGAGCCGCCGGCAGAAGCTGATGCACTTGCGCACGTCGGAGACCGAGAGCGCCTGGGGCGTGGTGACCACCACACCGCCCGTGGCGTCCGGGATGAGCTGGCAGACCGACAGCGGCTCGTCCCCGGTGCCGGGTGGCAGGTCAATGACCAGGAAGTCCAGCTCGCCCCACTGCACGTCGGCCAGCAGTTGGCGCAGCACGTTCATCTTCAGCGGCCCGCGCCAGATGACCGCCTCGTCGGCGTCCTGAACCAGGAAGGCGATGGACATCACCTGCAGGCGCGGCCCGTGGCGGGCGGGGATTATCTGCTGCCCGTCGGACATGGCCCGGCTCTCGCCCAGCTTCAGCAGGCGCGGCGCGCTGGGGCCGTGCATGTCGGCGTCCAGCAGGCCCACGTGGAAGCCCTTCCCGGCCAGCGCCACCGCCAGGTTGGCCGCCACGGTGCTCTTGCCCACGCCGCCCTTGCCGGACAGCACCACCACCTTGTGCCGGATGTGGGACATGCGGTCGCGCAACCTGGCCTGTTGCTCCTCCTGTTGCGCACGCCGGGCCTCGGCGTTCGGTTGACTCTCAGCCATGGATTGCTCTCCGGTAGGAGGTTCCGACGGCTTCACCAGCGAGGCGCCACGTCGGCCTCGTCCACGTCCTTCAGCTTGCCGTCCTTGAAGTCCTGGATGGCCTGCTGGACCGTTCCCTCGGCGCCGACGGCCACCTGCACGTCGCCCTGGCTCAGCACGGACAGCGCCTTCGGACCCATGTGGCCGCTGATAACCAAGTCGCAGCTCTTCTCCACCACCGTGGTGCCGGCCTGCACGCCCGCGCCACCGGCGGCGTTCATGTTCTGCGCGTTGTCCACCGCCTCTGCCTCTTCCGTCTCATCGTCGTAGATGACAAAATACCGGGCGCGTCCGAAACGCGGGTCCACCTCGTCCGACATCTCCGGTCCCTGGCTCGTCACACAAATCTTCATTCCTTCGGCTCCTTCTGAGCAGCGAAAAACGATTTTCGGAAACATCCGGCCTTCGGATTCAGGCCGGTCCCAGCGACAGTGCTTTCTCGGGGCATTCCATCACGCACCGGCCGCAGCCGATGCAGTCCTCGACGGACACGCGGGCCACGCCGTCCACCGAGATGGCCTCCGTGGGGCAGACCTCCAGGCAGCCGCCGCACGCCGTGCAGCGGTCTTCGTCCACCCGGGCCACCAGCGGCGCAGGGGCGGTTCCCCCGCCCTGCTGTAACTCTTCGATGCGACTGTTCACCGCCTGCAACTGTTCCGACAGCCCCCCGGCCTGAGCTTTGAGGGCCTCGATCTCGTTCTGCGGCTGGCCCTGCTGTCCGGGCGGCGTGGGCTGTCCGGCGGCTCCGGGCGCGGCGGCCGCACCACCGCCCGCCGCCATGCCCATGCCGCGTCCCATGCCCATACCACGGCCCATGCCGCCTCCGCGACCCATGCCTCTGCCGCCTCCCCGTCCCATACCCATACCGCCGCCCCGACCCATGCCCATTCCGCCGCCACCGCCCATACCGGGGCCCGGCTGGGCGCCGGGCGCGGCCTGAGCGCCTCCGGTGCCGTAGTGGCCGGCAACGTTGGGCTGGCCGGCTGCGGAAAAGCCGTCCTGTCGGAACTGCTCCACCGCTTCCCGCACCGTGCCGCTGACGCCGATGATCACCTGCACGCCGGCGGCCTCGAGGGTGCGGAAGGCGTTGGGGCCGCAGTTGCCGGTCAGGACGCAGTCCGCCCCCTGCTCCGCCACCACCTGGGCGGACTGGATGCCCGCGCCGTGGCTCGCGCCCACACTGGGGTTCTCGAGGGCGTCAAATTCCATGGTATCCGTGTTGACCCGCAGAAAGTAAGCGCAGCGGCCGAAACGGGGGTCCACCCGGTCGTCCAGACCGGGACCTGTAGCGGTGACGATAATATTCATGTTCCTGGTCTTCCTGAAAGCTTCACGGTTTTCTGGTGCCTCGGCACCTCCCCACAAGCCGGCCGGAGCCCGGGGAGTTGCTTCACACGGCTGTCTTCCTTCCTCCGGTTGAAGCGCCCCTGGCGGGCTCTATCTTACTTCTCTGCTGTTGACCCAGGGCTCTGCCGCCTCCGGCGGGCCGCCCTGGGCTAATCTTGAAACGGCCCTCCGGGCCTGACGGCCCCCTGTTTCGAATGTTCGAAAGCCTTCGTGCCGGAAGCCTGCGGAGCAGGCGTTTCACTGTTAGCCCAAGGCGACCGGAGGGAGCCCTGGGAAACGCACGGCAAAACGATTAAGAGCCCGCGAAGCGGGCGATTCAGGGCGTTCGCCGAACGGGTACACGAACGCCCCGACCGCAAGCCGCCTCGGGCGGCCGTTATTCCTCAGTCTGGAGTTCCTCGATGCGCTGCCGGATGCCGTCCAGCGCGTCTTCCAGGTAATCCGCCTGGCCCTTCAGCGCCTCCAGCTCCTGCTCCCGGCTCGGGCCGGTGGCGTAAGGGGCTGCGTACGGTGCGCCGTAGGCGGCGCCGTATGGCGTTGCGTAGGGCTGCGGGCCGTAGGCCGGCCGGCCGTAAGCCGGCAGGCCCTGGGCCGCTCTGGCCCAGCCCGGCATACCCGTGGCGTGGTACCAGTTGCGCCATCCGCGGCCTCCACCGCGTCCGCCCCGGCCCCGGTATCCACGCCCCCCGACGGGGTTCATGAAACCGGGCACCGAATATCCGGCGCAGTATCCTGCCGCTCGTCCTGTCATCGGACCCATTCCGCCTGGTCCAGTTCCGTCTCCACCTGGCATGGTCATGCCTCCTGTAGAAGAAAGTTACGGATCGGTCGTCAGAAGAATCGGCCGCCTCGTCCGCGACCACCGCCACGGCCTCTTCCCATCCCGCGGCCGCGGCCGAAACCGGCGCCGCGGAAACCGCCGTACGGGCGTCCGTAGCCGTAGGGCGTGGCGCCGTAAGCGCCTCCGTAGGGTGCCCGGTAGGGAGCCCTGTAGGGGGCCCTGTAGGGTGCCCCATAGGGGGCCCCGTAAGGGGTCGGGCGGAACCCGACCGCTCCCCGTTCCGGGATCGAGCCCGGTACGGGGTTGGCGAAACCGGGCACCGAGTATTCTGCACAGTATTCTGCACAGTATTCTGCACAGTATCCTGCCGCCCGACCGGTCATGGGACCCATACCGGCCGGTCCTGTTCCGTCTCCGCGTGGCATGTTGGACCTCCTCTCACGCGATTGGGGTTATGGTTATCGAGCGTTGTGCGCTCGCCGAGCGCGCTCAACTGGCGCGCGTCATCTTCGCGCCGCACTTGGGGCACTTCATCTCGTAGCAGGGGACGCCGCGCTGGTGCGTTTTCTTGGCGCCACAGTTCGGGCAGACGCAGTTGCCGCCCGGCCCGGCCGCGAAGCCGCCCTTCCGGCCGCGTCCGCCACCGGCGCCGCCTCCGCGTCCACCGCCTGCACCTTGACCTCCGCTTCCACCACTCAGCATGTCTTAACTCCTGTATCCTTAGTCCTCAGACGCGATTCTCGATCGGGTCATCTCTGCCCGCCCCGGCCGCGCCGCCGTCGCCGGCGGTGTCGTCCCGGCCCCTGCGGCGGCGTGAACGAGACCGGCCCGCCCTCGATCACCAGCGCCCGTCCCTCCACCATCGCCTGCGCGACAATCCTGCGGGCCTCCGCCAGGATGCGGCTAACGGTAGGGCGCGAGACGCCCAGCCGCTCCGCCACCTCCGCCTGGCTCATCCCGCGATAATCCGCCAGCCTGAGGGCCTCATACCCGTCGAGAGGCAGCACACAGCGCCCCAGGTCGCGGGCCGGAACTCCGGCCGGCTTGAACACAGAAGCCGGCGGCCGGTGCCGTATCGAGCGTGTTTTCTTATTGCGCGGCATGGCGCCTCGAAGTGTCTATTTCGAACATATGTTCATTATAGC
>CAYVBE010000131.1:0-12054 GCA_964448935.1 uncultured candidatus Brocadiaceae bacterium
ACAGAGCCGCGGTGCGTATGCTTCCACCGTAGTGCCTCAGGGTAACCGACGCTAAGCAGGTCCACGTAATTCCTCTGCGGGGCAACGTGTTGACAACGGAGCCCCTCGCCTGTAGTCTTCCCGGTAGATGCACTGTCCTCGAAAAGGAGGTCTCGAATGAGCCACTTCACCGATCTGTTGCGGCGCAGGAACGGCCAGAGCCTGCTGGAGTACGCGCTCATCATCGCGTTCGTGATCATCGTGGTGGTCGTGGCCCTCATGGCGCTCCAAGGCACCTGAACCGGGTCAGCCGATGACGTCGGCCATGCTGTAGACGCCGGCGGGCTTGCCCAACAGGAAACGGGCCGCTTGAAGCGCGCCCGCGGCGAAGACGTCCCGGCTGGTGGCGCGGTGCGTCAGTTCCAGGCGCTCGCCCTCGCCGGCGAAGATAACGGTGTGATCGCCCACGATGTCCCCGCCCCGTACTGCGTGGATGCCGATCTCGGAGGGGTCTCTCGGCCCGACCGCGCCTTCCCGGCCGTAAACCATCACGTCCTCGGCCCTGTCGAGAGCCTTCCGCAGTCTTCGGGCCATCTCCAGGGCCGTGCCGCTGGGGGCGTCCTTCTTGCGCCGGTGGTGGGCTTCCACAATCTCGATGTCGTATCCGGCCGGCAAAGCCCCGGCGACGCGCTCCAACAGGCGGTAGAGAAGGTTCACCCCGACGGACATGTTCGAGGCGATGAGCACCGGAACGCGCTGCGCCACGTCTTCGTTGAGTTCCGCCAGTTGATCCTGTGAAAGCCCGGTGGTGCCGACGACCAGTGCCGCCCCGGCCTCCACACATTCGTGGGCCCGCGCGGCCACGGCCTCCGGAGAGCTGAAGTCAATCAGCACGTCGGGTGCCACGGTCAGAGTATCGCTGATCGGAACCCCCAGCTCGCCCTGCCCGGCCAAAAGACCGGCGTCGCTGCCCAGTTCGGGGTGTCCCGCATACTCCAGGGCGGCGACCAGATCGCAAGCGTCGGACCGGGCAACCGCGCCCACCACGCGCCGCCCCATCGCTCCAGCCGCACCGTTGACGGCGATCTTCATGGAGTTCCCTCCTGTTGCAGGTTCATGAACCGTTGACCGCGCGCCCATGTGAAGGCGGCGCGCTCTCCCGGCTATAATATGCGATTGAGGAGACTCTCACAACGCAACAAGGAACCGGCGATGGAAGCGCAGCGGCAGAAGGTCGAGACCGTGTGCATCCGCGCGCCCAACTGGGTGGGTGACGTGGTGATGGCCACGCCCACGTTCCGGGCGGTGCGCCGGGCGCTGCCGCAGGCGCGCGTGGCCGTCGTCGTGCGCGACGCGGTTGCGCCGGTCCTGCGCCGCGCCCCCTGGTTCGATGAGCGCATCATCTACCAACGCGGCGCGGATCGCACGTCGGCGGAATTTCTCGCGTGTGTCCGAGCGCTGCGTGAGTGGGGCTGCGACCTGGGGTTGGTGCTGCCGAACTCCTTCAGCTCCGCCCTGATGTTCCGGCTGGCGGGCGTCAGGCGCCGGATCGGCTACCGGCGCGACTGCCGCTCCCCCCTGCTGACCGACGCCCTCCCCCGCCCCTCGGAGGACGGGGAGTTCAAGCCGACCTACATGGTGGACTATTACCTGGCGCTCTGCGAGCACGCGGGGTTACCCGCGACGGGCCGGAGGATGGAGCTGCCATTCACGCCGGAGGACACGGCACGGGCTCGGGACATTCTTGAGCAATGCGGGATAGACCCGGACGGGCGGCTATTTCTGGTCCACCCGGGCGCGGGATACGGCCCGTCCAAGAGGTGGCCGGCCGGGCACTTCGCGCGGCTGATCGAGGTGCTGCACGACGGCTTCGGCGCGCAGGTGGCGCTGATCGGAGGGCCGGTGGAAAAGGATACGGTGGAGGACATAAGGGAGCACTCCTCCGCCCCGGCGGTCAGCCTGGTGTCCAGCGGCATAGACCTCCACCTGCTGAAGCCGGTCGTGGCACGCAGCGCGCTGCTGGTGACCACGGACTCCGGCCCGCGGCACTACGGCGTGGCGCTGGGGATCCCCACCGTCTGCGTGATGGGGCCGACCCACCCCGGCTACTCGACCAGCTCCCTGCCCCACGACCGCGTGGTGCGGCTGGACGTCGAGTGCGGCCCCTGCCAGCTCAAGGCCTGCCCGCGCGACCACCGGTGCATGGAGGACATCACGCCGGAGATGGTCTTCGATGCCTGCTGCGAGATGCTGAAAACCGCAGACGGAGGGGATCGGGCATGATCGAGCTGCGCAACCTGACCCGGCGGTTCGGCGAAGTCACCGCGGTGGACCACCTGGACCTGACCGTCGAGCCGGGTGAGCTGTTCGTCTTCCTGGGTCCGAACGGCGCGGGCAAGACAACCACCATCAAGCTGATCACGGGTCTGCTGCGGCCGGATGAGGGAAGCGTGACCGTCTGCGGGCACAACATCCAGGAGGAGCCGCTGGCGGCCAGGTCACTGCTGAGCTACGTGCCGGATCAGCCCTTCCTGTACGAGAAGCTGACGGGACGGGAGTTCCTCACGTTCGTGGGCAACATGTACGGCATGGCGGCGGCCGACATCCGGGACGGCATCGGGCGGCTGGCGGAACGGTTCGAGATGGCCGGTTTTCTGGACGAGGCCGGCGAGTCGTATTCCCACGGCATGAAGCAGCGCGTGGTGATCTCGGCGGCGCTGCTGCACGAGCCGCGCGTCATCGTGATTGACGAGCCACTGGTGGGCCTCGACCCCAAAGGCGCGAACACGCTCAAGCGGACCCTGCGGGAACAGGTGAACGCCGGGGGCACGGTGTTCATGTCCACACACACCCTGGGCGTTGCGGAGGAGACGGCCGACCGGGTGGGGATAATCCGGCGCGGGCGGCTGGTAACCGTTGGCGACCTGCAGACGGTCTACCGGGCGGCGCGGACGGACGAGCGGCTGGAAGACGCCTTCCTGAGGCTTACCGAGGAAACCTGACGCGGAGGGCGACGGTGAGGCAACTGCTCCTGCTGATGGGCGCCAGGGCCAGGATGGTGCGCCGCTCCGCGCAGGAGTTCGTGCGGGGCTCCCGGCTGCGGGCGGCGGTAGTCACCACGCTGGCAGTGCTCTTCTGGGTCTTCATGTTGTTTCTGTTTCACGACCTGTTCGACTACCTTGAGGAGAACTTCCCGGTCGTCAGCAGCCGGATACTGAACTACCTCTTGGCCTTCCTGTTTGCGTCGCTGCTTGTCATGATGACGCTCAGCGACGCCATCATCGCCTACACCTCGCTCTACCGCAGCGACGAGACGGACTTCCTGTTCGCGCTGCCCACCGCGCCGCCCAACACGTTCGCCTACCGCGGCGCCGACTCGGTGGTCTTCAGCGTGTGGGCAGTCTTCACGCTGGTGCTTCCACTGGCCATCGCATACGGGCTCGTGTTTCCGGTGCCGTGGTATTACTACCCTTTCGCAGTCGCGCTCGCCACTCTGCTCGTTTGTCTGGCGACGGAGCTGGGGGCCTTCTTCGCGCTGGTTGTGGGCGCGCTGATGCCACGTGACAGCCGAAAGGCGCTCATAGCGGTCTGCGCGGCGCTGATCGGGCTGGCCGTGCTCTGGTTCGCTCCGCTGTCGGGGCAGCTTGAGAACCAGCCCCTCGGCGAGGGCGCCATACGGTCGGTCATGCGGCGGATCGCCTTCTGCCAGCACTGGGCGCTGCCCAGCCACTGGGTCAGCCGCGGCATGATGGCCGCCGCGCAGGGGGAGATCCGCGAGGCAACCTACCTGGGGGCCCTGCTGCTGTCCAACGTGCTTTTCCTCGGTGTCGTCGTCTACCGCCTGGCGTTCTACATTTACCGGCCGGGCTGGCTGAGGGCGCGCGCGGCGTCCTCGCGGAAGCGCTGGCGGTGGTCGGGGCTGGCGGCAGACCTGGTAGGAAAAGCGGCTTTCTTCCTGCCGCTGCGGCTGCGGTGCCTGATCCTGAAGGACCTGAAGACCTTTCTGCGGGACCCCGCCCAGTGGTCCCAGTTCCTGCTGTTCTTCGGCCTGCTGGGTCTGTACATCCTGAACCTGCCCCGGTTCAACCTGGAGGCGCTGGCCGGGCAGTGGCACAGCCTGATCGCCCTGATGAACCTGGGGGCGACCAGCCTGACCCTGGCCACTTTGACCACCCGTTTCGTCTTTCCGCAGCTCAGCCTCGAGGGACGCCGCATCTGGCTTCTCGGCCTGCTGCCGCTGAACCGCAGGTCGCTGCTCTGGGCCAAATTCGTTTTCGTGGTGCTGGGCACCTACGCGGTGAGCGGCGGGCTGATCGCGCTGAGCGACGCCATCCTCAGGCTGCCGCTCTGGGTGATGGCGGTGCACCTCGGGGTGGTTTTCTGCGTCTGCTGCGGGCTGAACGGCCTGGCGCTGGGTCTCGGGGCGTGCTTCCCCCGGCCGGACACGGACAACCCGGCCAAGGTGGTGAGCAGTTTCGGGGGTACTTTGAACCTTATCTGCAGCATCGGGTTCATCACCGCCGCTCTCGGCCCGGTGGTGGTGCCACTGCACCTCTACATGGTCGGCCGGTCGGCGTCGGCGGCGCTGCCCTGGGCCATTGCGGCGGGGCTGGCGGTGGCATTCCTGCTGTCGGCCGCGGCCACGCTGCTGCCCATGCTGGCGGGCGCCCGCGCCCTGGAGAAGATGGAGTTCTGAACGAGGCGCGTCTCGCGGCGACCTCACCAGGGGAGCCAGCCGGTGCCTCTGATGGTGATCGCGTAGCTTTCGATCTGCCGGCTGTAGGAGGTCCACTCCAGGCGCCGGCGGCCGGGGGGGAAGGTAACCTTCTGGATCGGGCTGGCTGTGGGCTGCGCGCCGCCGCGGAAGGTGACCTGAACGCTGGCTCGGAACGGATCGTCGGTGAAGTTCTGGAGGAAGGCGGTGACGACGAGGCGTCCCTGCGCGTCAACTTGCGCCTTGTGCGCCAGAACGCGCAGGTGCTTCCGCGCGCGCCAGTTCAGCCGCAGCGTGCCACGTTCCGTCTCCGCCATCGGCGACGGCGCGGGCGCCGTGGCCGAACAGCCGACAGCCCCCAGCACCGCAAGGCAGAGCGCCAGTCCGACCACACGCCGGGTCACATTGCTCATGCCGATTCCCTCCGCGACAGCCTTTCCGCGCGTAGTGTAAGACCGGACGCCCCGGCGATGCAAACCCAAAAGAAAGGGGGCGCACAAAGCGCCCCCGGACCGGCTGTGAGGAACCGGTGGTTCCTATTCTTTGGCGTTGCTCTCGCGGAAGGTGAGCCGCCTGCCCTCGACCTTGCTCAGGACTTCGCGGAACTCAGGCCCGGCCTGCCAGCTACGGCATTCCTTCAGGAGGCCGATTGCGCTCTCGGCCGCCGCGTCCACCTCGGCGATCTTGCGCTTGCGGCCGACGGCGCTCTTGATGCGGTTCTGGATGCCCTCGCGGTTCTCGTCAACCCACTTGAGTTGGGACATCGTGCCCGCGTAGAGGTGCTGGGTGTTGATGTTGCGCTTGAAGACGGGGCCGATCAGGTTGTCTTCCCACTTGAAGCCCGTGCCGCCGTGACCGGCGTAGGCGATGGTCCGCCCCATGGTCTCCTTCAGGGCCACCTGGGCGGCCTTGAGTTTGCCGATGTCAATGGCGAACTTCTCGCCCGCCTTCGCGGCGTGCTTGCTGCCCACCTCGTAGGCGATGGCGTCGGCGTCGGTCATCTCGACGAAGGTGGTCAGGCTGTTCAGGAAGGTCTCCTGTTCCTCGTCGGTCATCTTCGGCGCCTCGGCCGGATTCTCCGGATCGGGCCAGTAGGCGTATTCCTCTTCCTCGCCGCTGCTGCCGGTGGCGCTGAACTCGGCCTCGATGATCACCTCGGGCATGTCCAGCCCCGCCCGCACGATGTCCACCATCCATTTGGTGCTGGCCAGGTTGACCACCTGCGGGGTGTCGCCGGTGTCAATCATGACCCACGCGGCGCCGCTGAGCTTGACCGCGCCGAAGAAGTCGCGAGCGTATTCGCCGAACTCCTCGCCGGTCAGGTAGTTCAGGTATGCCTGCATCTCGTCCGCGGATACCTCGACGTTCAGGGCCTCAGCCGCCTTCTCCAGCAGCGCAACGGCCACCGGTTCGTAGATGCCGCCGCAGCCGTGGGGCTCGGCGTAGGCATCCACGTCGAACTTGGGCGAGGTGAAGTGGTCCAGGCTCATCCACACCAGGTCCGCGCCGTAGTCGTCGGTGTACCAGTCCAGCATGATGCCGGCCCTCTGGGAACCGACGGCGGCGGGCCTTGTCTCCATGGTGCGCTCCACACCCTCGATGGGGGGAAGCTTCTTGGGGTTGGTGCCGGTCTGGTCAGCCGCGGTGTAGCTGATCTGAATGATCTGCGGGCTGCCATCGAAGGCCGCCGATGCCTGGGCGAAACCCCGAAGCTGCACCGGCAGGGAGAAGTTGGCGTTGGAGGCCAGCAGCGTGTAGCGCTGGTCCAGGGGCAGTAGCTGCCCATCGTCGTCGAAGGGGTAAAATGCCTCCATCACGGCTCTCAATTCACGGCTGTTCCGTAACATCCTGTCCTCCTGACAGACAAAGCTGACACACAGTAAGGGGGAAAGTACGGGGAAGGCCCTCAGAACCTCTCAGAATACCCGTTGCGGCACGTTCCGTCAAGGGCGAGGCGCGCCGCGCCTACTCTCGGTCCGGGAACTCACGGCATACTAACCTGTAACTCTCCAAAGTGCCGATGTCGTAAGTGCCCTCTGGGCGCGTGAGTGCGTAGACCGGCAGCCGATCCACCAGCCATGCCAGCAGGTGGCCGGGAGCGTCCGGGTTGTTGCCCTCTTCCAGAAAAGTCCCGATGGCGTCCACGGCCTCGGCGGTGTACATGTAGAACGGCGGCACGCGGTGGCGGCCCCCGGGCTGCTCCGGTTTCTCCTCGAAGGCCACGATGCGGCCTTCCTCGTCCAGTTCGGCGACGCCGCTGCGCTTCAGGCGCTCCTCATCCTCGGGGCAGACGAAGACGGCGCTGGCGCCCTTCTGCCGGTACAGGTCCACGATGTCGGCCAGGTCGAAACGCGGCAGGTTGTCGGTCGCCAGCACGTAGGCCGGCTGCCCGGCCGCATCGCCCTGCTCGACGGCGAACTGAATGTCCCGCACCGCCCCCCGCCGGTCCTCGTTGCAGGTGGAGCCGTCGTCGAATATCTCCAGCGGCACGGGGAAGCTCCGGTCCGCCGCCCACTCCTCGAAATCCTCCACGAAGCGGGCGTTGCTGACCAGCAGCAGCCGTTCGATCTCCGGAACGCTCTCCAGTTGCTCGATCAGGTGGTCTATCAGCGGCCGCCCGCCGACCTCAAGCAGCGGTTTAGCCTTGTCACGAGTCAGCGGGTAGAGGCGCGTCCCGTAGCCGGCCGCGAGCAGAATGGCGTTCATGTGTCCGCACCTTGAATCTCTGATCTGAGTCTCTCGGCCAGACGGGACCTCTCCTCCTCGGACAGGTCCCGCAACTGCCGACCATCCTCCCGAAAGGCCTCCTCCTCCCGCCGGAACGCGGCGGTCAGACGCTTCAGGCTCTGCCGGAGGGCATCCTCCGGGTTGACGCCGTCGCGACGGGCGAGGCCTGCCACCGCCAGGCACAGCAGGCCCGTGGCGTCCTCGGTCCCGTCGCCGTGCGCCGCCTTCCCCACCTGTTTGCGCGCGAGTTCCAGGCTTTCCTCGGGCGGCAGTACCTCGACGCCGGCCTGCCGCAGCCTGCTCAGTATACGCGTCGCTTTCAGCAGCCCCGGCAGTTCCCCGGGCAGGCCGTCAAGAACGGACTCCTTGCGCTCGAGGTCGGTCTTGATGCGCTCCCAGCGCCGGACCACCTCGTCGGGGGATTCGGCCGTTGCCTGCCCGAAAACGTGCGGATGGCGCCGCCGGAGCTTCTCGGTGATCAGCCGGATCACGTCCTCCACGTCGAACAAGCCATCCTCTTGGGCTATCTCCGCCTGGAAGAGTATCTGGAGCAGCAGGTCGCCCAGTTCCCCGCAGAGTTCCACGTAGTCCCGCTCATCCAGGGCGTGGAGCGCCTCGTAGGTTTCTTCCAGCAGGTATGCACGGAGGGTGTCAAAGGTCTGGGCCCTGTCCCACGGACACTCCCGCCGCAGGGTATGCATGACCCGGACCAGCTCTTCGAAGTCTTCGCCAACGCTCATCGGTTGTCGCTCAGCGTAGAAAAGCGGCAGGTCTATGGAAAAGGCGGGGACTCAACCTTCCAGCAGGCGGACCCCGTAGCCGGCCAGGGGGACCCGATCCGAGAACTCCTCGTCCGTCAGCAAATCCCGCAGGGTCGTCTCTCCCGGCGCGTCCAGGTCCAGATCCTCTCCCCCGTGGTTGAGCAAGAACGTCAACGGAGGCCTGTCCGGCGGCACATTGAGGGGGACGACTTCGACGGCCTGCGAGGCCCAGGGATGCGGCCCGATGCCGACCTCGTCCAGGGCCATCTGCAGCAGTCGGTCGTAGAGGTCTTTGCCGGTGACCGCCCCCACGAAGTAGGCCGACCCCTCCCCGACGGAGCGGCGCGTGACGGCCGGTGTGCCGGCGTAGAACCCGTCTCCGTACTCGGCCAGAGCTTCTGCCGAATCCGGCTCCAGCAGGCACGCCAGCCCCTGCACGGGAAACTGCTCGCCGTCCATCAGCACGTAGTTCTGGCCTTCCTCACCGATGATGTCGTGCTCGGTCACCTCAACCCCGAACACGGAGGCGAAAGGCCCGGGCGGCGGGCTCATGAACCAGGAGTTGTGCTCCGTGCGGTAGCCGGCCGGGGCGGTGACCACCAGCGTGCCGCCCTCCTCAACGAACCGGTGCCAGCGCGCCCCCATCCGCCCGCGGGCGATGACCTGCATGGGCGCTACGACGAGGGCGTATTCGTCCAGCTCCTGGTCGTAGGGTATTATGTCCAGGTTCACGCCCTTCCGGCGGAACAGGCTGTAGAGGGCCTGGAAATGCGCCCGATAGTCCAGCTCGGCGCCCATCGAGTCGGCCTGCAGTGCCCACATGCAGTCGTAATCGAGCATCAGCGCCACCCTGACGTCGGGCAGCAGGCCCTCCCACAGATGGGCCTTCTCCTTTAGCTCCTCGATGGTTGCCTGCACCTCCCGGTAGCGCCGACGGCGCGTGCCGCCCGCATCCAGCAGGCCGTACCAGTGCATCTCCTGACCGGCCGCACAGGTGCGCCAGCGGAAGTAGCTGATCAGCTCCGCCCCCCGGGCCGCCGCCTGGAACGACCACAGCCTGAGCTGTCCCGGCTCTGGCAGGCGGCGCGCGGCGGGTATCAGGGTCGGGCCGGCCTGCTGCTCCAGCACCCAGAAAGACCGCCGCTTCATCGCGCGGGTCAGGTCCAGTTGCATGGCCACCGCGTCCGCGTTCTCTGCGGTCACGGGGTAGTTGTCGTAGGAGGCCACGTCCACAACGGAACCGACCGAGAACTGGTTCACTTGTTCGGTGCCGAGGCCGATGCTGTTCGTGGTGATCGGCTTGGTTCCGCCGGAATTCTCCTCGATGATTTCCCGCTGCTCTTTGACGAAATCACGGACGGTGGCGGACGTGAACCGCTCGTAGTCCAGCGCCAGCGAGGGGTGCACGCCGGCCGGCGTGCGGCGCGGGGCGGGGATGTAGTGCCAGTCCAAAAACTCCTGGCTCCAGAATGCGGTGCCCCACAGGTTGTTCAGGCGCTCGATGGTGCCGTAGCGCCGCTTGAGCCACTCGCGGAACGCCTGCTCGCAGTCGTCGCAGTAGCAGCGGCCGCTCCCGTGGCAGCCCAGTTCGTTGTCAATCTGCCAGGCGTAGAGCTGGGGCTTGTGCCCGAAGTTTCTGGCCAGCTCCCGCACGATCCGCAGCACGTAGCGCCGGTAGGGGCGGTTGTTCAGGCAGACGTGGCGCCGGCTGCCCGCATACCACTTCCTGCCCTCGCGGTCCTCGGGCAGCATGGTGGGATGCCGGTCAAACAGCCACGAGGGCGGTGCGGCGGTGGGGGTGCAGAGGATGACCCTCAGCTCTTCGGAGTCCAGCACCTCGATGGCCCGCTCCAGCCAGTCCATCTCGTAGCGGCCGCGTCGCGGTTCAAGGTGTGACCACGCAAATTCACCCACCCGCACGACCTCTATCCCCGTTTTCCGTATCAGCCGGGCATCTTCGGCCCAGCGCTGCTCGGGCCAATGCTCGGGGTAGTAGGCCACGCCGATTTGCATCGCAACCTCCCGGGACCATTGCATTCCGTGCGCACGGCGCCCAGCGCATCTGAGCCGCCGCACTGCCGCAGGTTCCCGCAACCGGGAACCCGCAGGTCCAGCAAATCATTATAATAGGAGATGGCTTTCTAAAATCAAGCTTCTCGGAGACGGCCCGCCTCCAAAACCACTCGCCGCGTGGCTTGTCCGCCACCCGCCCGTTGTGGTATCCTGCTGCTCTCCGGCAGCGCCTCAGGCCGCTGCTCACTCAGATGCCGCTGGCCGAGAAAGAGACAAATGCTCACAGACAACGTTCTCGACCTGGTGGGAAACACGCCCCTCATCCGGCTATCCGGGGAGAACCTGTTCCTCAAGGCCGAATTCCTGAACCCCGGCGGCAGCATCAAGGACCGCGTCGCCCTGGCGATGATCGAGGGGGCTGAGCGGGACGGCCGCCTGCGCCCGGAGTCCGTCATCGTGGAGCCCAGCTCCGGCAACACGGGCATCGGCCTGGCCCTCGTCGGCCGCCTGAAGGGCTACCGCGTGCGCATCGTCATGCCGTCCGGCATGAGTGAGGAGCGCAAGAAGCTCATCGAGGCCCTGGGCGCGGAGTTGGTGCTGACCCCGGATGAGGAGAGTATCGCGGGGGCCGTCCGGCGGGCGGAGGAGATAGCGGCCGAGGACGACCGAGTCTTCGTCCCCCAGCAGTTTGAGAACCCGCACAACCCGCGCGTCCACTACGAACAGACCGCCCGCGAGCTGTGGCGCCAGATGGGCGGGGAGATTGCGGCGTTCGTCGCCGGCGTCGGCAGCGGGGGCACGCTGCAGGGGGTCGGCAAGTTTCTGCACGACCACAAGCCGGACGCCCGCGTCGTCGCCGTCGAGCCCAAAAACGTCTCCGCCCTGCTGGGCCACGAGCCCGGCCTGCACCAGATCCAGGGAATAGGCGACGGATTCGTGCCCGGCGTGCTGGACGTCTCGCTGGTGGACGAGGTGATCGAGGTGACCGATGAGGACGCCATCGAGACCACCCGCGAGCTGGGCCGCGAGCACGGGCTGCTGGTGGGCATCTCCTCCGGTGCCAACGTCTGGGCGGCGCGCAGCGTGGCCCGCCGCGTGGACGGCAACATCGCCTCCATCCTGCCCGACCGCGCCGAGCGGTACTTCAGCACCACCCTGCTTTAGCAGGGTACGCGTTTAGCCCGGATATTTCACGAGAGTTTTTCGGGACCGCACTCATCTATCTGAAGAAACGTACCTTACAGCAAACAAACCGGCCGTGCACAAGCAACACCCTGTGTACGCACCAGGGCGACGGTTTTGCTCTCAGGCAAGCCCGCACAAGCGAGCTACCGCAGGCGTGCCAGAAGGCACGTCGAGGACAGGCGAGCGCGGAGGGCGCCGCATGAGGGCAAAAACGTCCGCTGGACGAAAAACACTCGTGAAATACCCGGGTTAGCGTGCTCAACCGAGAAGGTTCGTAGCGTACCCCGCCTCGCGTGTCTGACCCCGGTGCGTTCGAAGCACGGATTCCGCCCTGCAAGGGCGTACGCGTTTAGCGCACGTCCTGAATCGCCTGCCCGGCGGGCTTACGGCACGGAGACTCTTCAGAAGATGGTCCGAGGACCGCAGGGAGAGCCGTTTCTGTAAGCCCGCGAAGCGGGCGCTTCAGACGTAGCCCCGCGTGAGCCCGCGAAGCGGGGGAACCCGGGGATTGGGGGCAAAAAACACCCGGAGCCCCTGCAGGTGGCGATTCAGGACGTTCAGGGGCCTGTATAGCTCTCTGCCTCGCCGCTGAGGCGCCCGTTCCACGGGCTCTGTTTTTCTGTAACCGTTCACGGATTTTGGCTCAAGCGGCCACGAGGGAGGGGGGAGGTTGAC
>CAYVBE010000132.1:0-12002 GCA_964448935.1 uncultured candidatus Brocadiaceae bacterium
CTACGGCGCCGCCGATAGCTGCATCTGCCTGGGCATGATCTCGCTGGAAGCACTGGAATGCGCCTGCTACGCCGAGAAAGCCAGGAAAACGCTATGAACACGCCGTGGCTGGTCGAACAGGATATCCTGCACCGTCATTCGGACAACCCCGTCATCACGGCGGCCGACATACCGTTCACCTGCAACACGGTGTTCAACGGGTCGGCGGTCAAGCTGGACGACACTTACCACATGCTGCTGCGGGTGGAGGGGCAGCACGGATACTCGGTCTTCGCCCTGGGCCACGGGGAGGACGGGTACAGCTTTGAGCTGGAATCGCTGCCCGTGATGACGCCGGCCTCGGAAGGCTTCATGCAGAAGTACGAGACCGCCGGCCTGGAGGACCCGCGCATCACAATTCTGGAGGGGGAAGTCTATGTAACCTACACAGCATTCAGCGGTTACGGACCAGTGATGGCCCTCGCCCGCACGGAAGACCTGATATCCTTCCAGCGGCTGGGAGTGATCAGCGAGCCGGGCACAAAGGACGGCATCCTGTTCCCCCGCAGGCTGGATGGCCGCTACGCGCGGCTGGACCGGCCGGTGGGCAACGACGTCGGGCGTATCTGGATATCGTTCTCCGACGATCTACTGCACTGGGGTGACAGCCGCGTGCTGGTCTCCCCGCGCGAGGGCTACTGGGATTCCTACCGCGTGGGTGGCTCGACGACGCCCATCGAGACCGACGAGGGGTGGCTGGAGATATACCACGGCATCAAGATGACCGGCGCCGGGCCCATCTACCGCGCCGGGGTGGTGGTGCTGGACGCCGAGGACCCCTCCGTGGTGCTGGGCCGCAGCTCCATCCCCGTCCTGGCCCCGCGCACCGATTACGAGCGGATCGGCGACATCAACAACGTGGTCTATCCCTCGGCGGCCATCCGGGAGCCGGACGGGGAGTTGAAGGTATACTACGGCGCGGCCGACACCTGCATCTGTGTGGCAACCACCACGGTGGAGGAACTGCTGTCGGTCGCTCTGGAACGCGCGGCGTAGGCCTCCTTCAGGCGATCTCGGCCGGGGCGCCCGCCGCGGTGGTCTTCAGAGGGCCTCACGCGAAATTCTTTTTCCGGGCCCGGGACTTTCCCCCAATCGGTGCCGCGCCCGTAATTACAGTGTCCGCCAGGTCGGTTGGCCATGCGACGCCGGGGCCATATTCAACCGCCTTTTTCGTTTCCAACAATGTCCTGACACGGCTATAATCTTTCCTTTCACCCACCCGGTTCCATCTGCTGGCTTCGATTGGAGGAGGGAGCGTTGAACACCTGGAGTTCAGTCGCAACGGTTGGCCTCGCAGCAGTCTTTCTGGTATGTACCGGTTGCAGCGGCAGCGGTTGCGGGCACGTGACGGACCCCCGCTCCGTGGTGCTGCCCTACGAGTGGGAAGGCGACATACTGGAGGAGCACTTCACCGAGCCGTCCGGCCTGACATTCCACCCCGGTCGCGGCACGCTGTTCCTGGTGGGCGACGAGGGGGACATCGCGGAGCTTGACACGGATGGGAAAGTGCTGCGACGGGCCTCCCTGAGGGCCGGGGCCGACCTGGAGGGCGTCACCTGCGTGCCCGCGTCCGGGTTGCTCTATGTGGTGATCGAGGGCGAGGAGAAGATCCTGGAGGTGGACCCGGAGACGTTCGACGTGATTCGCGAGTTCGCCCTGCCGCGATCGGTCGGCGAGACGGAGCTGTTCAAGCCGGAGGGTAATGGGACCGAGTCCATCTGCTTCGTGCCGAACCCTGACGGTTCGGGGCAGGGCACCTTTTTTGTGGCCAACCAGAGCTTTACGCTGGAATCGGGGGCGGAGCCGTCCGTCATCGTGCAGATCGAGTTGCCGCTCGACGCGCCCGACGCGGACGGGCCCGTCCGGATCATCACCTGGTTTTATCCGAACATCATAGATATAAGCGCGCTCTGGTACGACGCGTCGGCGGGGCAGCTTCTGGCGGTCAGCGATACGAACAATCTGCTGATCAGATTCACGCTGAAGGGCAAGCCGGTGCGGACCTACACGATGACCGGCAGGGACCAGGAAGGGCTGGCAATCGGCCCGGACGGGATGATGTACATCGCACAGGACTCCGGTGGGTTGGTCAAGATCCGGCCGCTCTGGCCGGAGTGAGCCGGTTCAGCCGAGCCCCAGCAGCCGCTCCGCGTTTTCCCGCAGCACCAGCCGTTGCGCCTCTTGGTCCGGAAACGCCCGCTTGACCAGATCAAGCGTCCGCGACTGATCGGTCCACGGGCTGTCCGTGCCGAACAGAATCCTGTCCGCCGGGTGCCGCTCGATGATCTGCCCCAGCGCCTCTCCGGCCCCCATGGCAAAGCTGTAGGACGTCTCCAGCCAGACGTCCTCTCCGGCCAGCGTCTCGGCCACCTCGTCCCACATCTTCCACCCGCCCATGTGCGCCGCGATGATGCGCATGTCGGGGAAGGCGCGGTGGACGTTCAGGATGCGCTGCGGCGTGGCCCGGTCGTCGTCCAGGGGGAAGGCGATGTCCCGCCCGGCGTGGAACAGCAGGACCAGATTGCTCTCTTCGATGGCGCCGTAGATGGGCCACATGCGGCGCTCGTCCACGGAGAACTTCTGATACATGGAGTGCAGCTTCACTCCGCGCAGCCCTGCTCCTGCTATGGCGGCAACGTCGGCGGCGGGATCGGCGCCTTCCGGATGGACGGAGCCGAACGGGATGATGCGCTCGCTTCGGATGGACTCCGACCAGCGCAGGATGGCGGCCGCCTGCTTGGGTTTGGTGGCGATGGAGGCGATGACGCTCCGCTCGATTCCGGCCTCGTCCATGGAACACAGCAGGTCGCCCACGCTGCCGTCCAGAACGGCCCATGCCTTGCGCGGTATCTCCTCGTTCAGCGTCTCGATGGCCCGGTCTGCCAACTCGTCCGGGAATGCGTGCGTGTGGACGTCAACGGTCATGCGGTCTGTTCTCCGTTGAGGCTGATGTCGGCGCGGCGCAGGAGCGTGGAGTTGGACACCACGCTGACGGAACTGAACGCCATGGCTGCCTCCGCGATGGCCGGGTGCAGGAAGCCCAGCATGGCGGCCGGAATGGCAATGATATTGTAACCGAAGGCCCAGAGCAAGTTCTGCTTGATCTTGCGGAAGGTGGCCCGGCTGAGCTTGACGGCGCTGACCACGGCGCCCAGCTCGCCGCGCACCAGGGTGATGTCGGCGCTCTCGATGGCGATGTCGGTCCCCGTGCCCAGCGCGATGCCCACGTCCGCCTGCGCCAGGGCGGGGGCGTCGTTGATGCCGTCCCCCACCATGGCCACGCGTCCCACGTCGCTTTGCAGCCGCCGCACCTCCTCTGCCTTGCGCTCGGGCAGCACCTCGGCCACCACACGGTCAATGCCCACCTGATCGGCAATGGCGCGGGCGGTACGCTCATTGTCCCCGGTGATCATCGCTATCTCGAACCCCATCTTCTTGAGGCGCTGGATGGCCCGGGCGGAGTCCTCTTTCAGGGTATCCGCGATGGCGATGGCGCCCAGGACCTCGCCCTCCCGTGCCACCAGGACGACGGTTTTCCCCTCGTCCTGCAGCCGTTCCCGCATATCTTCGGCCGGACCGGGGTCCGCATCGTTTTCCTCCAGCAGGGCGGGGGTGCCCACGAGCACCGCCTGTCCCTCCAGCATCCCGCGCACGCCCTTGCCGCTGACGGCCTCGAAGTCGTCGGGTTCGTCCAGGTGCAGCTCCTCCTGTTCGGCTCGCTGGAGGACGGCCCGGGCCAGCGGGTGTTCGCTGGCGCTCTCCAGCGAGGCCGCCAGCTGCAACACCTCCTTCTCTTCCGCGCCGTTCAGCGCAACGAGGTCGGTCACCGCCGGCTCGCCCTTCGTCAGGGTGCCGGTCTTGTCGAACAGGATCGTGTGGATGTCCTTCATGGTTTGGATCGCCTCGCCGGTGCGGATCAGAATGCCGCGCTGCGCGCCCATGCCGCTGCCCACCATGAGCGCCGTGGGGGTGGCCAGCCCCAGCGCGCAGGGGCAGGCGATGACCATGACCGCCACCGCTGCGAAGACCG
Organism: uncultured candidatus Brocadiaceae bacterium; assembly: GCA_964448935.1. Lineage (GTDB taxonomy): Bacteria > Planctomycetota > Brocadiia > SM23-32 > SM23-32 > CAYVBE01. Next base: position 4,070 of record CAYVBE010000132.1, read on the forward strand.
CCATCGAGACCGCCGTCACCTCCGCCGGATTCGGCACCCAGCGAAGCACCGGTCGCACCGCCGCCGCGATGCCCGCGAAGGTCCCCGGGAAGACCATCCATAGCACAAACGTCAGCAGCGAGAGCCCGATGACCGTGGGCACGAAGTAGCCCGTCACCCGGTCGGCGAAGTCCTGGATGGGCACTCGGCTGCCCTGGGCCTCGCGCACCATGCGCACCACGTTGGACAGGAATGTCTCCTCGCCTACGCGCGTGGCCCGCACCTTGAGCCGGCCTTCCTGGTTGACGGTGGCGCCGATCATCTCGTCGCCTTCCTCCTTCGCCACGGGCACGGACTCGCCCGTCGCCATGGACTCGTCCACCGAACTGCGTCCCTCGACCACCACGCCGTCGGTGGGTATCTTCTCTCCGGGCCGCACGACCATCACGTCGTCCACCTCGATCTCGTCCACGGGCACCTCCACCTCCTCGCCGTCCCGCAGGATGCGTGCGGTTTTGGCGCCCAGCTCCAGCAGCTTGCGGATGGCCTTGCTGGCGCGTCCGCGGGCCTTCGCTTCCACGTATCGCCCGGTCAGGTGGAAGGCCATGATCATCGCGCCCACGCCGGCGTAGTTGTATATCTCCAGGCCGGCCAGGCTGAAGGGCCCTGTGAGAAAGGCGCTGCCGCTGCCCAGCAGGATGAGCACGTCCATGTTGGGCGAGAGGTTGCACAGGGCCTTCAGCGCGCTGCGGTAGGTGGCCGGGCCGGCGCCGAAAAGCACCGGTATGGCCAGCAGAACCATGGCCCATTCGTAATAGACGTGATAGGGCTGGACGGCCTCGAACCCCAGCATGAACGGGATCATCAGCAGAATGATGGGGCCTGTCACGGCCCATGCCAGCGCCATGCGCCGCCGCGCGCGGCGCATTTCCTCCACGTTTCGGTCGCTCTCCGCCTCACCCACCTCGGCGCTGTAGCCGGCGTCGTCCACCGCCTCGACCAGGTCCTGCGGGGCGACGACGTCCGGGTCGTAGCGTACCTCCGCCCGCCCGCCGGCGAAGCTCACGTCAGTGGACAGCACACCGTCCCGCTTTCGGAGCGTTCGGGCGATGGTCCGGGCGCACGATTCGCAGCTCATGTCGCCGATGGACAGGACGCAGTTCTCCCCCGCGTCGCGCGCGGCTCCCCCCATCCGCCCGGGGTCGGTGCCGCCCGGCTCTTCCTCCTCATCGGAGCCGAGGAATTGCTCCGGGTCCTCGTCGAAGCGTTCCTTGCACTTCGGGTTGCAGAAGTAATACGTCTCCCCCCGGTATTCGCTGCTCCCGGCGGCCTGCTCCGGGTTCACCTCCATCCCACATACGGGATCGGTAGCCATGGCGTTGCCCCCTTTCGGTTCTCCGCAGCGGAGCGGAACTGGAAGAAAAGCTCCTAATCCTTTAGTATATTCCCCTGGGGCGATTCACGCAGCCGGAAATCCCGATTGCCCGGCTCTCTTCTGCCGGACCACATTGCAAGGAGCACGAAATGTCGCTGGAAGAGATGGACTTCGAGGAACTGTGCATCAATACCATCCGGACGCTTTCGATTGACATGGTCCACGCGGCGAACTCCGGACACCCCGGCGCGCCGCTGGGTTGCGCCGCCATCGGATACACGCTCTGGACTCGCTTCCTGCGGTTCAATCCCGACGATCCGACGTGGCCGGACCGGGACCGCTTCGCCCTCTCCGCGGGCCACGCGTCGGCGCTGCTCTACAGCCTGCTGCACCTGAGCGGATACGACCTGCCGATGGAGGAGTTGAAGAACTTCCGGCAGCTCGGCAGCATGACGCCCGGCCATCCGGAGGGGGACTGCGCGCCGGGCGTCGAGGTCACCACCGGCCCCCTGGGGCAGGGCATCGGGAACTCGGTGGGCATGGCCATCGCTGAGCGCTACCTGGCCAATCAGTTCAACCGGCCCGGGCACGAGATCGTGGACCACTACACCTACGTACTGGCCAGCGACGGCGACATGATGGAGGGTATCAGCCACGAGGCCGGCTCGCTGGCGGGGCACCTGGGCCTGGGCAGGCTGATCGTGCTCTACGACGACAACGATATATCGCTGGAAGGGCCGACAGGGGAATGGTTTACGGATGACACGGCCGCCCGTTTCGGCTCCTACGGCTGGCACGTCTGCCGCGTCGAGGACGCCACCAACGACGTGGAGGCCATCGCGGCCGCCATCGAGGAGGCCCAGGCGGAGACGGATCGCCCCTCGCTGATCGTCTGCAAAACGCACATCGGCTACGCCAGCCCCGTGCAGGACACCCACGCCGCCCACGGCGCGCCGCTGGACGCCGACCAGATGCGCGAGACCAAGCGCAATCTGGGTTGGCCGGAGGATAAGCATTTCCTGGTGCCCGAGCGCGCGAGGGAGCATTTCGCGCAGGCCGCCGAAAAGGGCAAGGAAGCCCACAGGGAATGGCAGGCCGCGTTCGAGCGCTACGCCGATGAATACCCCGTGCGGGCCGACCGGTGGCGCACCGCCTGGGCCAGGGAACTGCCCGACGGCTGGGACGAAGGCCTGCCCCTCCATGCGCCGGACGAAGGCCCAATGGCCACCCGCAACGCCGGCGGCGACGCGCTGGAGGCACTGCGGAACAACTGCTCCTTCCTGATCGGTGGCTGCGCCGATCTGGGGTCTTCCACCAAGACGCTGCCCGACGACGGCCGGAGCATGGACACCGGCGATTTCAGCGCCCAGAACATCCGCTTCGGCGTCCGCGAGCACCTGATGGCTGCCGCCTGCTCCGGAATAGACCGCCACGGAGGGCTGCGCGCCTACGGCTCCACCTTCACGGTCTTCGCCGACTACGCACGGCCGTCACTGCGCCTGGCGGGACTCATGGAGTGCCCGGCCGTCTACCAGTTCACCCATGACAGCATCGGCGTGGGCGAGGACGGACCCACCCACGAGCCCATCGAGCATCTGGCCTCCCTGCGGTGCATCCCGAACTGGACCGTCATCCGGCCGGCCGATGCCAATGAGGCTACCGAGGCATGGCGCAGCGCGCTGATCAACACCGACGGCCCCACGGCCATCGTCTGCAGCCGGCAGAAGCTGCCCATCCTGGACCGGGAGCAGTATCCGGCGGCCCAGAATCTGCACAAGGGCGCCTACGTCCTGACAGACCCGGACGATGGGGACCCGCAGGTCATCCTGATGGCCAGCGGCTCGGAGGTGCATCCCATGCTGGAGGCGGCCGGGGTGCTGACGGAGAAGGGTGTGCGCGTGAGGACGGTGAGTTTCCCATCCTGGGAGCTTTTCGAGCGCCAGAGCGCCGACTACCGCCGTTCCATTCTGCCGCCCGAGGTAGGCACGAGACTGGCGATTGAGGCCGGCTCGCCCATGGGGTGGGAGCGATATGTGGGGGGCAACGGGGACGTGATCGGCCTGCGGCGGTACGGCGAGTCCGGGCTGGGGCAGGAAGTCATGGAGGCCCTCGGCTTCACGCCGCAGAACATCGTGGACCGGGCCCTTGCGCTGATCGAGGACAACGGCTGAAACACTCCCGTCATCTTTGCCGACTTTTGATGCTTTCCTGATTTACGCGTGAGAGATATGTACAGCCCAGGAAAAATCCGAGGACACGACCTGTTCGAACGCAGCGAGCACAACCCCATCCTGACGGCCCGGCAGTGGCCCTACATGGTCAACAGCGTCTTCAACGCCGGCGCGACGCGGCTGCACTCCGGGGAGACGCTGCTGCTGGCGCGTACGGAGGACATGCGGGGCATCTCGCACCTCTGCGCCGCCAGGTCACAGGACGGTCTGACGGACTGGCAGATAGACCCGGAGCCTACGTTCCTGCCGGACCCCGACCGCTACCCGGAGGAGACCTGGGGCATCGAGGACCCGCGCATCACGTGGCTGGACGCGGAGGAGCGCTATGCCGTCAGCTACACCTGCTTCACCGTGGGCGGGCCCGGCGTGTCCCTGGCTTTCACCGAGGACTTCCGCGATTTCGAGCGCAAGGGGATGGTGATGAGCCCGGACGATAAGGACGCGGCCCTGTTCCCCGGGAAGTTCGACGGCCGCTGGGCCATGATCCACCGACCCATGAGCGCCGACCGGCCCGCGCACATCTGGCTGTCCTGGTCACCGGACCTCCGGCACTGGGGCGACGCCCAGATATTGATCGAGGCCCGGCGCGGCGCCTGGTGGGACGCCCGCAAGATCGGCCTCTCCACGCCGCCGCTGGAGACCGACCGGGGATGGCTCATGTTCTACCACGGCGTCAAGACCACCGCGTCCGGCTCCATTTATCGCCTCGGGGCCACTCTGCTCGACCTGGACCACCCGCGCGAGGTCCTGCTGCGCAGCGATGAGTGGATCTTCGGGCCCGGGCCCGGCTATGAGCGGACGGGCGACGTGCCCGACGTGGTCTTTCCCTGCGGCCTGACGATCGGAGACGACTGCGACACGATCTACCTCTACTACGGCGCCGCCGACACTCGCATCTGCGTCGCCACCGCAAGTCTCAGGGAAGTGCTCGACTGGCTGGAAGAGAACGGCAGGCCCGGCGGAGAGGCGAGGGTTCTCTGAACGTCACGCGGCGGCGAGCACCAGAGCGGCCACGACGGGCAGGGTGACCATGGACAGCACCGTGCTGGCCAGTATGGCCGTGCTGACCACCTCGACGTCCATCTTGAAGTTCTCCTCCAGGATCGGCACCAGCGTGGCCACCGGCATGGCGCCTTCGAGAATGATCACCCCGTAGGTCACCTCGTCGGGTGCCAGAATCCCCGCCAGCCCCAGTCCCACCAGAGGGCCGATCACCAGCGTGGCGCCGCAAATCGCCGCCACCGGCCAGAACGTGCCACCGATGCGCCGCACGTCCAGCAGCATGCCCACGCTGAGCAGGATGAGGGGCACCGTCATGCCGGCAAACGGCTGCAGCACATCCACGGCAAGCTCCGGCACCCGGATCCCGGTCAGGTTCAGCGCCAGCCCCAGCCCCATGGCTGCCAGCGGCGGAGCCGCCACGGCCAGCGTGCTGCGCAGCAGCGCCCCCTTGCGGCTTTTGCGCGCGTGAATCAGCCCCACGGGCAGCCCGAAGCCGTAGAAGACCGGCCACCAGAACATGGTGAAGTACACCACCCGCTGCGTGCCGCCCGCGCCCAGCAGCGCGCCCACCACGCCGAGGCCCATCCAGCCCCAGTTGCCGAACGTCACGCAGGCGTGCACCGCCGTCCTGCGCCCCACGTCCTCAAAGGGCATCGCCGCCGTCCAGCCCAGCAGGAACATGATCGCCGTCATCAGCACGAACGCCGCCACCATCGGCGCCATTGCCGCAAGGCTCTGCGCCTCGGCCTGATACAGGGAGAAGAAGATGAACAGCGGCAGCGCGAACCGCACCACGAACTTCCGCAGCAACTCCCCCTCGCGCTGCCCGAACAGCCCCACGGCGCGCAGGCAGGCCCCCAGGGCCATCGGCAGCAGCACGTGCAGGATTGGGCGTATGGTTCCCATGCGGTCGGATGCTCGATGAAGGTGGCCCTCACCCGTTTCCGGGTCAGAGGCCCAGCTCGGAGGCGGCGGGATACTCGATGATCACGGCCTGGTTCCTCAGTCGCTTGACGTAGTTGTCGTAGGCCGCCATCTTGGCCTCCTCCAGCAGGCTGTCCCTGATCGCCGACTGCACCTGCCGGAAAGGTTGCACGTGCGCCGGGCTGATCTCCTCCAGCCGCACTATGGCGAAACCCCCGCTGACCTCCCGGACCTCGGAGACCTGCCCCGGCACCAGCCCCTGTACCGCCGGCGGCACCCAGTCCCCTTGTTCCTCCGGCACGGACACCTCGTGCAGGCCGCCCGGATAGCGTTCGGCGTCCGCAGAATACTCGTCGGCCAGTTTCGGGAAGTCCTCGCCGGCCAGTATCTTACGCCGCAGCTCCTCCGCCAGCTCCCTCCCGGATTCCTCCCGCTCCCGGCTGACCACGGGCAGGAATATCTGGCGGTAAACGATCTTGCGGGGCAACTTGAACTCGTCCCTGTGCTCGCGGTAGTAGGTGCGTATCTCGCCCGGCGTCACATGCACGCGGTCGTACACCTCGTCAATCAGCAGCCGGTTGACCAGCAGGTCCTCGGCGCGTCTGAGCTTGAACTCAGCCACCGTCAGGTCCTGTTCGGACAGCATGTGCTGCAGCCTCATGCGCGACCCGACGCGCTCCGAGAGCCGCTCAAACTCCCTCTCGGCCAGCACCTCCATCTGCTCCGCGCTGCCCTCGTCTCCCAGATATTCCTGCCGCGCCTTCTCCAGCAGCAGGTGGCGGTCAATCAGCCTCTGAAGCGTGGTTTTCCTGATCTGGGTCTGGAGCTGCTCGAACTCGGCGTCCTCGCCCGTGGGCAGGGCGTCGGGCCTCGGCGCGTCCCCGGCACGCATGGACTCCTCCAGGTCGGCTGACGTTATCTCGTGGCCGTCCACGCGCACCAGCGGCTCGGGCTCCTCGGTTTCCGCGCCCAGGCAGGCCAGCGCGGCCAGCGCCAGGGCGATCGTTATCTGTGTGCAACGTTTCATGGTGCAGCACCCTGAATCCGGGATGGGGGGACCGAACAATATGTTACCAGGGAGGCCCGTCGTTATCGAGCGAAACGCGCGGGGCGCGCATCGGGCGAAACGGTCCGCCCCGTTGCAACGCGCCCCGCAATCGGTTAAGTCATGGGCTCTGATTCCGTCGAATCTTCACGAAGCGGGAGTGGCGACCCGGTGCAGGGAAGGGCGTGGTGCATAGTCGGGGTGCTGGCTTGCGCGGTGGTCGGTGCGCCGGCGCCAGACTCTTGTCAGGGTAAATCCTTGGAGAGCAATGAGATGCATGTGGAAGGCGGAAAGTCGGGCGGCGGCGGCGCGTACATCCCGGTCCGGGGCAGCGCGTGGCGCCTGGCGCTCGCAGACCTGACCGGAAACAGTGTAAAGGACTTGATATACGGCACTTATGAGGGCGCCATCGCGTGTCAGGATGCACGCTCCGGCGATCTGATCTGGCAGCGCGACCTGGGGGCATTCCCCTTCGCCCTCGCCGCGGCCGACGCGGACGCCGACGGCCGCACGGAGGTGTTTGCGGCCGCTGCGGATGGAACGCTGCACGCCCTGAACGCCGACGGGTCGGAGGCGTGGACCTTCAAGTCTCCCCTGCCTCTCTACGATGTCGTCGTCGCCCGGCTCATGCCCGGCGAGGAGCGACAGATCGTCTGCGGCGGCATTGACCGGCAGGTTTACGTGCTCTCGGCGGAGGGCGACCTCATGGACAAACGCGAGGTGGACTGGCTGGTCCACCGGCTCGGCGCCGGTGACCTCCACGGCCGCGGGCTGGAAGAGGTGTTTGTGGTGGACGGCCGGCACTTCGCCGAGTGCCTGCGGTACGACGACGGCCGACTCCGCAGCCTCTGGCGGCACCCAATGAGGGTGCCGCAGGAGATGCGCAACTGGGAGAACCCCGGCGCGCGCTTTTTCGCGTTCTCGGTGCACACAGCCGACCTTGACGGGGACGGCCGCGACGAGATCGTCATGGGTGACACCTTCTTCAACAAACAGGCCGTCATGGCCATGTCCGGCGAGGGCGAAGTGCTCTGGATCTCCGATCCCCAGGACGCATGGAACTACCGGGGCGACACCTACACCGAATTCTACAGCACCGCCTTCGTCGCCGCCGGCGACATCCTGCCCGACCGCTCCGGCCGCGAGGTGGTCGCCGTTGCCGGGGGGCTGGTGCGGCTCTTTGACAACGCCGGTCAACTGATTGACCGGGCCAACGCCCGCGTCGGCTTCACGGACCTCGCTCTCGACGGAGCCACCCTCTACCTCGGCTCCTCGCCCAACGGGGACGACACGGTCTATCGCGTGGACCTGGCCGGCGACTGGCCGCAGGCCGTCCGCGCACTCCGGCGGCAGGGCAGGGCGAAGACCATCGGGGAG
>CAYVBE010000133.1:0-10254 GCA_964448935.1 uncultured candidatus Brocadiaceae bacterium
CCGCCGCACAACTATATATACTAGAAACCTGGTATTTTATTGTGAAATATCCGGGATAGCAGCCGGTGCGCGCGTCCGGCCGTGGGATTGTTGAGTGCCAGTCCAATGCCCTCCTGGAAGGTCTCGCCGGTTACCGAGTTGAAGTAACCGGTGGCACCGAAAGGCGTTGCCACCACAACTCCGTCCCCTATGAGCAACTCTTCAAGTGGCTTGCCGTTGATGGTCAGGCGGAAACGCAGGGCATGGCGGGGATCTTTGTTGCGGACAACCACGTCATTGGCCGCCGGCATGCGGCGTTCGCCGAAGGCGGCCTCCAGCTTGATTCTCTCGATCACGCGCGCTTCCCCCCGGCGGATCATCCGCAACGCGGCCTCCAGCGGTTCGTCGTGGCATTTGAAGCATATCAGGCTGTCGCGCACGGGCAGCTTCGGGACACCCGGACATTCCCTCTCGCAGATGAGAAACGTCCCGTCGCCCCCCAGGGAGATGATGAAGTCCGGGTCCTGGCGGTCCGCTCGGAAGCCCATTGCCTCGGCACTCTCTCGGACCTCCGGCACCTTTTCCTCGTTCCTGGCGTACACCCAGAAAGTTTCCATCGGTTGGCCCCCGAAAGAGACCGGCGTCGTGGTCAACCCCCGCCGGAGGGACTTCGGCCGTAGGAATCTGCCGCGAAGTCTGTCCGGCCGCACATCTAAAGAATACCGGCGCCTGACGCCTTTGGCAAGCTGTTATATCAAGGAACGGTTTGGTCTCGTCCCGCAGTCTGGTAACATGGAGTTACGGATGGGGGTGCTGGTCCTGCAGATCAAGGGGGAAGCGCGATGTCCGGGAATGTGCTCAACCTGGTGCGTGCGGCGGGGACATTAACCGTGCTGATTTGCGCGATGCCCGCCGTGGTGGGTGCGGATGCACCTCGCACGCTGAACGGCTTCAATCTCACAAACTGCTTCATACCCGCGGACCAGATACTGCGCGGAGGACCACCCAGGGACGGCATCCCCGCGCTGACCCGCCCCAAAACCGTGCCGGCGGAAGAGGCAACGTATCTGCATCCGGACGACATCGTGGTTGGAGTGGAAATCGGGGGCCAGGCACGGGCGTATCCCCTGCGCATACTGGTGTGGCACGAGAACGTGAATGACATGCTGGACGGCAAACCCATCGCCGTGACCTACTGCCCGCTGTGCAACTCGGCCGTCGTCTTCGACCGAAAGGTGGCCGGGCAGGTGCGAGAGTTCGGCATCAGCGGCCTGCTGTGGAACTCCAACGTGCTGCTTTACGATCGCCCGTCGGGGGGCAAGAGCAGCCTGTGGTCGCAGGCGGCAATGCGCGCGGTCTGCGGCCCCGCCGCCGAGAAGGGCCTGGAGCTCGAGGCCCTCCCCTCGCAAATGGTTACATGGGAGGCCTGGCGAAAGGAACGTCCCGCCGCGACCGTCCTCGGCCGGCAGACCGGCTACCGCCGGGACTACGACAGCAACCCGTACCGGGACTACTTTTCCAGCCAGCGACTGATGTTCCCGGTAGGTGCTTCGCGCCGCGATCTGGAGCCCTACCCGAACAAGGAGCAGATGGTGGTGATTCGGGTGGGCGAGAAGATCAAGGGCTACCCGCTGAGTGAGATCGCAGCCGGAGCCGGAACGGATGCGGTGCTAACAGAGCGGTTCAACGGTGCGCAAATCCGGCTGGAATATGGACACGAGGAGCAGACCGTGGGAGTCAGTCTTAAGGAACAGCCACCGGAGGGGAGGCATTTCGGGGTGGCTTACATGTTCTGGTTCGCCTGGAAATCCGTATACCCTGACGCCCCGGTTTACAGCACGGGGGAATAGGCCGCTGCGGTGGCACATATCGCGGGGTGTGCGGAGGGAGATTGAGCCTTTCAAGGGGGCTGCCGCATGGAATCGGGTGTGGTATCGGTTCTGTTGTGGGGCTGCGCTTTCCTGCTGATGGTGGCAGCGGTGGAGCACTATCTTCGCCGCGCGGTAATACCGCCGGTGTGCTGGATTCTGCTGGCCGGCGTGGCGGCCGGCGCCCTCCGCCGACACACAGGGCTCCCACTGCCGTCTTTCGGCATCGGTCCGCGGCTGGTGCTGTACGTGTTCCTGCCCTTGCTGGTTTTTGATTCGTCGCGCAAGCTGCACCCCCGACAGCTTCTGGCGGTCCTGCCGGAATCCGCCCTGCTGGCGCTTCTCGGGCCGGTCCTGGGCATGTTGCTTCTGGGTCTGCCGCTGCACCTGATGGTCGGCGTGCCGGTGCTGGATGCGCTTCTTTTCGGGACGGTGCTGTCGGCAGTCCGCCCGGCCGCTATCACCGCCCTGTTCGAGCGCTTTTCGGTGCCCGACCGCCTGCGCACGATAGTGGAGGGAGAATCCCTCCTGAACGATGCGGCCGTCATCGTGCTGTTCACCATTCTTGCCGGACGGATGACCGGCCACCTGGTCTTCTCCGCACCTGAGACATTCGGGTGGTTTCTCATCTCGTTCGCAGTGGCACTTCTGATCGGTGCGGTGGCCGGCGGCGCATGTGTAATGCTGCTGCGAACATGGCAAGAGCAGCATGACCGGTTCATCGGCGCCCTCCTGCCGCTTGTGACCGTTTACGTTGCTTTCGCCGTGGCGGAACACTACCTCCACTTTCCCGGCGTTCTGGCGGCGATATCCGCAACCCTGGTGCTGGGACACCTGCACATCCACAGGGACGGGCGCTCCCGGGTCGCCGATCGGTTCTTCAATGACTTCTGGGGCTTTCTCCGTCAGGTGGCCAACGTTGTATTGTTTTTCGCCATCGGCGCGCTGGCCGGGGGGCACGCCTGGCGGATCGCCTGGTGGAGTATCCCTACCATGATCGGACTCATGCTTCTGGCCCGCGCAACCACGGTCTACGGGGGCCTGGCGGTGATGGGACTGGTGCGCCGGAAAGTGCGATCCGCCTGGAAGCCCGTGCTGAACCTGGGCGGCCTCAAAGGTGCCCTTTCCGTAGCCCTCCTGATGATGCTGCCGACAGCCTACGAGCACCGCAACTTCTTCCTGTGTCTGGCATTTGCTCTGATTCTGTTCACCATCATCGTTAACACTCTGGCGATGAAACTGTACCTGGACCACACCGAGCTGGATTCCGGTTAAGTGCTCGGCGGCGACAAGCTGCCGAAGACAGGGGATTGACAGCACATTGACAAGCCGCAGGCTGCAGTTCGACTTCAACTCAGGGAGGAGCCATGGCGGAAACAACTACTATGTTCTGGGACGTAGGCGGAGTTTTGCTGACCAACGGTTGGGACACGGCAAGCCGAAAGACCGCGGCACGGGAGTTCGACCTCGACTGGGACGAGTTCCAGGAAAGGCACGAGCTGGTCGTGACCGAGTTCGAAAAAGGGGGCGTGTCTCTGGATGAGTATCTGAAGTGCACTGTGTTTCATCGCCAGAGGGGATTCACCAGAGCGGACTTCCGGGACTTCATGTTCCGGCAGTCCCGGCCGAAAGAGAACGTTCTTCAGATGGTCGAAGCCCTGGCGGAATCCGGTGACTACTTTCTGGCCACTCTGAATAACGAATCCCGTGCGCTGAATCTCTACCGCATCCGCGAGTTCGGCCTGAGACGCTATTTCTCGTCTTTCTTCAGCTCCTGCTTTCTCGGCACCAAAAAGCCTGAGCCGGAACACTATCGGGCGGCCCTGGACATCGCCCAAAAAAAACCACAGGAATGTCTCTACGTGGACGACCGGGAACTGAATGTGGAGATGGCCGAACGTGCGGACATCCCGACCATCCATTTCCGGGACGCGGAACAACTCCGCTGCGAGCTGTCCTCGAGAAGGCTGCTGTAAGACGGGCTCGTTTGCGCCGAAGGCCCGGCTGCGCTACGCTGGAACAGACGGGGCAAGGCCCTGGCGGAACCGTGTCGGCTTTCGGCCCCTGGGGGAAACGGGCCGCCCACGAAGAACGGCCCCGGGCAGAGAGCCGACGAGCATCAGGGCGGACACGCATTGGGAGCAATCCTACAGATGCCCGGAGACAATGGGAGTTCGGTCCTCGAACGTCTTTATGAGCGCTTGCTGTTCCTCACGCAGTTCCTGCGTCAGCCGAAGCGCCTTGGGGTGCCGGTGGCCATGTGCCGGGAGGCCGGGGACCGGGTGCGGGAGGAACTCGTCGCGCGCGAACCGCGCACCGTGATCGAGTTGGGAGCCGGGCTGGGTGCCCTGACCGAGGGCATACTCGAGGCCCTGCCCGCCGGGGAGCGCCTGCTGTGCGTGGAACAGAACAAGACCTTCTGCCGGCGGCTGCGAAAGCGCTACACGGACCGCGTCCGGGTCGTCCAGGGGGATGCGCTGGACGTGCGGAACATCGCGGCGGACACGCGGTGGGAGCGGCCCGATGCGGTGGTCAGTTCGGTGCCCCTTTTCGGCCAGTTCGGCCGGGACCTCTGCCGGACGGTGGCCGAATTCCTGCCGGAGGACTCCCTCTACCTGCAGGTCACCAACATGCGGGACCGCGTCGCGCAGCACTTCGACATCCGGCAATCCTACCTGTTCATGGAGAACTTGCCGCCCGAGCAGCTCCACGCCGCCGTGAAGAAGAACGGCAACGGACACGACGGCGAGAGCTGACGGATCGGCCGCCTCACTCGTAGGAGATGAGGTAATACGGCGTCTCGTCCCGCGCGCCGTCTACCTCGAACGCGCCGTCCCGCACGGGCAGCGTCCGGCCGGTGCGCCTTCCGGCGTGGTCCAGCACGTGAACCGTCGCCTGCCCCGGTTTCCGGACCTGGATACGGGCCCTGACGGGCTCCATCACCACAGGCGCCTTGCCGCGCTGCAGGATGCGGCTGTCATCGTAGACTTTCATACCCGTATTGCGCGCACGCGCGATGGCGACTACCAGCAGGTTTTCGCCGGATGCGATGTCTTCGTCGCGGTCGCGCGCGGTCACGTAGATGGCCCCGAAGCGGCTTTCGGGCGTGATGGTCACCTCGCCCAGGGAGCAGGCCACGCCCTCGGCGAAACCGACCACGGCCTTCGTGGCGTCGGTGTTCATGGTAAAGTGCCCGTCCAGCTTGTGCTCGCCCTCCTGCCACAGCAACTGATTCGTGGCGGACCGGTGGGCTCCGTCGGTCACGTAGCGGGACAGGTCGAACTCCGGTGTCTCGCGGTAGCTGTCGGTGAACTCCACCACGCATCGCGCCACGGCCAGCGAGCGCGCGGGCACTTTGTCGCTATCGAAGGTCTTGACGTCGTGCTCCTGCTGCACGCGGTCCTCGAAACCCAGCCTGGCCTCGTGCAGGGACGGCACGTGGACGTAGCGCGTCGCGAGCACGTCGCTCTCCTTCACATCGCCGCGCAGGACCTGCCGCGCGACGGCGGGGAAGACGCCCATCACGTGCGGCGCGGTGACGTCCCAGCCTCGGGAACCGATCTCGTTGCTGAAGGTCCCCTCGTCGCCGTTCTGGAAGATAAACGAGACATCCCAGCCGTTCAGGCCCATGCCGTAGGCCCCGATGATGGCCGGCCCCTCCGTGCCCCACTCGTTGGGCAGCACGTGGATCCACTCCGAGAGGCTGAACGGACGGTCGGCCACCTGCTGCATGCCGGCGCTCAGCATAGCCGAGCCGGGGACGCGCAGCATGGTGGCGTTGTTGATCTTGGCGCCGCTTCCGCCGCCGAAGTAGTTGTGCCGATCAATCATCCCGACCATGTAGTCCGAATGGAGATTGTAGTAGTGGCTGTAGGCCCGGCCCGCCTGCCAGTTGGACGCCAGGATCTCGCCCTCGTAGCCGGCCTCGCGGATGGCCTCGACGTAGCGGCTGTAGAAATCGTTCTGTATCTCGTAGAGGAACAGCATGGTGTCCAGCAGACGCTGCTTGCGGAAAGCCTGGGAGTCCGCCAGTTGGGTCGGATCGAAGTACCAGGGGTTGCCCGCCGGGATTATGGTATTCTCCTCCCAGCTTTCCCCGGTAAGGCCCTCGTGCTCGAAAGAGTTCAGCGCCTCCTCACCCCATGCCTCGACCAGCGCCTGCTTGCTCCCGTAGCGCTCCTTGAGCCATTTGGTGAACATCTCGCCCGCGCGCTTGCGCAGGGTGGGGATATTCCGGAGCTTCGACTGGGTGCCGTAGAACAGCGCGCTGTCCTCGTTGAACAGCTCCACCACCGCCACGGCGGGGTCCTCGGCGTACGTCAGTCCGGTGTAGGGGTTGCGGTGCTCCAGGATCTTGACGATCTGCTGAATCTGAAGGTCTTGCAGCTCGCGCGACAGATAGACGCTGCCGTGCCCCGTCTTCACGCGGCCGCGACCGCCTTTCAGTTTGCCGAACTCATCCATGTAGGGAACGTACTGCCGGTCCTTTGGACCGAGCTTGACGCCGAAGGTGGACGAGAGCTTGACGTAAATGCCCTGCTCCTTCAGGCGCGTGATGAAGTAATCGAGCCGGTCCAGGCCCTCCTGGTCGAACTCGACGAAGCTCTCCTCGGACTGGATGCCCGCCCAGCCGGGACCGTCGGCGTATTTATGCAGTCGCACGGCGTTTACGCCATATTTGGGGTAGAACTGCGCGCGGCTGTCGGCGACCTCCTTGTCGGGCGCGCAACTCGAGTAGCAGACGTTCAGGCCCCAGAGCTTGATCGGCTCGCCGTTGTAGAACAGCGTGTCGCCCTCGGCCAGGATGCGTCCGTGCTTGCCGGCCGGCTTCTCCAGCCAGTTCTGCATACCGATCTCGGTGCGCTGGGAGAAATCCTCGCCGGGCTGGAACGTGTACCATTCGTCGAAGTTCGAGGTCTGCGGCACTTCGGCGCCGCTGGCGTAGTAGGTCAGGTCCGCCGGCAAGTCCACCGTCATGGTCACCTCGACCGGCCGGTCCGCCTCCAGCTCGCGCGCCAGGACGATCCGCGCCTCCCCGTCCGAGCCGACTTCCAGGGCCGGATCCAGGGTGAAGGTCGTCCGGTTCCCCGCGCTGTCCACGCAAGTGAAACGTTTCACGCCCTCGCCCAGCCCCTTGCGGGCCAGGGGCATCTCCACCGTCTTCTCCTCACCATCGGCGGAGGTGACCAGCACCTTGCCTTCGCCGAAAACCTTCCCCGGCAGTTGCAGGCTGCTGACGACGTAGGTCAGGTCGGTGTCCTTCGAGCTGCTCAGGCTCATGTCGAAGGTCAGTTGCCGGCGCGCGGTCTTCCGGACCTCGACTCCGAGTTCGATGTCCGCGCCGGAGCTTTTGACGCTCGATGTATTGGTGGCCACCGTCGTGTCACCTTCCGCGCCCACGTTGCTGCGCCAGCCCATCCAGGACCACTCCGGCCCCCATCCCGTAAAGCCGACCTCCAGGTAGAGACCGTCCTCCCGGAGGAAGGTAAACGTCTTGCCGTTCTCCGGAAACGCCGTGATATCGCCTTCCGCGGCCAGGGAGTCGCCCGAAAAGGTAATAGCCAAAGCCAGCACAACCGCAAAAACGATCGAAACGTTCAGACCCGAACTCATGCGCGAACCTCCTGCAGGTGAACAAGGGAGAACTCCATTGTCGGCCGCGTGCCGAATCGTGTCAACCGGGGACGGTTGGCCGCGCCGGGCGGACCGGTTAGAATTGCCGTTCTTGCCAACTGACCGGAGGAACAACATGCTCTCGGATGTCTGCCTGATCGCCCTTGTTGCCGCGTTGACTGTCGCCCTCGCCCCGCACGCCCGGGGGCAGGAGGACCCCTTCGATCCCGCGACGTTCGAGGACCCGCCCAACGAGTTCCGACCGCTCCGCCTCGTGCACGGGTTCGACCGCATGTTGAACGATCGGAAAGCTTTGGAAGGGACCGGAGGCATTGACGAGCGCCTGGAGTACCTCCAGAGCCTCGGCGTCGGCGGCATAGTCTGCAACGTCGGTTTTGACGACTACCTTGTAAGCGAGGGGCAGTGGGAGGTCTTCCGCTACGGCCTGCGCCGGGCGCACGAGATGGGCCTCGTGCTCTGGCTCTACGACGAGAAGGGCTACCCCAGCGGCACCGCGGGCGGCATCGTCGTGCGCTCCAACCCCGAATACGCGGCCCTCGGCCTGGCCTGCTACACGCAGCACGTGGACGGACCGGCCGAGGTCGTCCGGCGGCTGCCGCTGAGCTGCAAGGCATTCGAGTGGGCATGCGCCTATCCCTCGGACACCGAGCCGACCGCCGACGCCGTGACCGACCTGAGCGACCACGTTGATGCTTCCGGCACGCTCCGCTGGGACGCGCCCGACGGCCGCTGGACCGTCCTCTACATGGCCCGCCGCCACATGTATGAGGGCACGTTTCTGACCGCCCTGCCGCGCCGCCACACGCCCAGCCGGCAGTACATCAACACCCTCGACGAGGACGCGGTGCGCGCCTTCCTGCGCGTGACCCACGAGCAATATGCCCGCCGCACGCCGCCCGAACTCTGGCACGACGTCCGCGCCATCTTCACCGACGAACCGCTCATCTGCTACCGCTACACCGGCGGCGATCCCGCCGAGGAGGAACAGGACGGACCCGTCATAGACAGGCCGCTTTTCACCGACCGCCCGCCGGCCGTGCCATGGACGGACGACCTGCCGGACGAGTTCCTCCGCGCCGCGGGTTACGACCTGCGCCCGCACCTGGCCGCCCTGTTCACCTCGACCGCGCCCGAGGCGCGCTACGTACGGCAGGATTTCTGGAACCTGGTCACGGACATGTATTCGCGCGCCTACTTCCGGCAGATCGCCGACTGGTGCGCGGAGCACGGCACCGCCCTCTCCGGCCACGTGCTGGCCGAGGAAAACCTATGGGGCAACGCCATGTTCGAGGGCAGCTTGTTCGCGGCGCTCCGCCCCATGCAGATACCCGGCATAGACATCCTCACCGCCGACCCCGAGGCCATCGGCGAACACGTCTTCATGGCCGCCAAAACCGCCTCCTCCGTCGCCCACGTCACCGGCAAGGAAACCGTCCACTGCGAGTGCTGCGCCTTCGGCCGCCTGCCGTCGGGCGAGAAGCTCGGGCTGGACGAGTTCCTCGCGCAGGCCAACATGCTGCAGGTAATGGGCGTCAACCTGTTCACGCTCTACCAGAACCAGCGCCAGATCGGCGAGGAGGCGTTCCGGCGCTACACCGACTACGTCGGCCGGCTCAGCCTGCTGCTGCGCGGCGGCACTCACGTCTGCGACGTGGCGGTGCTCTACCCCGCGCGCGCCGGCTGGTCCTGCTGGACGGCCGGCGGCAAGGGCCCAGCCCCGCAGCCCGAGAACGGAGACCTGGAGCGGGACTTCGGCCACCTCGCCCGAGTCTATCCCAAAACCTGCAGAGAGCTGGCCCAGAACCAGATAGACTTCGACATCGTGGACGAGCGCGCCGTGCAGGAAGCGACCATGCGCGACACCGCCATGCGCATCGCCGACGAATCCTACAGCGTCATCGTCCTGCCCGCGCCCTACGCCCTGGAGATGGAGACCGCCGAGGCCCTCCGCGACTTCTGCCGGTCCGGCGGCACGCTCATCAGCATCGGCCGGCGCCCCGAACTGGCCGACTCCGCGAGCAACCAGCCCGCCTTCGACCGCCTGATGGAAGACCTGTTCCGCGAGGACGGCCGCGCGGTAGTGCTTAAGCCGGGCGAATTACCCGACCACGTCCGAGACCGCCACGGAGCGGACCTGAAGCTCGCTCAGCCCAACCGCCGCATCTTCTACACGCACCGCTGGAGGCAGGGCCGTGACCTCTACTTCATAGTCAACAACTCCCCCGAGCAAGTGCAGTTGAGACCCGGCCTGCGCGCACAAGGCCTCTACACCCTCTACCGCCCCCTGACCGGCAAGACGCAGCAAGTCGGTGGCGAACCGGAGCTAACCCTCAGAGGCTACGAAGGAGCCTTCCTGGTAACAGAGGGCAAGCACTGATCCGCACAAGCCCCGCGCCCGCCGTCCCCGCTGCCCCGCCGCCGGCATTGCGAACGCAGCGAAGCAATCTCGCCGTTTGGGTGCACGCATGGTTGGCTTTCGGACATGAACGACGAGATTACCGCGCCCGCAAACGGAACGGGCTCGCAATGACGGAGCGCACGGTGCGTGTCAGATTGGCTTTCGGGCGTAAACGACGGGATTCCCCCGCGCCCGGAGCCCGCCGAAGGGCCGCCGCCATTCTCGCCGTCCCTACAGCCCAAAACATCCAGCCCGAAAGCCTGCCGTTCCCCGAGCCCCACAGGAGCGATTCAACCCGGCCCGTAGGACCCGCGCGCAACGCCTGAATCGCCCGCCGGGGGCGGGCTCTTGGGATGGCGGTGGGCCGGTTTCCCC
>CAYVBE010000133.1:10354-11971 GCA_964448935.1 uncultured candidatus Brocadiaceae bacterium
CCCGCCGTCCGTGCGAGGAGCCCCGCGACGCACAAATCTACCGCCCGCCGGGGGCGACCCAGGCCATGAAGAATGATCCGTCGTCATTCTTCCTCGCCGCCCTGAGCCATCGCAGGGCGACCGCCCAACGGGCGGCGAGAGGCCTTTAGGCCGACTCAAGATTAGCCCAGGGCGCCGCGCGGCCGCGCAAGCCCTGGGGATAGAGCGAAGAAAGAAATCAGAGCCCCCCAGGGGCGATTCAACCCGGCTCGCAGGACCCGCGCACAAAGCCTGAATCGCCCGCCGGGGGCGGGCTCTTGGGATGGCGGTGGGCCGGTTTCCCCAGGGCTCCCTGCGGTCACCCTGGGCTATCCGTGAAACGCCCGGCATGAGCCGGGCTAACAGCAAATGGCATCCCAATAGCAACCCGGCTCCCTCCCCGCCGTCCGTGCGAGGAGCCCCGCGACGCACAAATCTACCGCCCGCCGGGGGCCAGCGCTTTGCCGTCACTTCGACCCGGCCCGAACGGCGGCCCTTCGACCTTCGAACTTCGCCCTTCCTTAACGACCCCGGCCGGGAAGAAAGAATTCATGGACCCGCTGCTGGGGGAGAAAAACAAGGGGAGCGTCTGTGTGGACGCTTCGGGAGGCGATCAGTGCTCAGATGTCCCGGCAAAGGACCTGAATGAAATGGCTTAGCTGCCTGCAGGAATCTGCATTCGAAGTTGGGAGGCATGGGACCGCACCGACACCATTCAGGCTTTCCACCGTCTCAAAGCCCAGATGCTTCCTGCCCGGTTGCGACCCAGCCCCATTTGGCTCCACTTCATAGAAAACGCTCTCGTTGCCCGGGTACAGAACGCACGCACAGTTCACCCGCGGCAGAGCGTCGCGGTAGGTCTGCATTTTGTACAGATCCACGTTTTTGACATCCCGGCGATAATCGTCCTCCGCTTGTTCGTCATCGCCTGTACTCATCCGGTTGACCCTGAATTTCGCGTCGAAGACATATTCCCTCCCACGGATTGCGAGCACGTAATCTGGACACAAAGCAACGCTGTATGACTCTGTCTCGGACGCATAATGCTTCTGGTACCACAGAACAGCGCCGGTGTCCCACTCCACGCAAAGCTTGCCGTTCAGCTTCTTTCTCAGTTCGTCCGTGACAGCGAATTTCGCACGTACTGGTCCGCCCAGAACCGCCGCCACCGACCGCACCAGCAAGAAGAAACACCAGTATTCATAGAGTGTGGCGATGTCCTTTGTTTCGATGATGCGGCATAGGTCCTCCGGCTCGATCGGGTAGTTTGTGGCCAGCGAGAGTCGCGAGAAATGGCGGAGCACTTCCCGGTACCCGCTACGGGTGTTGAGCACCGAAGAGTCGAGCGGCAGTCTTCGTAGCTCATCTGTCTCTATAACAAACGGCCGTCTGAGGAACGTCTCCAATGCCCGTTTCATTCGGCGGCAATCGTCCCGCAGAGTTGCATCAAGGTATTTGCTCGGACTCCGGGACAGCAGATCCCGAAACTGCTCGACAATATCGAGGGCACCTTCTGCAAAATGCTTGACGAAGCGATTCTCGGGCGTGTCGTGTGTGTGCACGGGTTCCCATGTGCGTATTCCTTGCGGAAAGCGACCC
>CAYVBE010000134.1:0-4971 GCA_964448935.1 uncultured candidatus Brocadiaceae bacterium
CGTGTCGTGTGTGTGCACGGGTTCCCATGTGCGTATTCCTTGCGGAAAGCGACCCACTAGTTTCCGAGCCAATCGCGTGGCCAGCAAGCTTGAACTCCTGGGCAGTTCAATCAAGTCTGCTTGGCGCCGGGCCACGGCCTCGACAGTCTGTGGTTCGATGCGTCGAACGCGACTGACTTCCTCGTCCTGCCACTGTTTTACCTGTCTCCTATGCGGCCGTGCGCTGATGTGCCTAAGCGCCGCCTGTAGGGAATCGTGCCTCCTGCTGCGGTTCATTATGTACCGGAGGTATGCAAACTTATGGTACAACACACTCTTGCGGAGACGCTCCGTTCGGTTGAAGGGCAGATACGACGGCCGGTTGAAGTCAAACGGCAGCCCCACGGCGGATCGGCTGATATCTTCCAGCATCAGATGGAAACTGTCGTCATCCAACTTACCATGGTGCCGTACTTCGACCCGCTTACCCCCAAGCTGGACGGCACCCACGGAATTCCCGAAGTTCAAGCTCAATTCGGTTCCCGAAGGTCCCCGGCTACACACATAATCCGGGAGGTTGTTTGCCGCGGTTTCCGCCGCCTCTGCCGTATCGAATGTGACCCGATAGTCCCGGTTGCCCTGCAGGACGGGACTATCCCCAACAGGAGCTACCCACCCCTCCCCGCTTCTGTGTTCATAAATACGCATTGGTTAACCGATGAAACTCGCAAAACCTTCCGTCTTCAACCGGTCGAGCATCTTCTGGACCTTTGCGGCAGATCGGGGTAGTTGTGCCGCTTTCCAGCCTTCTTCCACCTCACACCATAGTCGGTTGCAGTCCAAGCGAACCGCGTTCCGGTCGGGAACAATCTCACTCGTATCTCTGGATGTCAACATCGTCGTGCCGTCTATGCAGTAACGCAGCAACCGGGCGAGCGGCAGCTCAATCTGATTCACTGTGCCATGGAACTTTGGCAACACCTTCTGGCTGATCTGCAGGTCAAGAGCAGTTTTCAGCGTCTCTTCCGTATCGCCCACGTAACGCGCTGCATTGAGGATGTACGCTGCCATTTCGAACGCCACGCGATAGCCAAAGTGGTGCCCAGTCCCCTGCAGAAGTTCGTGGATACGCTGGATCCTGTCGCTTATCCCTGAGTATCTGTCCTGCAAGTCCTCCCAGTGAGCCTGAGAGGCCAGCTCCCAGGTGTCCAGTTGAAAGTCGCACGTGTCGTCCAGGCGGAACTGCGTTTTGTCGTCACCCGCGCCCGTCAGGTCAACGAAACTGAACTCTATCGTGTTCGCACGGTCGAGGACTTTTGGACTGAACATGTAAGTCGTCTCGTCTACATTCACCGTCCCTGTGAAATACACGTTGCGCGGAATTCGCAGTTGCCGCGGCACAAGCAGCCGGTTGCCTTCGGAATCCAGGACGTGCAGCGACTCCTCTCCCTCCTTCCGGACGCAATTGTGCAGGTCAACTTTTTCCGGTTCCTCTTCCGCACCAAGACAACTCTCAAGGCAACTCAGAAAGTCTGAAAAGTAGTATTCCACCTTGGAGAGGTTCATTTCATCCAAAATGGCAAAATATGGCGAGGCCAAGTCATCCTGCGCTCGCAGTAGCAACCTGAGCAGCCGGGCACCTTCGTAGCGTTCGGTGATAACGTTGTGGAAGCCCAACAGGCCTTTGTTATCCATCCAGTCCGGCCGCACGGGCACAAAAGCCCAACGTCGCTCGTCTGCTTGCTCACCACCGGCAAAGTACCTCGCCACAAGCTGCGCCAGCTTTGTCTTGCCGGTGCCGGAAAGGCCCGTGAGAATGACGAACGGCTTGGTCTTAAGGGAAAGCAGGTAGTTTGTGAGCATCTCCGTGGGAAAGCGAAAGCCGGCACGAGATACGTAGTCGTACACGCTGACATCTGTTGGTGGACGCGGCGGGCGAACACCGCCCAAATCGGGGGTTTCGGAGGTAATGACCTGCTTAATGGGTTCTTCTCTCTCGGCCGCCCAGACCAGGCTGTGTGCATCAATCATATCCGCCAGGCCATAGCCCCTAAGTTGAGCGTAAGCGAGTAGGAAGCGGCAGAGGTTACAGAACTCGGGGTATTTTTCGTCGGGCGACTTTTTCGTCATGGGATAGCTGAGGCTCTCCATGAAACTCTGGAAATCCTTAGGCTTATAAATGGTGTACCTTTTCGGATCATAGCAAAACAGTAACAAAGCCGGCCAATTCACCGGAACGGCTCCGATGTTTTTCTTCCCATCAGGGAAAAGGCCCTCTTCGAAAAGCGCTTCGTAAAGATCCCGACAAGCGTCACGGAATGCCTTTGTCCTCTCGGATAACGGCTTGTCGTCCGTCAGTAAACGCCGTAGCATGCGCTGCACAACTTCCCTGTTCCCATGCTCCAAGAGCACGCAGAAATCGACAAGGTGAATGTATCCCTGGCCTCCAAGGAGATTGGTGAGCGAGGCGTTGACATCCTTCGCTTGGGATAGCAGGTGAAGCAACTCGCTGTGGCTCCCGGACCGCCCGTGGATGACACCCCGCAAAACTGGTCCGACCCTACGGGCGAGTTCCGCCTTGTAGGAATGCTCATCCGTCTTAACATGCCAACCGGGCGTTCCACCCTCCGGGTCCTCCTGAAATGCCTTCATCACGGCGTTGAGTAGATCGAAACGCACGTCTTGCCGTTCCGGGTCTTCGACCAGCATGCCCAGAACTTCTGCCTCTTCCATTGTGACAGCAGCGACTGTCCTTTGAGGCGACGCGATAATCTCGGCCCAAGGCATGACGGTGGCCAGTCTTTCACAGTGGATCAGGTTGTCGAGGAACGTGTGAGTCAGCTTCAGCTCTACGCGGAGCTTCTCTCCGGACTTCCTCTGAGCCCGATCAATCCAGTATTTCTCGTGTTCAGCGAAGTCCTCCATTACGGTCGGCCCGGCGGTCACTTTACAGGCGGCGCAGATTCCGGCGTTCTCCCCAGATCGCAATAGGTAGGCCGTATCGCCTGGCGAAATCTCGGTCCCGTGTTGGGGAACAGGCCAGCGGAGAACATCTTCCTGCTCGATGGCGCGGTCAAGGTCCCAGTGGTGGGAATTGCACTGCAATATCCAGGCTCGTGAGGCGTCAGCAGTACCGCGCGATTCCTCGGTCAGTGCGTCTTCCATATCCGACATATCAATTGCCTCCATGGACGGTAGTTGCCGAAACTATCAAGACGGTATCAGAAAGACTTCGCACAGGCAACCGCCGTAACCAGAGCTTTGACAACCTTCATGCACCCGGACGGCCGTGCCACAGGAAGTCGGTCGGCATGACAGAGCTGCACATGCGGGGGCGCTGTCTCCGTAAGAGTATACGTCACCGTAATAACACAGCCTTGCTGCCTTCGTGAAGGCGCGGCCCGGCGGTAGGAACAGCCCTTGCCTTTGGTCTGCATGTCGACTCACATTCCCTGGCGGCAACGGCAAATGCCCCGCATCGCCAAAACGGTGCTCCTTGCCGCCGGCAACGGAAAGAAACTGATGTGTCGCACCCCACGCGCGTAATGGCCCGTGTCTAACAGAGTTCCCCAAGCCGTGCGCAATTCCGGGCTGCGGTTTTGAGCGGCGGGGAAGTCATCTCGCCCTTTGGGGTTTCGGTACTCTTGGCTTTCGAGGGACAACGGCGAGATTGCCTAACCCGCGAGCGGCGCGGGCTCGTAATGACGACAGGCTTTCAGGCTTTAGGCTGTAGGGGTCAGGTACGCAAACGACCCGACGGCAACGCCGAACTTGCCGCGCCCGTGAACGGCGCGGGCTCGCGATCACATACGGGGCAGACGGTGCAGGCTCCAGATAACATACGGGGCAGTGCTCTCTGCGCAAAAGTGCCGGTGCACGAGGAGGGGGTTTTGCCACTTGACATGTTAACCCTACACATGTATAATCACCTGCGTGTAATGGATTCTCCCGCAGCCGCCGGCAATTCCGAACTGTGGCTTTGAAGGGCATGGAACGGACCGGTTGCTGAGGGCTGCTCAGGTCGGGAGATGTGCGAATTGCATGAATCTGACCGGGTGGACCGCTGAGACCTCTCGCCGAGGGGGTTCTGACAAAACAATACGGCAGGCCGTGAAGGAGAGCTGACGCACCCTTCACGGCGGGCTTTCAGGCTGGAGGCTGGAGGCGGGTAGGAACGGCAACGACGCAACGTCGCGTCGCGGAGGTTTCCGTTGAGCCCCGGATGGCGCTGTTGTTCTCGGTGTTCTCTGTGCCCTCTGTGGCAAATGCCGTTCGTTTTGTCCCTGGACCTATGCGATCCGTTCTCTGCGTCTCCGCGCCTCTGCGGTGAGAACGTCAGGCGCCGGGCGGATCGGCTTGTTCGGGCGCTTTATCGTCCAGGATGTAGCGGACGATGGATGTGCAGTGGCAGTTCAGCGAGTCAACAAGCGGAACGGAGCGGGAGGCGCCCTTCATGAGAAGCGGCAGCTCGGTGCAGCCGAGAATGACGGCTTCCGCGCCGGCTTCCGCGAGGCGTTCAACATGCCCGGTGAGAAAGCGCCGTGGCTCCTCGCCGAACATACCACAGGACAGCTTGCTGTAGATCTGCTCCTGGATTTCGGCCTGGTCGTCGGCCGGTGGGACGAGCACTTCCACGCCGTGCTCGGCCGCCAGTCGCCCCTTGATAAAGTCCTCTGTCATCGTGAACCGGGTGCCGAGGAGGCCGACGGTCCGCCATCCGCCCCGGTGCAGCGCCGAACCGATGGCATCGGCAATTTGAAGGACAGGCACCGAAAGCCCGGCCTGCAGGCGGTCGAACAGTTTGTGCGGCGTGTTGGCGCACAGCGCGATGCCCTCGACGCCGATCTCCTGCAGTTCGATGGCCGCCCGCACGAGGATGTCGGCGATGGCGTCCCAGTCGTCGGCGCGCTGGAGGCGATGGATCTCGTGCTGGTTCAGACTGGCGATTCGGAGCGGCGGATTCGTGTTGTCGCCGTGTCTTTCGTTCACCAG
>CAYVBE010000134.1:5071-11909 GCA_964448935.1 uncultured candidatus Brocadiaceae bacterium
GTGTGGCGGCCGTCCTGGAAGACGGGCAGCACGTTGCCCTCGACCCCCACGCCGTCCACTTTGACGGAGGCGGCGCCCTTGCAGCGGCCGGCGGAGTTGTCGAGGTGGATGTCGTACTCGGCTCCCCGGAAGGTGCGCAGGAGGCGCGCCTCGGGGATGTCGGCGGTCAGGCACGGGTCTATCAGCAGGCCGTCGTGGCTGCGGCGGGCGCCGAGGATCCACTCGACCAGCAGCACAGTGAACCAGGCCGCCGTGCCGGTGCGCCACGGGTTACCGCAGCGGCCGTAGGCATACTCGACGGCTGAGAAGGAATTGGTGAAGCAGAACGGCTCGTTCTTCGAGCGCGCGCAGGGGTTGTCCGGATTGTCCGGCGCCACCTTCAGGTAGGTCTCCCATGCCAGGTCGGCGCGGCCCAGGATGCAGTCGGCGACGGCTTTGAAGCCGGCGGCGTGGTTGTAGCAGCCGCCGTTCTCGTTGGCGCCGGCCATGGTGTTGGACATGCGGCCGACGCGCGGGTCGTATTGGGTGAAAGGAGGCGCGCAGATGCGGTAGCCGATGTCGAGCTTTAGCAGGCGCTCGACGCTGTCCATGCACCGGCCCGCCCTGTCGTCGGGCGCGATGCCGCTGAGGACGGCCCAGCTCTGGGTGTTCATGAACATCTGGCCCTCGGCGTTCTCGCTGGAGCCGATGCGGTAGCCGTCGCCGCAGATGGTGCGGACGTACCAGTCGCCGTCCCACGCGACGGTGTTGAGGCGCTTCTTGAGGTCATCGTAGAGATGGCGCGTCTGTTCCTGCACACCGGTTTCGCCGATCATGCCGGCCAGTTCCCTGACCTCGCGCAGGCCGTAGCAGAGCTGCTGCGTGACCATGACGCTCTCGCGCTCGCCGGCCTCCTCGGTGGCCTCGAGGCCGTCGTTCCAGTCCGCGTGGTGCTGGTCGCAGAGCCCGTGCTGGCCCAGGTCGGAGGAGAGGTAGTCAATAGCGCGCAGCATGTGGTCCCAGACGGTGCCGGTCTCGTCGCTCTCGAAGTACGGCACGTCCTTCTCCAGCAGGCTCAGGTCACCGGTCTCCTTGACCAGGCCGGGCGCGGTAAGCAAGATCCAGGCGGGCTTGTCGGAATACTGCAGCCGGTTGAGCGGGCGGAAGCTGTGCGGGCAGGAGCCATCGGCGTATTGCGAGGAGAGCGCGCGGAGGAAGTTCTCCTCGGCCACGCGCCGGTCCACCATGCAGATGGCATTATCCACCTGCAGGTTGTCGCGGAAGCCGCTCTTGTTGATGAGGTAGGAATACATCTGCTTCTTGGTGAAATCGTTCAGCAGCGCGTCCCGGTTCGGATGCCCGGTGTCCATGCGGAAGGTGGAGGCCCGCGCCAGTTCGGTCTCCATCTGCTCCTTGCACATCACGTCGAGGGCGGCGGGGCTGAGTTCGTTGCGCAGGCTGATTACCTCCTCGGGTCCGGACGTCTGCCCGATAAGGAAATCGGCCCGCCCGGTGCCCTGCGGCTCGACGTGGAGGCCCACCTGCACGACGCCGGCGCAGTCGGGTCCGCAGTCGCTGCGACCGTCGCAATCCCAGCCCCAGAGGATGCGCGGGGTGCTGACGGCGAACTCGCTACGCAGGAAGTGGTCGCGGTAGCTGTTGGCGCCTTTGAAATCGCCGAGCGTGACGAGGAAACCCTTGTAGCGGTCCGTGGGGGCGAATGTGTTGCGGTTGACGATGAGGGTGCCGCCCATTTCAGGGACGACCTCGGCGTAGTTGTCCTTGCCGACGTAATCGCCCTCGTCGTCGCAGCCGGTGAGTTGGAACATGGCGTAGCCGAAGACGGAGAGGTTGCGCGGGCGGTCGGTTAGGTTCTCGATGGTGACGGTCCAGACCTCGACGGGATACTCGCGCGGGACGAAGCAGCGCTGGGTGGCGCGGAGGCCCTCGCAGGTGCCGGCAATCTCCGTCTTGGCGGCCCAGTAGCGGCAGCGGAAGTCCTCGACTTCCTGCGGCGCGGGCGCACCGGCCGGGCAGAAGACGGTGCCGCTGTCCTCGTCGCGGATGTAGACGTACTTGCAGTCCCAGCCGATGAGAGTGCAGCGATTGCCATCGGCGTCGCGAACGTAGGTGGTGCCGTCGCCGATGTTGGAGAACTCGACGTAGAGTTCATCGTCGCCGATGCGGTTGTAGTGGACATTGGTCCACTTGCGCGGCGGATCGTTGTCGAACAGCTCGAAGCAGTGCTCGTCCTCATTGAACCGGCCGAATTCCTCAACGGTGCCCATGCCTTCTCCTTCTCGGTGAGATGTCGGAAGCCTCATGATAAATCGGCGGGCGGCGGATTCAAAATGGAATTACACACCAACCGCGCGATCACAGACCACGTGGCCGTTTGTCGCCGTGAAGAGGCCGACAGGCCGATTCAAGATTAGCCCAGGGCGCAGCGCCACGGCGCGCAAGCCCTGGGTTGACGGCAAAGAACACAACAGAGCCCCGCCGGGGGCGATTCAACCGCAAGCCGCAGGGCGCGCACAGAGGCTGAATCGCCCGCCGGGGTCGGGCTCCGAAGGTGTTTGCTGGCCTTTTCCTCAGGGCTCCCTGCGGTCGCCCTGGGCTAACCGTGAAACGCCCGCCGTATGGCGGGCTAACGACCAGAAGCGGGACGACTGCAGCCAATGCCGGCAGCAGTGAAACGACCCGACGGCAGATTCAAAGCGTACGCGTCTCATAGGGCGGCTACCGGCGGGCAATCCGGCAGGCGATATCGCGGGTGAAAGTGGGGACTTCGAGCGTCAGGTCCCCGTCGGCCCGGACCTCCTCGCTCCCGGTGACGCGGCCCTGCCAGGTGTCCCACCACTCGACGTGGTAGCGGCCGGGGTCGAGCCCGGGTAGCTGAACGCGTAGGCCGGCGACAGCAGTAGGTTCGCCGCCCTCGACGACGAGGTGCTTCCAGGACGCCTCGCGGTTTTGGAGCCAGAACGCAACGCAGCCCTCCCCGGCGAGGGCCACGGGCCGGACCCGTTCGTCGGACACCTCGATCTCAACGGGCGCGAGGTGTGCGCGCTCGAACGGGACATCGGCCAGGAAAGCCGCCAGCGGGCGGTAGTGGTGGTAGGCGTCGCGCGTGTCCAGTTCCTCCCACCACCAGAGCATGCCGGTGCCGCAGAGGCCGGAGAGCGAGGTCGCCCAGAGCATGTTGTGGAAATGGATCAGGTCCTCGTCCCCTTTCATCAGCTCGCTGATGCCCCACTTGCGGGTGGCCAGGCCGCACTCGCCCATCATGCCGGGCTTGCCGGAGGAGTTCTCCAGCAGTTTGCCGCAACGGGCCAGGATGGCGTCCACCTCGTAGGCGTAGCTGTCGCCCTTGTCGGGCCGCAGATACCAGTGCATCTGCGGGATGTCGAGTTGCGGGTGCTGCCAGTCGCGCGGGCTGTCGTGCCAGGCGCTGGTGGCGCGCGGGTGGCCGTAGGGATCAATCTCCTCCAGATATTGGCCGAGTTCGCGGTAGAAACGGTTCGTGGGCAGTCCGGGATTGAGTTCGTTGAAATACTCCCAGCACGCCACGCTGGTGGAGTAGCCCCAGCGGCCGACGGAGTAGCGCAGCAGGCTCTTGCCGTAGCGGATGGCCTCCGCATACTCGGCGCTATCGGGATCGCGCAGCAGGGGCATGTAGCGGTCGCGGGTAAAGAGGCAGAACTGGATGCGTATCCCGTGCCGCTCGGCGGCCTCCAGCACCTTGTCCAGCAGGAAGCAGTCCACCTGGTTGTAGTGGCCCATGATGGGCTCGTTGGGGTCGGCCTCCCAGAGCAGGTCCGGCCCGCCGTCCGCCTCCCGGAGCGAGAGCTGCTTGAGGTAGACGGTGCCCGGCGTCTTGAGCCGGAAGACCGGTGCGCTCAGCCACCGGCTGTTTTCCGGCTGCATGAAGGTCCCCCGGAAAGAGGTCCATCGGCCGGCCGGCACCGCGAGGGGCTCCTCGTGCATGGGCTCCCTGCCCACACTGATCTCCAGGCTCGCGCCGTCGGCGCTGGAAAGCGTGCCGGAGAGCACGTAACGCGCCCCCGGCCGCAGGCCGACCTTGTGCGAGGGGTTAGGCCGGACCGTCTTGCCCGCCTCTCCGGATATGCGGACGCACTTCGCCGCGTCCTCACCCTCCGCCCCGGGGAGGGGAACCCGCGGGTCATCGCGCGTCCAGGACCGGGTCCAGGCGCTCTTGAGTGCCTCGATGCCGATGGCCCAGTCGTGGCAGCCGGTCCACAGACGGGTGTAGTTGGCACCGTTGCGGGCCATCTTGCGGAAAACCCGGTCCACGTTGTGGAGTCCCACGTGCTGGTTGACGCACATGAAGGCGACGTTGTGGCCGATGGGGAAGAAGGGCTCGCCGTCGGAGAGCTGCAGGAAACGTGGGTCCACCTCGGACACCCGCACGTAGCCGCCGCGTTCGGAAGGCGTGCATCGGAACCGCACCTCTCCGGAGCGCGCGGTGCCCCGCCCGTCCTCCAGCACGGCCACGCAACGGTGCTCACCCGTCTCGCCGGGCGCGTAGCGGGCCTTCCAAACCGGCTGGCCGACGGGATACTGCCAGACATTGCCGCGCGCGTTCGTCTCGGGTATCAGCACCTCGTAATCCTGGTAGTAGAAAGCCGGCACCGTATGCAGGTTGCCGGAAGGCGTGCGGACCTCGAGCGACAGCCGGACCTCCTCCGGGTCATACGGGTTGCCGTACTCCCGGTCGAGGCCAATGGTGAACTCCGCCCTGCCGTAGCGCGGCACGGATTCCTCCCCGGCCTTCAGCCGCGGCCCCTGCGCCCACGCGCCCCGGCAGAGAAACCCGATCACCAAGAAACCGACCCCGAGCACGACCGGCGACCCGCGCATCATGGCAATCCCTCCCACCTGAGTGGCGACGGCTCTATTCTAACGATTTGCGCGCGCAATGAAAGGCAGCGATTGTGCGGCCCGGAAATAGTTGACCGCCGGCCCCCGGTGTGTTACCACGTGGTGAGACGCGACTTCAACAGGAGCGATATATGAACGGATACGAGCGGTTCATGGCGGCGGCCAGGCGCGAGCAGCCGGACCGGGTGCCGGTGTGGGAACTGATTATCAACCGACCGGTGATCGAGGGACTCTACCCCGACATGTTCACGCCCAGACAGAAGCGGCGCTACGAGCGCGGTTCGCAGGGGTCGTTCCTGCTGCAGGCGGATTTCGTGGAGCGGGACGACCTCGACGGCATCACCGTCTTCGAAGACGGACGGCCGGACTGGCTGACCGACGACACCTACCGGGACGAGTGGGGCATCGTCTGGCAGGTGCCCGACACCGGCATCCCTTACGTGGTCGAGCATCCCATCACGGATGAGTCGGACCTCGCCGACTACAGCCCGCCCGACCCGGATGCCGACTACCGGCTGGCGAGCCTGCGGATGGCGGTCGAGCGGTTCGAAGGAGAGCGCGCGATCGTCTTCCTGGGCCACGATGCGTTCGAGTTCTCGCACTACCTGCGCGGGCTGGACAACCTGCTGATGGACTACGTGCTGAACCCCGACTTCGTCCGGCGGCTGGCCCGGATGGTGATGGACTACAAGAAGCGCGTGCTGGCGCGCGCGGCGGAGGCAGGCGCGGACGTCCTGTCCACCGGCGACGACTACTCGCACAACTTTGGGCCCATGATGTCGCCGGCGCACTTCGAGGAGTTCGTGCTGCCCTACCTGCAGGAGGCGGTGGACACGGCGCACGAGGCCGGCGTGCCCTTCATGAAGCACACGGACGGCAACCTGTGGCCGATCCTGGACATGATCCTTGACACCGGCATCGAGATTCTGGACCCCATAGAGCCCGTGGCGGGCATGGACATCGGGCAGGTTAAGGAGCAATACGGGGACCGCATCGCCCTGGCGGGGAACTTGGACTGCTCCTACCTGCTGCCCCGCGCCACGCCGGAAGAGGTGGAAGAGGCGGTCAAGGAGACGCTGGCCAAAGGAGGCGTCGGCGGCGGCCTGATCCTGGCCTCCAGCAACAGCATCCACCCCGCAGTGAAGCCCGAGAATTACCAGGCGATGGTGGACGCAGCCCGGGAATACGGCCGCTACCCCCTGGCCCCCGGGATGGTCGAGGAATACCGCGAGAAGGACTACGCCGCCCGCTACCGCCACGAGCGGTGAGCGAGGGGATCCTACTTGATCAGTTCGCAGTCGACGCCGAAGTGTTCGGCCGAACGGGCCAGCCCTTGATCCGCGGTGAGAAGGCGGAGTTCGCAGGTGAATGCGCTCGCAAGGTGCAGGGCGTCGGCAGAGCGCAACGGCGTGCTAAACCGGCCGATCCACTCGGCGGCGAGCGCGTACTGCCTTAGTTCGAGCGGCACGACGCGGTATCGCCCCTCTCCCAGGTGGAGGCGAAACCGGGAGAGTATCCGCTCAGCCGGTGTCACGGTCAGTTTACCCGTCCGGGCTTTGATTCCCAGGGCCGAGCAGAATTCGACCTCAACCAGCGGGTTGATACACGCAAAAGCGACCTCGCCTATCACTCGCGCCGCCGCATCGCTGAGCATTTCAGGGCAGTAATAGGCGACCAGGAGGCTGGTGTCAATATAGGCGCTCAATACCGTTCCTCGTTGCGCATATCAATGACCGTCTGCGACAACGGCTTTGCCTTGATCTCGATGGATTTCCGGAACTCAGTCAGGTCCGGCAGTGGCTTCCGAACATCCCTTTCGGGCGGCACCAGCCGTGCCACCTCCTTGCCGCGCCGCGTGATGGTCACCGACTCGCCGCGCTCGGCCGCCCGGACCAGATCACTCAGCCGCCTTCGGGCTTCCGACAGTTGCACAGTTTTCATGGGACACCTCCCAACTAGT